>DASSJE010000339.1:0-15266 GCA_035691365.1 Terriglobia bacterium
CAGACGACCAAAGTTTGCCCAAGAGGACACGAGTTCTTCCTGGAGGGACAATCGCCGCAGGGCATCTACATCCTTTACTCGGGCCGGGTGGAACTTTCCGTAACGGACGCGCATGGGCGGCAAATGGTGCTGGGTATCGTGCTGCCGGGTGATGTTCTGGGGCTGAGCGCAGCGCTGTCAGGGAAATACTACGAGGAAAATGCCGTTGCAACTGTGCCCTGCCAGACGGGCTTCATCAAGTGTCCGGACTTTCTCAAGTTCCTGTGCCATCATCCCGCGGCTGCCTTCTGGGTTGTCCAGCTTTTAAGCGACCGCGTAACCACCACTCTCGACCAGCTCTCCTGCATCCATCGCCTGCCGCTGAAGGCCCTTCATTAATAGCAAGGCGGGCCAGCCCCTCTGCTTTTGGATTTCGACCGTCTCAGTAGTGGCCTTCTTCCAGTCGTACCTTGCCGTGGAACACCCGGTGAACGTAAATGCTGTAAACAACCACGGCAATCATGCCAACCAGATTGGCAATCAGGGACACGCGAAGAGCGTGCGGCGAAGAGGCGGAATTGTAAATGTTCAGGCTGTATTGCGGGCTGACAGTGGAAGGAAGAAGGTTTGGAAACATCGTCAGGGCGGCCGTCAGCATCAGAGCAACGATGAGCAGGATGGAAGACCGGAAGGCGGCGCTGCTGCGGTCCGGCCCTCGCGACAAAAAGCCCCAGACCAGTGCAGCCAGAATAAAGAAGGGTATCACCCACGCTGCAGGATTAACCCGAAACGTGCGCGGGCTGCCTGAAAGCACGATGAAGGTGGCGATCGTGACCACGATCACCATCGCCACCACGATCCACCAAAGTGTGCGCGACCACCTGACGGCCCTCTCGAATAGCGCGCCATCTGTTTTGACCCGCAGATAATTTGTTCCGTGCCAGGCCAGCGCCACCACGCTCAGAATACCTGTGAGCAGCGAATAGGGGTTCAGCATCAGGCCAAAAGTTCCCTGGAAATTTCCGTCCGCGCCAATGGGCAGGCCCCGGACAACGTTCCCGAGGGCAACGCCCAGCAGCAAAGCCAGCAGGATGCTGCCCACCCAGAAGCCTGCGTCCCAAAGCGCCCGCCACAAAGGATTCTGAGACTGGCTCCGGAACTCGATGGAAACGCCGCGCAGGATCAAAAGCCAGAGAACCAGCATCAGGGCCAGATAAAAACCGCTGAAGCCCACGGCATAAATCCGCGGGAATGATACCACCATCATGCCTCCCGCAGCTATCAGCCAAACTTCATTGCCGTTCCAGACGGGCCCGATAGAATTGAGGGCCAGGCGCCGCTCCTCGTCGGTATTTGCGATCCAGAGCGAGATGGACCCAACACCCAGGTCATACCCGTCCAGCACGGCGTAAGCTGTCAACATCGCTCCAAGCACCCAGAACCAGATTATGTTGATCACTCCAAACCTCCATCGGCCGGTATCTGTTCTGTCTTTGCCCGGCTTCCAAAGGGATTGCGGCGGTGGTTTTGCCTTCTCCGCCCTTCAGTCGGCATGTTACGCATGTGCCCCCGTTTCTTTCTGCGGCCCGCGGTGGATGATGCGGGCCACCAGGAACAGGAAAAGTATGCCCAGGATGGCATAAATTCCGGCAAATCCCATCGTGGTGAAGATGGTCTCTCCGGCGGCAACATTGGCGGAGGTCCCCGCGGGCGTCTTCATCAACCCGTACACAAGCCAGGGCTGCCGGCCCACTTCAGAAACCACCCACCCGGCCTCATTGGCGATGTACGGAAAAGGGATCGTGACCATCAGCATCCACAGAAACCATCGGCTAGAGTAAAGCTTGCGCCTCCACAAAAGGAACAGGCCGATCAACATCTGGGCAATGAAGATTGTGCCCAGCCCGACCATGATGTGATAGCAGTAGTAGGTGAGTTCGACAGGCGGCCAGAGGTCCCTCGGATAGCTGTTCAGCCCGCTGACGGTGGCGCGAAAATTGCCATAAGCCAGGAAGCTGAGAAATTCCGGAACGTAGATGGGATCAATCAGCTTGTCGGTTTCCGTGTCCGGCATCCCCACAATCGCCAGTGCCGCGCCCCGCTCGGTTTCAAACAGGCCTTCCATGGCGGCAAGCTTGGTGGGCTGGTACCGGACCACGCTTGCGCCGTTCATGTCTCCAGTGGGGAACAATTGTGTGAGCGAAAGAACCACTCCGGCCACAACCGCGGTCTTCACCGACAGCATGCCAAATTCCCTGTGGCGCTCCGAAAGAAGGTAGAACGCGCCGAGACCGCCAATCACAAAAGCGGCCGTCAGCAGCGCACCATTGATGGTGTGGGCATATTGCCAGATCGCGTAGGGATTCAGCAGCACAGCCCAGAAGGACTTCAATTGAATGGCCCCTGAAGCGTCCATCACGTACCCCACCGGGTGTTGCATCCAGGCGTTGGTGGCAACGATAAAATAGCCCGACAGCAGGGAGCCGAAGGCCACGCCGAGGCCGGAAATCCAGTGCATCGTCCTGCCCACGCGCTTCTCGCCCGCCAGAAACATTCCCAGGAATCCGGACTCCAGAAAGAACGCATAGACGCCCTCCAGGGGGAGCGTTTGGCCGAACACTCCGCCGCCGAAACTTGAGAATCGGCTCCAGTTGGTTCCGAACTCAAACTCCAGAGGTATGCCTGTCACAACTCCGATTGCAAAATTGACGGCGAAGATCTTTGCCCAGAATTGCGCGGCACCGGCATAGCGTTCGTCTTTTGTCCAAATGTGCAGCGTTGAAAAAAGTGCGATGAAAAAACCCAGCCCCATGGTGAGAATGGGGAAAAGGTAGTGGAACATCACCGTGAATGCGAACTGAATGCGGTGAGCAAAAACAGCTCCGTTCATAGACCCTCCCTCAAACGGATGCGGACCACCCTAGCGGTGCCCCCCGCCACAGCATCAGGAAGAAGGCGCCGGCGCGCGGGCAGGCTGGATGGGGGCATCCATGCGTCGCGCTATGCTCGAGAGGGTGGCGGACCGGCCAGCCACCTTGACGATTCTCCAGTCAAGAATTCGATGCTCAGGCTGACCGGGCAAACCTCCAGCATTCCTGCGCAATCGCCCATTCTTCACGCGCCGCCACCACCACCACGGGGATGGCGGAATCCGCACTGGCAATGTCGCAATCCACAGGCGAGTCGCCATTCTTTTGCCGGTCAAGCTTGAGGCCAAGAAAATCCCAGCCGGAGCAGGCAGCGGCGCGCACCTCAGGCGAGTTCTCACCGATGCCGCCGGTAAAGGCCAGTGCGTCCACGCCGCCGAGCGAAGCGATCATCGCTCCAATGTATTGCCGCAAACGGTGAATGAACGTATCAAAGGCCAGGCCGGCGCGGGCGTTGCCTTTCTTGATGGCGGAGAGAATTTGCCGCATGTCGTCGGACACTCCCGACACTCCCAGCAGGCCGGATTCGCGGTTCAGGAGCTCCTCCAACCGGTCAGCGGAATATTTTTCTTCCCTCAGCAGATGGATGAGAATTCCAGGATCGATGGTGCCGCAGCGGCTGGCCATCATCAATCCTTCGAGAGGCGTAAAGCCCATGGTCGTATCTACGCTGTGCCCATTCCGCACGGCCGCCAGCGAGCAACCGTGGCCCAGGTGGCAGGTAACGATTCGCAATCGTTCAACGTCCTTGTGCAGGATCCCGGCCGCGCGCCAAGCGCAGTACTGGTGGCTGATGCCGTGAAAGCCATAACGCCGGATGCCGCGTTCGTACCAGGCGTAGGGGCCGGGATAGATAAAAGCGTGTTTCGGAAGTGTCTGGTGAAATGCCGTGTCAAACACAGCCACCTGGGGCCGCGATTTGAAAATCCCTTCGGCGATCTCAATGCCGCTGACCTCGGCGGGATTATGCTCCGGAGCAAACGGCGACAGGCTTTTGATCTCCTGCTTCATTTCTGCCGTCACCCGCGTAGGCTCGGAATATTTCTCGCCCCCGTGGACGACGCGATGGCCCACCACGTCCACCTCTTCCGGGCCGGCAAGCACGCTCGCCGGGCCTTCCCAGAGGGTCTGCAACAGATAACCGGCGGCCGCGCTTTCCGAATCAAGGTCGGGCTGCTCGTCCATCACCTGGTGCCCTTCGCGTTTGGCCCGGAGCCGCACATTGCCGAACGGCTCTTCCCATTCCAGGCGGCCTTCCCACAAAGGAACAGGAGGCGCTTGCGGCAAGGAATCCGCCAGCTCGTAGAGGCAGCTTTTCAGGCTGCTTGAGCCCGCGTTGAGCACCAGGACTTTCTTGCGATCTTTGATTGCTTCATGGAGCAATTTTCGCGCCTTCCTTAATAAGCCAGGTAAAGGCCTTGGGCAACCGGTCAGACAGGTGTTGGGTTAGATACTTACAGGGCAGAATATCATCCAGCACGGGCATTCGCAACCCGAAGCGCCACTGAAGATGCCGGCCCACCCCTATTGAGATGGCCCGGTGGTTCCGCCCAAACCAAGGTCCGTCAGAATCTTGGGGTTGGCCTCGCCCATCGAAAGCAGGTTGTGGCAAACACTGCAATCCTGCGTAATCATTTTGCTCGTATCGGAAGCCTCGTGCAGAGTTCCATGGCAGCGGAAGCATCCGGGGAAGTTCATGTGCCCGAGGTTGTTGGGATAAGTTCCCCAGTTGACGTTCATTTTGGGGAAAACGTTCTCCTGGTAGATGGCAGCAAGCTCCCTGGCGGCCTTGGATACTTCCGCGCGGTGCTGAGAAAGCACCTGTGGGTAATTCTGGCTGTAGTACTGGACCAGCCCGGAAGAGATCTTTTCCGCGGCTTCGTACTGAGTGTTGTACCTGGCCTGCAGAAGCGTCAGACCTTCCTTCTTCACAAACGGAAGCGACGGCGGAATGTCACCGCGCGCCATGGCTTCGTCCACGGCGTCGCCGGGAAGGTGAAAAATGTGGGTCGGCTGGTTGTGGCAATCAATGCAATCCATAACCCGGCCGCTTGCAGGGTTGACGGTCCTGGGATTCATCTTGTCATTGACAAAGAGCGTTTTCTTGCCCGTCGTGGTGTTGACGTATTCGACCCAGTTCATTTTCTGGCGGCTCGAATCAGACCCGTACCGGATGGTAATTCCCGGCCCGACGTGGGCGCCGTGGATTCCGCCGCGGCCGTCTCCTCCGCCGATATGCATCAGCAGCACCGTCCTGGTCATGGTATTTGCCGCGTCGTCAGCGTAGTGCGGGATGACCACCAGGCGGTTACCTTCAAACCGCGCCGGCCAGTGGCACTGCTCGCAGGTTTGCCGCGCCGGCCGCAGGTTGGAGACCGGAACGGGAATGGGGCGAGGATAGACATTGAAGATGGTTGCAAAAACCTGATAGGAGCCCGACAACTTGCTGCGCACAAACCAGGAAGCTCCCGGACCAATATGACATTCCACGCAGGCCACCCGCGCGTGGGGGGAGTGTTCGTAGGCAACATATTGCGGCTGCATGACGGTGTGGCAGGTCTTCCCGCAAAAGGTCACGCTGTCCATATAATTCACGCCGGAGTAAAGAAGCTGAGCGCCGATGATCAGGTTGACGACGGTTGTCACCCCCACGAAGAAAAGCAATTTGCGCAGTTCCGCGTTCCTGAAATCCAGGGGAGGAAAATCGGAAGGATAAATGCCGCGGTGCCGTTCACGCCGCGCGCGAAGAACAATGCCCAAAGGGATGAGAATGAGCCCGCCGAAAAAGACCGCGGGCAGGCCCATAAAAGTCAGAATCCCGGCGTAAGGATTGTCCGTAAAACCGCGCAAAATAACAGGCAGCAACAACAACCACAGAACAGCGCCAGTGGTGACAAGCACAACTCCGATCAGGCTGAGGCAATTCCCTGAGAGATACACATACGGTGTAAGCCATTTCTTCAGTCCCTTCTCTTGATTAACCATCCGTGCTCTCATCCTCCTCAGGCTGCCTGGCTTTGCGCCCCTGTTCGCGCTCGCGCGTCACAGCAATTTCCCCGCTTTTTGAATCGCTCCGCTAGATGGTAGGACCGGCCAGCCCTGCTGGTCAACCCACTTGCTACCAGGGACGGGCCTGGCGGGATGCCCCACAGGGCTCCTTGCTGATGAGGCCGCAGGAATCGCTGCATTAGGAGGATGCCCGAGGCATTTTCCTGAAGCCCCACCTCAGGCCATGCTCACTGGCGGAACGAAAACAGGGTGAGCAGGAGCAGAACGAAACCCGTGGCGATAGCGGCAAAGCCCACCACCTTGCCGGCCACGACAAACCATCTCTGCGGTTGCTCTGCCCGGAGGCCCTCAAGGCTGCCCTGTGCCAGCAGGCGCTCATACTCCGCGGGGTGCTTTTCCTCCAATTCCTTCCTGGTTTGACGGCCCGTGAAAATCACCGTGTCCATCGGGAAGCTGCCGGGACGCAGGTGGGTGTTGAAAAAGTGAATCGTGAAAATGAACCAGACGGCAAGCAGGGCCTCGTCTCCATGGAGAAGCAGTGCAACGTTGAACCACGACCCCGGCAAAAGCCTCGCGACGGGTTGCGCAAACCACATGCTGTAGCCGGAGAGCCCGATGATGGCCATGCCCCAGAAGACAGCCCAGTAATCGAACTTTTCCCAGTAGGCATAGCGGTCAAATTTGGGTTTCGGCCCCAATCCCAGGAACCAACGAAAATGGGCCCCCAGTTGCACAACATCCCTGGGTTGCGGCACAAGAGATTCAGGCCCCCAAAGCATTCCAAACCTTTTCTGGACGAAAACCAGGCGGAGAATGTTTCCCACATGAACAAGAAAGGCCGCCGTCAACAAAACGCCAAAGGCTTTGTGGAAAAAGAGGATGGCGCCAAGCCCACCCACTCCATGCGCGAAGGCCGAGGCCCACCCGGCAGAGCCGAAGCGAAGCGTCAGCCCCGTCAGTGCCAGGCCCAGAAACGAGGAGAACAGCATCCCGTGAAGCAATCGCTTGCCAGGCGAAAACCGGTAGTAGTAGCTCTGCTCCTGTCGATTTTCCATTTCACCTCTGCGGCGTTATTTGGACGCAACTTCTTCGCCACTTCTCCCATCCTTCCGGCGCTCCACCAGGGAGCGGAGAAACCAGAGAATCGTATGCAAACCGAAAAAGGTAAAGACCGCCAGCATCAGGAAATTCATAAAGCGCGCCGTGTAATAAAGTCCCGGGTAATGCGTGCTGTCGCGAGGATTGGCGTGCGGATCGTATGACACAAAGCCCTTCGAGACGTTTTCATGGCATTGCCCGCAGGTCTTTTGCAGGTTTGCCGGGGCAATGGAGGATTCCGGGTCAGACGCCGGGAGAATCTCGTGGGCCCGGTGGCAATTCCAGCAGCGGGCTGTCACCACGAAGCCCAGCGCCGTCACCTGGCCGTGGAAAGTGTCCTGATAAGTGGCCGCCCGGGCAGAGTGGCAACTTCCGCATCTGGACGTCGTCTTTAACTGAAAGGAGGCTGTTCGCACACTCACAATGGAATGTGCCGTATGACAACTGGTGCAGACAGGCACTTCGGAATTGCCGGCGCGCAAGCCCTTCCCATGAGCGCCACGGAAATATTTTGCCTCAATCCCGGCATGGCAGGCGCCGCACGTCGCCGGAATATTCTTGCGTGACACGGGGCTGTGCGGGTTATTGGGAGCCAGAATTTTGTGCGCCCCATGGCAGCTTGTGCAGGTGGCGGCGACCAGCAGACCGTCGCGGGTTAGCGCAAATCCATGGATGGAATCGATGTAGAGCGAATAAACATTCGGCAGGCCGTACTCCCTGGCCAGCCGGGGATTTCCATGACAGGTGCCGCACGTACGTGGAAGGTTCAGCGCATAGACCGGCGAACGGGAGTCATGCACAGAAACGACGGCGTGCGGGTCCCCATGGCAGTTCAGGCACGCCGGTGAAGAAGGGTCCTTCATCACCAGGTGATGAACGCTCACTTGAAAATCCGAGTCGGCGCTGGCATGGCAGCCGGCGCATGCAACCGTTTTGACCGGCAGTTTGTGGGGGAATTCCGTGACGTCGGAGTGGCAAGCCTGGCAGCCCAGCGCGCTGTGGACGGAAGTACTGAATACCTTCGGATCAACGGAAGCGCTGTGACCTTTAGAATCTTTGAAGCCCGCCTCACCGTGGCAGGCCAGACAGTCGCTGCTCGATAGAGAGCCGGAACCCTCTGCCCAGCTTACGGATGCGAGCACAAGCACTGCAACCGACACTCCGACGCACCGCTGCCAAGCGTTCATGTTGGGCCGTAGTTTCGAGGGAGTCAAAACTCATCCCGGCAATTTGGCGCCTTGCTGCCATACGTACTGCAGGTACAGGGCACCGATCACCAGGCCATAAACCACCACGATGGCGGTCAGGATCTTCCCCCACCGCTCGATGACTTCCAGTCTATGGCTGAGTTTGACCTGGGCGGCGACCTGGGGTGCATCGCCGTCCAGAACATGAAGAGTTTCGTCTTCGTGGCTGGCCATCATATTCCGATAGATGGCCAGCACTCCCACGAACACCGCAAGGGGAATCCATGTTGCAAGATAGAACGTGAGGTTCATACTAACCTCCAGTCGCGATTTCTGCGTGTCTCTAATCCGGGAAAATTCCCGGAGCAGCTACTGGCCTGCCTTGGCCGCAGATTCGCAAGCCTTCAGGTCTTTCTTCTTGGCATAGCACTTGCCCACATCGTTCAGGTCTTTCTGTCCCATTTTCACGTGGCAGGTGGTACACGAAGTCTTTTCCTTCTTGGCAATTTCCATGGTGCCAGATGAAGAAATGGAAGACATCGCGAGGGCCACGCCCAGTGTGATGCCGAATACTGCAAGTTTCCTGATGGTGCTCATCATGACTACCTCCGAACGCATCCGGCAGGTGATGGCGTATTTTCTGAATCGTTCCCTACTTCTTTTTGCCCAACTGGTGAATATAGGCTACAAGGTCGTCAATTTCTTCCTTGGAAAGCTGGCTGCCATAGCCCGGCATGATCCCTTTGCCGTTGGCGATGAAGCTGTGAAGGTCAGCGTTCGACATGGACTGCACAGCCTTCGAGCGCAGGTCGGGAACCTTCATGTTCTTACCCATGGGACTGTTTCCACTGCCGTCCTTCGCATGACACATTGCGCACTTGGCATCAAATGTGGGTGCAGCGTCTTTGGCCTGGGCCCTGTAGGCTGGAGTCAGAAGCCATGCGCCGGCCAGCAGGGCTGAGAAAATTGCAAGTGCTGCAGTGTTAACGACCTTGTTCATTATCATTTCCTCCTTGTGACATTCCTCTTTGGGAAACCACGCTTCAATAAATCATCCTTTGTTTCCGGTCCAATTTCAACCGGCCTGTTACTGCTAAAAGTCACGCGTCCAGCGAATCATCAATATGTTGGCGCCAAAATTGTTGGCGCTGATCGGGTAGAGCTGTTGGGTGTAATAGGTGCGCTGCAGGTCAACAGAAAGCCTGCCGGCCCTGGGGATATTGAAGTAAACCGTGCCCGTGCCGAGCGGCCAGGTCAACGGCCCGTAAACGGGAGAGATCCCGCCCTCTTCACCTTGACCGGTGGTGCGGACAAAATTCCCGGTAAAGCTGATTCCGAAGTACTTCACGGGTTCAGCAGCCAGCCCGCCCTGCCAGACGCGGTTGAGGGCCTGGTCGCGAAGCGGGAACGGCGTCCCGGCGACAGGCACGCCGCGCTGGTAGGCGATGATGCCGGTAGCCAGTTCATTATCGTAGGTGAAACCACCAAACACCGAGTATTTCGGGCTAAAGGTGTACGTCAGCATCGTGGCGTTGGACTGGACTTTGCCCTCAAACTGCGTCTCCAACAGCCTCTGACTCACCGTATAGATCTCATCGCTCAGAGTGAACTTGCTCGTCAGGTGAGCGTTCGCAACCACGCGCCCGGTGGTATTGGTGTGCGCGGTCAGCGCGGTGTAGGAAGCGCCATTATTGTAGGTGTGGATCTCGCCCCGCACATCGAACCACTTCGAGGGACGATAGAAGGCGCTGAGAGCGGGCGACACGGCGCGGTTCCGGAGCGTGCGTGCGGGATCGGCCTCACCGTCCTCCAGGACCTCGGCATCGGACTTGTACATCGTGACCCCGGGGCTGATTACCAGGTTGTTGAGGGGCGTGAAGATCATTTTGAGGCTGCCCTCGTGAAGGCCGAATTTCCAGTTATTGGCATTCTCCTCGCTCGAAGCTACCGGAAGAGCAGCAACTCCTCCCGTGATTGCCGTGAATGTGCTGGTGAAGGTGCCGGTCGTCTCAGTTGTAAACCTCGAATAGCGGTAATCCAGGTCGATGTCCCACCAGGGTTTGATATGAAATGTGAAACCCTGTTCCGCAATATTGTTCGGTTCGCTGACTTGTACCCGCCCGCCTTGAGACACGGTGTAGGTTGTTGGCGGATTGACGCCGCTGAATGACTGGTCAAGGGTGGCAGGGCCGCTGTAACGGTAAAAGAGGTAACTGCCGCGGACTTCCACCCAGGAATTGGGATTTCCGGTGTAGGAAAATTCACTGACCGGCGTCGTCAGCCTCCGGAAATCGGTCCATGACGCCGCCGTGAGGGGCGCGCCGGCTGTTCCAGCTATGGACAGCTCGCCCGGAGAAGTCGGGTTGAGCGTGATGTTGTCGTCAAAAGTCTGGTAACCAACGTTGTAGTGGAAATTCCAATTGTTCCAGGTGTAGTCGATGCCTCCCGTTATGCGGTTGGCATTATCAAACGTGGGTGCGTATAAAGAATAGGCGTTGGCGCGAGCATAGCCGCCCCAGCTTCCCGGCGAGTCCAGAAAATCCGGAGAGAACGTCGTGAAAGTCGGGCCGGTGAACGACGTCTTGTAATACTGGAAGTGGAATCGCAGGTTGTTGGTGGCATGCACCGTAAAGTCAACGGACCCGATTTTGCGCACCGTGGACCAATCATGGTTATTGGTGAGCCCGGGCACGTTGAGCGTCGGTAGAATGACTCCGTCGTTCTGGTTCCAGTAGAAGTATGACTGGCGCCAGCTTGCACGGAAATCATAGACCTTGGACTTGGACAGAGTCAGCTGGGCGCCGGGATAAGGGTCGCCGCCCATGCCACTCATCGTGAGCAAGAAATCGTTGGCAAAAGCATTGGGATCGTTATTGTGTCCGAAGAGGTTGAAGTCCATGAGCCGAGGTCCGCTCTTCAGATCATACAACTCCTCAAACATCGGCTCATAACCTTTCACATCTGTGAAGCGGTACCCCACGCTGGCGGAGCCCTGAACGCCGAACCCTCCCCACTGGAGTTGAGGTTCGCTCTGGTCCTGCGCCCTGAGCACAGGCAGACTTACCAGCAAAGCCAACACCAGGAAGAACGAGCTACGTGTGTTTTTCACGCGAAACCTCCTATCGCAGCAGGAACTCATCAAAGTTCGAGCCATGGATCGCCACATGGCAGCGTGTGCAGTCTCCGGAAGTCTGGAAGCCGTGCCGGCCGTGCGGCACGTTGGCTTGACCGTGAAAACCACCATCGGCCCCATGCAGATCAACGTGGCATTGCAGGCAGAGCAGCCGTTGCTCGCGCCGCTTCAGCAGGAAGTTATTCACGCTGCCGTGCGGAGTGTGGCAGGAGGTGCAGCCCTCCACTCTCACCACCGCGTGCTCAAAAACAAACGGACCGCGCTTTTCCACGTGGCACTTCACGCAACTCTCCCAGTTGGTCTTGTTCAACTGGAAGTGGTTCATGGTGCCGTGCGGGTTGTGGCAATCCGTGCATTTCATGAAACCTTCGCCCACCCGGTGGTGCTCCGGCAGCGCGAATTGCGCCTGCACGGTCTGGTGGCAGCCGTAGCAAAGCTCGGGCTGCGGCTTCTTCAACAACCCATCCGTCAGCCAGGCGTTCTCCTCTTTCAACCGGGGGACTGAGAAGAACGCAGCCTGGGCCGGCTGCAGCCTGGGCTTCCCGGCATCTGCAACTTCAATCGGATGGATGCTGTGGCAGTCAATGCAACCTACGTCCGCCGTCGCGTGTACTGAATGCGGGAAGGAATCCTGCGGTGTTCCGGTCTGGTGGCATTGCATGCACCGCTCCGAGTTTTCTTTGGGGCTGCCGCCGAACTTGTAGATCAGCTTCATGCCCGCTTCCATCTTTACCGGGTCACCCGCAGCTTCCTGCTCGGCGTGCGCGTGGGCAGCGCCCGGCCCGTGGCAGACTTCGCATCCTGTCACGTGCCTGGGGCCTGAGGTGGCGGGGGCTTGCGCCGATTGGTTCTGGTCCTGTCCCTTCAGAGTCATCAGGTAATCAACCAATTCGTTGATGCTCTTGGTGGGAGTGTCGGGAGGTAGCGTGGGCATGATGGTTCCGGCCCGCCGCTTGAGCATGCGGTCCATCAAATCCTCGCGGGTCCTGCGGGCGCCCACATCGCCCAGGGCCGGGGCAGCCGTGCCGCCCTTGCCGCCGATCTGGTGGCAGCCGGCGCACATCATGTCGTTATAAAGCTTCCGGCCCGCCGCGACAGAAGGAGACTCCGCCGCTCCCGAGGAGGCTGGCTCGGCCTCGACCTCTCCGCCCTGCTCACCGTGAGGCGACTTGAAAAACTGCCGGGCTTCCGCACGGTGGCAGCCCGCGCAAACCTGCGGCCCCACATAATCATTGGGGTTGGTCTCCACAGGCGCCTTCCAGGCAACCGAGGGCCCCTTGGCAGGGGCCGGCTGCCTCTGAGCGTAGAGAAATGCCGTTGGCAGGAATCCAGCCAGGCAGATCAGCAACGCAGCGATCTTGATGGAACTCAGCAGTCGCTTCATGTCGCTCTCCCCTCTTTCACATTGGTTGACCATTGAACTCCTCTTCTCCAGCGAACTAAGACATCAACAACAGGTAACCATTGTCTGGCCCATCGGCTCAATGCCCCGACGCCTTCAGCGGAAACGCCGGCGCCGGCGACGCCCCAGCCGGGTCCCCGGCCGGAGTTATGCGCCTGGCTTGCGCGCGATTAAGGTTTGAACCTGATCTTTTGTGATTTGGCTCAGTGTGCGACCGCCCCCGACGGCCCGTCGCTTCACCGGCAGTCTGAGAAGGAGCAGTTTGAACCAGACTCAAGGCCGGGCTGGGTGTGAAAACCGGAAGAGGGCGCAACTTGTATCTAAAGTCACATGCTAAGTCTGTGTTGGCGAGGAAGTCAACGTATTTATACTTAGTACCGTCCTGGACTGCTGTCACCGGCCTGCGAGCAGGTTTTTCGCGAGCAGGAGCTACGCCCCTGGCGCCCGCATGGCATTCGTCGCTTGAGATTATCCTTAATTCCATCTCTACTATTCCTGGCCGGGTTCCGCATGGTCCTTCGGCACATAAGCGGCCCGGATTTACCTTCAGGTAACCATTTCTATCAGTCGGCCGACCACCCGGCAGTGAGCTTGCTCACGGTCGCGTGTGACCGAAATCACATAAGTCAACCCCGGGTTATTCCAGCCTTTCTTTTCATTCGGTTCTGAAAGAATTCAAGGTCGCCGGCCGGGCGAGAATTTGGCTGTTGTTTCAGGCCTCCGATTGCCTCGGCAGGCAACCTAAACAAAGGCCACCGCCACAAGGATTAGGGGAGAGGATTTCCCCAGCATTTGCACTGGTTTCCCAAGTGGAACCAATCAATGATCAGGTTGGGATGGGCCCGAGGCCGCGCCGCACAAAACGAAGCTTTTCCACGAAAATTGGACAAGCCTTCAGGCCACGGGACGCAGTGTTCCGAGGCTGAGGCCGGCCCCGGAGATAAATTTCATTTTTGGCGGTTTTTTCTGCAGGCGGGTTGAAGGCAGGCAAGCCTGTTAGCCACCGGGCTTTATTCGCCCTGCTTGGAGTGCGGTAACGCCAGCACTGCCATGGAATCGAACAAGGCGGCAGATCTGCTGCCGCACTCCAGGAGCTTCGCCGTAAGCCGCATCAAAATGCCGGCCGCACAATACTAGCCCGGCAGATGCGACTCCATCCGGCTGATAGCCTGCCGCAGCCAGGCCTTTACGGCTTCCTGCATCTGATTTTGATTTCCCTTTTCTTCCAGTCTCTCGACGGTTTGTCCGGATGAATCCAGTGGAATATGGTGGCAGGGCATCGGCGACACTCGACTGTCCTCGGGAACAAATTCCATCAGAGGGCACTCGCCGCAGGGGTGAACTCGATAGGGGTATCCATAATTGAGACAGGTGAGAGAGTCTGAAAACATCGTTGCCGCCGCACCCGATTGTAGTTTGTCCGGGGCCCCATATCCGCCGCGTTCAATAAACTCCAGCTCAGACTTCAAGATTTCCAGAATATCCTGCTGATCTTTGGGCATAGCGTTTTCCCCCTTCGAAGTACTCCATTCGACATGGGCCACGCCACACGTGTCCTTCTGAGTGCGAAGCCTAAGACTCTTTAAGCGCTCAATCCGTGATGCCCGTCACACTGAGATGTGATTTTCGTAATGCACTGCGGGATTCGCACCATGGTTGTTTCCGCGCGAGACGGGCCAAAGATACACCCTGCCCTTCGCTTCAATCGACATCTCCTTCTCAGTCGCTGAAACTGCTTTAGTGGTCGCGCTCTGCTTCGGATTTCCGCCCAATTCTGGTCAGCGCTTCTGGCAAACTCGCGCCCGCCCCGGCCCACCTTAGCGAGCTTCCTGGTTCCGTCCTCACGCCGCGAGGGGCTCAAGAGCGGAGGTCGAAAAACAATTCCGGACAACTTCTGCAATTTCCTCACGAGGGTCCCATTTGCGCACAATGGCGGCCGCTCCCAGGTTCATAAAGTATTTTCTCATTTCAGGCATCAGTGAACTTTCCGTCAGGATGATCAGCGGCCGGTTCGCCATGGCGCGGATCTCGCCGAAGATTTCTTCGTGCTCAATGTCGCGAAGGTAGTCGTCCAGAAGGACGAGGTCAAACGCATTTGACCGCAATAAAGCCAGGCCTTCCTGGCCGCTCCAGGCTGTCATGGTTTCGTAGCCTTCGCTTTCAAGCAGGCCTTCCAGGGAAAGCAGCACGCGATCGTCGTCATCGATCACCAGAATCCGTTTTTTGGCAGTTTCTTCCCGCACCATGTCCTCCGGGCTGCAGTGCCTATGCTTCCGCACTTCAAGGATGCGCCGCGGCCGGCGCTATCGCGGTGACTCAGGTCACGCCCTGCTGTGACAGGAGCAGGCAGCGCGATTCGCGGGGATGCGCTGCTGGAATAAATGAGGACCAGAGGATATTCCCTCTGGTCCCCGAATTTTCTGAACGGAGATGAACTAGCTGATGGTGAGTGGCACGTTTACCGTGTTGGTGATTTTTCCGGTGGAGTCCCTTCCGGTGATGGTCAGCGTGTAGGCCCCCGTTCTGGCATT
>DASSJE010000340.1:0-16482 GCA_035691365.1 Terriglobia bacterium
ACGATCGTCGGGGATTTCCGTGACTTCTTCGCGGCGCAGGGTGATGAGCGGATGCTGCTCGATGGCCTGCGTGACGGACACCGAAAAGCGTTCGCGGTCCACCGCGAGCGCGCTGCCGCCCGGCACCGCGCACTCCTGGGCCAGGCGCAGCAGCAGCGAGCCCGCGCGGCGCATCTCTTCCTTCAGCAGCCAGGATGCGGCGCCGGGTGCGTTGGACTTGAGCGAATTGCTGCACACCAACTCCGCGAGTTGTTCAGACCTGTGAGCGGGCGTTGGGCGCAGCGGGCGCATTTCGCAGAGAGTGACGCGCACGCCGCGGCTCGCAAGCTGCCAGGCCGCTTCGCTGCCTGCAAGACCTCCTCCGGCAATGAGAACGTGATCATTCATCAGACGCTTGAATGATTATAGCAACCAATGCCCGAAGGCGTTCGCAGGGCGAGAGGGAATATTTTAGTTGTGGCCGGACATCCATAAATTTTCGTTGAGCGGGAAAAGATTTAACACAGAGGGCACAGAGACTGCTGGACACAGAGGGTGCAGAGAAATTCGTCAAGCCAGGGTTAATAATTCCGCGAAACAGAGAACACTGAGAAAGACAGACCAAATCAATCGGAAAACTTTCCGCTACTGCGCCAGGAACGCGTTGACAGCCGGATACAGTTCTTTCGATTCGCAGTTCGTGGCGAGGTGCCCGCAATCCGAGGTGAGCTTGAAAACGCGGGCGTGAATTAATTTTGCAAAATTCAGCGCAGGATGCGGATTGACCATGTGGTCCTGGATGCTGGGAACCACCAGCACGCGCGCGTGAACAGCCGCCGCCGCTTTTTCCATGGAGCCGCCAAAGGGTTTTGACACGTCGTCGGCCATCATGGCCTGCAACTGGCGGACCCAGTCATTGGCGTCGAACAATTTCAGCGTGGACGCCTGCGTCTCGGCCAGAAACCTGCCAAACCCGGCGTGCGAAGTCTGGCGAACGCGATAGTCGGGCGTGGTGACATTCATGCTGTGGATGTCGGCCGCGGTGTCCATGGCGCCGGTGGGCGGTGAGGTGTAGTTGCCGTGGTCCCAGTCACCAGAATTTTCAATTGCATGGAGCTCCGCCGTCCAGAGCAGCAGATCATAGGAGGTCATCTGGGGCGAGCCGACGATGGGAATGGCCTCATCCATAAAATCGGGATAGGAAACCATCCACTGGAAGGTCTGCATGCCGCCCATGGAAATTCCGATGACGGCGTGCACGTGGTGAATACCGAGGCGGCGCGTGAGCAGTTCGTGCTCGGACTTCACCATGTCGCGAATGTTGAATTCGGGAAATTTCATACGCGGCTGCGCCTTGCTGTTCGAGGGCGAGGAGGTAATCCCGTCGCCGAGGGCGTCCATCAGGATGACGTAGTATTTGGAGCTGTCCACGAGCTTGCCCGGGCCAACCAGGTCGACCAACTGTCTGGTCGTGCCGGTGAACCAGGTTGGAAAAACGACAATATTGGATTTCTGGCTGTTCAGCTTGCCGATCGTGCGGTAACCGATGCGGAGGCCCTGAATTACCTGGCCGTTTTCAAGCTGGAAGTTGCCGAGCGAAGCATACTGGGCCTGCTGCGCGGCCAGCGGCGCGGCCCAGATGCACAGAACCAAGGCAATGAGCAGACTTCCGCCCGCCCGCAAAATCCTGATGATCATGAGTTGGCACATTTTTCTTTGCTTTCTCTATGGTCTTACGCCGGGAATGCTGAGCTCGATGCGATAGACGCTGCTGCTGGCGGTGATGTAAAGGGTTTTGCCGTCCGGGCCGCCCCACGCACAATTGGCCGCCCTTTCCGGAAGTTTGAGGCCGCCGATATGCTTCCCTTCCGGCGAAATGATCCAGAGGCCGCCGGGCCCGGCTCCATAGAGATTTCCTTTTTCATCCACCTTGATGCCGTCCGGAGTTCCGATACCCTCGCTGGAATCCGCCTTGCAAAAGACCTTGCCGATGGCCACCATGCCGTTGGGCTTGACGTCGTAGCGCATCCAGACCATGTTGTCGGGATCGGAAACGGCAATGTAGAGATACTTTTCATCCGGCGAAAAGGCGATGCCGTTGGGACGGGTGAGGTCCTTGATGACAAGCTGAAGGTGGCGATTATCAGGCGGCGCGCCCGGCTTGTGCGATGCCGCATTCGGCAGGCGAAAGACGCCGTTAAAGGGCAATTCCTTGAGAGGGTCCTTATCGCCCTGGGTCGGCAGGCCGTACGGCGGATCAGTAAAGTAGAGCGAGCCGTCGGATGTATAGACCAGGTCATTGGGACTGTTCAGGCGCTTGCCCTGGTAGCGATCGCACAGCACAGTCAATTTGGCGCCGGGTTCGAGCGATTCCAGCCGGAAGATCTCGCGCCGGGCATGGGCCGCGACCACAAGCCGCCCTTCCTTATCGATGGTCATGCCGTTTGAGCCGGGTTCGGGGCCGGGATATTTTTTGGTTCCCTGGTAGCCGCTGGGATGGAGAAGAACAGAGGTTCCCTGGCCCGGAATCCATTCCATGATGCTGTTGTGATGGATCGCTGCAAAGAAAAGGTCTCCGCTGTGAGACCACACAGGGCCTTCAGTCCATTCATAACCCCCGGCAACTTTTTCGATTTTGGCCCCTTGAGGGATGATGGCATCAATCGCCGGATCAAGGCGCACGATCGAGCCGATTGTGGATGAGGCCGGCTGCTCCGCTTTTTTCGGCGCTTGCTGCTGAGAACAACCGGTTAAAAGGCCCACCAGGCATAAGGTGATAATCCAAGGCGTTTTCATGCGGGCGATTCTACTCCCGAGGCGGATTGAAAGCAATCAAGACCTTTGCTCGATTTACACCGCAGCCGGCTGGACTTGTCCCGGAACCGTGTGGTAGCCTCAGCGGCTGATGCGAAAGCTCCTTCAGAAAATCCACATGTATCTTGGTCTGCTGTGCTGGTCCATCCTGTTCGTCTACGGGATTGCAGGCCTCACGGCCACGGTCTTACACTCGGGACCTTCGGGTCCTCATTTCCAAAGTTCAGCGGTCCGGACGGAAACTTTTGTGGCTCCGCCAAACGAAACAGACAAGCAAGTAGCCGACACGGTTTGGAAAACTCTGAAGATTCCCCTTACGGGGCCGCCACCGTCCTATGCAATCGGCCGCGACCACCAGAACAATCTGGTGGTTTCTTTCTGGACAGCCAACGGTCCCACCGATGTGACGGTTTTGGAGCAGCAGAACCAACTGCGGATCGAGACCCATCGAGAGAACGTCTGGGCGTACTTCAACAATCTTCACTCAACCACGGTGCGCGACCGCCCATATGACTGGCGCATTCGCTGGTGGGCTTATTACAACGAGTTTGCCGTTTGGGCGCTGCTGGCTATGGCTCTGACGGGAGTTTATCTGTGGCTCTCCTCGCGCCCACGGCATGTGCTGGCGCAGGCCGTTGTCGGCTTATCGGTTGTTTCGTTTTTGATTCTCTACATCCTCACAAGGTAGAAGAATGTATCGATGGTTTCGAAACACGCACCTGGTGGCAGGACTGCTCGCCGTCCCGTTTCTGCTGATGTACGGCCTCAGCGCTGTCCAGATGTCGCATGCCGGCTGGTTTTCGCTGGAGCCCGCGGTTACGGAAACCACGGTCAATGTTACTTCAGCGCCCATTAATGATGGACGCGCGCTGGCTCGCATCCTGATGGACCAGAATCACGTTCGCGGCGAGATTCGCCAGGTGAAGGCAACCGGCTCCGGAATTCAACTTCAGCTTGAACGCACGGGAACGGTTTATGCCGTGAATTATTCCATCCAGACCCGCCAGGCGGTGATTCGAACTTCCGTGGCGCCGTTTATGGGGATGCTGAATCGCATCCACCATCTGGCGGGGCTTCACAACGCAGCGATGATCCTGGATGTCTGGGGCGGTTGGGTTGTGGCCGTTTCCCTTTGCCTCTTCGTGCTGGGGCTGACGGGCATTTACATGTGGTTCCGGTTGTATAAGGAAAGGGTGATCGGCGCCATCCTTTTGGCCGTCAGCCTGGGCTACAGCCTGACTCTCATCCTATTGATCCGGGGCGCCTGAAGTACTCTGTGCAGCCCGAATTTCCGGATGGCTATTCCACCGCACGTTCGAATTTGCACTCTTCTTTCCAGCAGTAACGGGTGGTTTCACCGGTCTTCTTGCTGGTTTTCTCCAGCAGAATGGGCGAGCCGCAGTTGGGGCAGGGTTCGGCCACAGGCTTGTCCCAAACCGTAAATTTGCAGTCAGGATAGCGCGTGCAGCCATAAAAGACCTTCCGGCGCTTGGTGCGGCGAACGACAATTTCGCCGCTGCAGCCGTTCTCCGGACACGGAATGCCTACCGTTTCCCGCTTGACGTATTTGCAGGTGGGATAATTGCTGCAGGCGATAAATTCGCCGAAGCGCCCGTGCTTCTTCACCAGGTTGTTGCCGCACTCGGGACATTTCTCGTCCAGAGGAACGTCGCTCACAGCGGTGGCCTCGCCTTCCTTCATCACAACCTTCTTGGTGTTACGGCATTCGGGATAGCCGGTACAGGCCATAAAATAGCCGAACCGTCCGCGCTTCAAAGCCATCGGCTTGCCGCACTTTTCGCAGGTCTGCTCCGGAACCTCGGGAGCGGTGGAAGTCGTTCCGTATTTTGCGGCGAGGTCCGGCGGCAGGTCGCTGGTATGTTTACACTCCGGGTAGCCGGTGCAGGCGAGGAACTGGCCGCTGCGTCCCATGCGGATATTCATGGGTTTACCGCATTTGTCGCATTTGACATCGGTGGGAATGCCTTCACCTTTCAGGTCCACCATGTCGCGCTCTGCGGCCTGAAGGTCCTTCTTGAATTTTTCATAAAACTCGGCCAGCGCACCAGTCCAGGGGAGTTTGCCGTCCTCCACTTCGTCCAATTCTTCTTCCATGCGCGCCGTGTAGGCGATGTCAAAGATATCGGTGAAGCTTTTCACCAGCAGGTCGTTTACGACTATGCCGAGCTCCGTGGGCAGGAAGCGTCCCTGGAGTTTTTCGACATAGTCGCGATTCTGAATGACCGAAAGGATGGTGGCATAAGTGGAAGGCCGCCCGATGCCCTTTTCTTCAAGCGCCTTCACCAGCGTTGCCTCGTTATAGCGGGGCGGCGGTTCCGTGAAGTGCTGTTCGGCCAGCAGCCCGAGCAGGCGCAGCACTTCGCCCTTTTCCACCACCGGAAGGCGGGATTTCGATTCTTCGTCGTTTTCGGCCGTCTTATCGTCCTGGCCTTCTTCGTAAACGGCGCGAAAACCTTTGAACTTTTCTACTGAACCCGTAGCGCGCAGCAGATAGTCGCCGGCGGCGATGTCAATGGTGGTCTGATCGAAGACGGCGGGATTCATCTGTGACGCGACGAACCGCTGCCAGATCAGCCGGTAGAGCTTGAGCTCGTCGTTGGAAATCTGGCCGCGCAACGAATCAGGCGGGCGGTCCATTGAGGTTGGCCGGATGGCCTCGTGGGCATCCTGTGCGCCCTTCTTGCTTTTGTAGTGCACAGCCTTTTCCGGGAGATATTCATCGCCATAAGTCTTCTTAACGTAGGCCCGGACGGCTTCCAGGGCGCTCTCCGCAACCCGCGTTGAATCCGTGCGCATGTAGGTGATGAGGCCCACAGGACCTTCGCCCAGATCAATGCCTTCGTAGAGTTTCTGGGCCAGCATCATGGTTTTCTTGGCGGTGAAGTGGAGCTTGCGCACGGCTTCCTGCTGAAGCTTGCTGGTAATGAAGGGAGGCACCGGAAACTTGCGCCGCTCGCGCGTCTCGACCGAACTTACCTGGTAGCGGGCTTTGTCAAGGGCCGCGCGATGGGAATCCGCGGCGGCCTGATCGGGAATTTCGAATTCCTTGCCCTGGAACTTCATCAGGCGGGCTTCAAAGGGCGGAGGGTTTTTGCCTTCGAGTTTGGCGCCAACCGTCCAGTACTCTTTCTTAATGAATGCCTGAACTTCCCGCTCGCGTTCAACAATCAAACGCAGCGCCACGGTCTGCACCCGGCCGGCGGAAATGCCCCGGCGAACCTTGTCCCAAAGCAGCGGGCTCACCTGGTAGCCGACCAGGCGATCCAGAACGCGCCGCGCCTGCTGCGCGTCAACCAGCCTGGTATCAATCTCCTGGGGATTTTCAAAGGCCTTTCGGACGGCATCGCGGGTGATTTCGTTGAAAAGCACCCGATAGAATTTTCCCTTTTTCGAGTCCAGCAACTCGCGCAGATGCCAGCAGATAGCCTCGCCTTCGCGGTCAGGGTCAGCAGCAAGGTAGATTGTCTCCGCATCCTTTGCGGCGGATTTCAGCGACTTGATCGTCTCCTTCTTACTGGGAATCATTTCGTAGACCGGCTTGAAGTTGTTCTTCAGGTCCACGCCCAGTTCCTTTTTGGGAAGGTCCCGCACGTGTCCCATCGAGGCCTTGACGGTGAAGCCGGAACCCAGATACCGGTTAATGGTCTTGGCCTTGGCCGGTGATTCGACGATAACTAGCGATTTAGCCATAACTTAGCAACCCACTGCCGGATCCAAACCGCACGATCCGCTTTCCCTTAGATGCCCTTGTCTTGAGCTCGTTACAGTCCATCATAGCTTACGAATGAAATTTTTGCCTGGCAGTTGGCGAACCAAGCCGCTCATTTCCAGCTCCAGCAGGGCCTGCATCACCTGCGCCTGGGGCAGCGCAACTGAGTCCAGGACCGTATCTACAAAGAGAGCTTCATCCACTCGCAGTGCTCCAAAAACCTTCTTCTGTTCCGGCGTCAGTGCCTCGTCGAAGAGCCGGCCGGAGTCTTCACCCCCCTGCCCATCATCCGATGCCTCGCCGGAGGGGAGAAGTTGCATCCGGACCTCCGGCGAGAACTCCTCCACCACATCCATCCACTCGCCTACCAGCTTAGCACCCTGCTTAATCAGGTGGTTGGGGCCAAAGCTTTGGGCCGTCGTGATGTTGCCCGGCACGGCAAAAACTTCGCGATTGTGTTCAGCGGCCAGCCGCGCAGTGATCAGCGAACCGCTGTACTCGCTGGCCTCGACGACCATGACGCCCAGCGAGAGGCCGCTGATCACGCGGTTGCGGATGGGGAAATTTTCAGGTGTCGGCCCAGTTCCCAGCGGGAATTCCGAAATGACGGCTCCCGATTCCACAATTTTTTCTGCCAAACGCCTGTTCTCTGCAGGATAGATCCCGTCCATTCCCCTTCCCTGCACGGCTATCGTCCTTCCTTCTTTGGCCTCGAGCGCGCCGTGGTGGGCCGCAGAGTCAATTCCCCGGGCCAGCCCGCTGACGATGACCATCTTCCGCTCCGCCAGGTCGCGGGCCAGGCGCCGCGCAACCTGCAATCCGTAGGCTGATGGATGCCTGGAGCCAACAACGGCCAGGCAGTGGCCGGAAAGGGCCTGGATGTCGCCCTTAACGTACAGAACAAGCGGCGGATCTTCAATTTGCCGCAGCAGCGCAGGATAAGCCGAACTATCAAAATCCACCAGCTGGCAGCGGGCCTTTTCCGCCGCCTCTATTTCCTTTTCGGCTTCTTTCAGCCCCGCCTGAGCAAAAACCGATTGGCAGACGGTCGCGGGAAGGCCGGAGGCTTCGAGTTCTGTCAAGGAGGCCATGTAGGCAGCCTTCGGCGATCCAAAGTGGCCTGTCAGCTTGTGGATGCCCCGAACTCCCAGCCCCTGAATCCGCGTCAGCCCAAGCCAATAAACGGTGTCATTATCCATGACTTCTCTCTGGCGCTCTGTTGCCACACCGACATATTCCAGCGTTCGAGCCGCCATTGATGGAAGTGCCAAGTATTGCCCCAATAAAATTGCAGGAGCAATGCCAAAAGGCAAGCCTTTTTAGCAAGCTTTTCAAATTACGTGATTTAGTTCAAGGAACCCCTGGCACGGAGTGGGAGGAAAACTCTTCCCTGGATGATAACAGTGCTATCAGCCGAACTCAAAGCAATCACAAGTTTCGGCGATGCAACACTCATTCACCGATATCCGCGGAGGCATCTTCAAGAGTGTCCAGGCCGGCTTTAAGGGCCCTCAAAATCGGATCTCCGATTCGCACCCCCAGCCAGATCAGCAGTCGCCCGCTGGAGCGCGCAGGGTCACTGGAGTCGAATCTCAGCTCGTAGTGCAACCCTTCGCTTTGTAGAATTGCCAGGACAATAATGGCATAAAGAATAACCGCCTCTGCTAGTAAAAGCCTGGCAGCAACTGCCAGGAAGGTCCAGATCATTGTCCCCCACCTCCTTCATCCTTTATAGTTAGATTCCTGCCAAGGGAACAAGGTTACACTTTGAACGTACAGCATTGCTCTTTTCCGCCACCGTATTGTGTGACATGAATCACTGCGCCTAAGCCGGGGGCAAGCGATAAAGAAAATATCGGCAGGACTGCGGGATTTCTAAACTCAGTGTGCGAGGGCAACAACAAAAGGCGAAGCGAGGGAAATCAGAGCACCATGCCAGACTCGCAACGAGGAAAGGAGGAACGGCTGATATGATACATCCAGAGCATGGAACGAGCCTTGAGCAACTCGTCGAACAGCAGATCGGCCGCTGGGAACTGGCCATCCACCGCCAGGCTCATCGGGAACGCCCCGGACGAGGCAAACTGGGGCGGCTCTATTTTGGTCCGTATTTGTTGATCTCGCGCGAAAAGGGAGCGGGTGGCCGCCAAGTGGCCGCCCTGATCGGGCAGCGCCTGGCCTGGCATGTTTTTGACCGCCAGATTGTCGATGTCATCGCAGAACGAACGCAGATGCGCCAGCAACTGGTGGAAAACCTCGACGAGAAGACACGTGGCGGGCTGGAAGAGTTTATACGACAGGTCCTGACCAGGGAGATCGGCACTACGGATTACCTGCTTCATCTTCGCCAAGTGTTGCTGACCCTGGGCCAGCAGGGTGATGTGGTGATTGTTGGGCGGGGCGCGGAATACGTTCTGCCCGCACAATTCGGGCTCCGCGTCAGGATGGTGGCGCCATCAGGAATACGCGTAGAGCGCATCGCGCGGCGCGATGGGGTGACGCTGGAAGCTGCACAGGTCTTGATTGCGAGAGTCGATCAGGAACGGAAGGATTTTATCCGCGGACAATTCCAGAAAGATGCGCGCGATCCCATGAACTACGATCTGGTGATCAACACGGGACCGCTGACCGCGGAGCGAACTGCGGAGATTGTCGTGGCTGCGCTGAAACAGAAGCTGGGTGTTGTGCAGACGTCCGTGCGTGCCGCGTAGGGACCAACACGGATGGGCCCGCCGGAACTTATCGAATGCCTGCCTCTCGCTGTTGTCATGAGGAAGCGGCGAGTCACTGTCCGGTTGAAAGCACCTGTTTGCGTGGACGGCCGAGGATCGCCATTGGACGCTCACGCCACACGCCGTTTTCCTCGTACTTCAGCGTATAGATGTGGAGGAGAAGCCAGCCCTCTCGGAGCAGACGGTTGACCTCTTCCCTTCCACGTGCCTCGATGTTGTGTCCCGCAAGCTCCTCGATGTCTAACTGCCACAACGGCGCTGTTTCTGCCGTTTCCGCTTGAGGCAGGCCGTTTTCAATTTTATTGGTGGCTGCAGCTCGCTCCATGCTTTCCAAACCTCCTGGGAAGCTGCCTCTCAACATCAAAACTACTACACCGCAATCGTGCCGGAAGTGATATCTGTCACTATTCGAGGTGATGGTTATCTTTTGCCGGTCCCGCTGGTGAAGCATCCAGGCCTTCCCTTCCAGTTCATCGTGTTACGGCAGCCACTGGGCAACGTCACCAGAAAATGTGAGAGCGGTCACTGCCGAAAGATGAAAAGTGAGCTACAAAAGAAAGTAGAGCGGAGGAACGCATGTGCAAGCACAGTGCTTCAAACCGCAACGGGGCTTCCATATTTCCACAATTAAAAAATTAAGGAGATTGCCTATGGTCCTTCCACTGCAAATCACCTTTCGAAACATGGCGTCTTCAGAGGTGGTCAAAAGATGGATTGAGGAGGAAGCCAGCAAGCTGGACGAGTTTCATCGAAAAATTACCGGCTGCCGCGTGGTGGTGGAACTTCCCAACCGGCGGCGAAAAGCAGGCAACTTGTATCACGTGCGGGTCGACCTGACGGTGCCGGGCGGCGAGATGGTTGTGAAGCGGCAACCGGAACTTCGGCTCCTGCCTGCGAGATTTGCGACGAAACCTGCAAAAAACCTGGAAGTCAAAGCGCCCCATAAAGATCTTCGACAGGCAATTAATGATGCCTTTCGCTCTGCGCAGCGGCGCCTCCGGGATTTTTCACGGCGACGGCGGCACGAGGTGAAGACCCATCAATCGTCGCCGCTCGCTCGAGTAGCCAGACTGTTTCCTCGTGAAGGATATGGCTTTCTGGAGACTTCGGATGGGCGCGAAATTTATTTCCACATGAACAGTGTTCTCAACAACGGTTTCGGCCGCCTCGAAACGGGATCAGTGGTGGCATTTACGGAGGAAAAAGGGGAACGGGGGCCGCAAGCCAGCACTGTGAAGCTGGTCCGGGGTAAGGCTGAGCCGGCGGCGGGCCGTTCAAGCGCGGTCGCATGAAGGCCAGACCTCCCGGGCATTTTCTTGGCCCTGGATAATGGGCACGTTTGATGAACGGACCAGGAGGTTCGCCATGTTTCAAAATCGAACCGAAGCAGGACGGAAGCTTGCTTCCAAACTTTCAGACTACTCCGGCCAGGCCGATCTTCTGGTTCTTGCTCTGCCGCGCGGAGGCGTCCCCATAGGTTGTGAAATCGCCAGGGCATTGCACGCGCAGATCGACGTTTTCGTTGTGCGCAAACTTGGAGTTCCGTGGAACCCGGAACTGGCCATGGGTGCGGTGGCCACGGGGGGCGTCCGCATCATGGAGCAGGAAACGGTTCGGTCGCTCGCCATTCCGAGCGAGGAGATTGCAAAGGTTGCCGCCCGTGAGGAATTGGAACTCGAAAGGCGCGAACGCGCTTATCGCGGTAGCCGGGCGCCACATCCGGTCGCCGGAAAGAAGGTGATTCTTGTGGACGACGGCGTGGCCACCGGATCCACAATGCGGGCGGGTGTGGCCGCGCTGCGCAAACTTAAGCCGGCGCGCATCGTGATTGCAGTGCCCGTGGCTCCGCATGCCACTTGCGTCATGCTGAGGAAACTTGCAGATGAAGTTGTATGCGCCATCGAGGCTGAAGACTTCTTCGCCATCGGGGAATGGTACGAAGATTTTGCGCAGCTCAGCGATCGGGACGTGCAGAACCTGCTCGAAAACGCTTCGGGACTCATCTCCGCAGCATAATCGAACTTTTGCAGCAGCAATCTTCGCGAACAGTTACTTCAGCAGACCGCGGGTCCGGAACCAGTTGGCGAGCAACGTGGGCCAGATAGAAAGTGTCGCATGCGTCGGCGCCAGGCCTACGCCATGCTCGCCCGGCTCAAAGATGTGCATCTCGGCCGGGACGTGGTTCCTGCGCAATGCCATAAAAAACTGCACACTGTTCTCGCAGGGGACGGCGGTGTCATCGTCGGTGGAGAACAGAAACGCCGGGGGCGTTTGCGGAGTTACCTGGAGTTCATTCGAAAGAAAGCGCACCAGTTTGGGATCGGGATGATCGCCCAGCAGCGCCTGCCGGGACCCCTTGTGAACATAAGGTTCCATCATGGTTACCACTGGATAAGACAGCACCATGAAGTCAGGCCGGCAGCTCAGGCGGTCAATGGGATCAGCCGCCTGCGCGTCGCCGCTGTCAAAGTGCGTACCGATGGTTGAGGCCAGATGCCCGCCGGCGGAAAATCCCCAGATGCCGATGCGATCGGCAGTGATGCCATATTCTTTCGCGTGGAAGCGCACGTACCGCATGGCGCGCTGCCCGTCCCACATTTCAATCGGGTGATGATAGCGTGGCCCCAGCCGGTACTTCAAAACGAAAGCGGCAATGCCGATGGAGTTGAGCCATTCCGCGATGTCGGTGCCTTCCTTCTGCATGGCTAACTCGACGTAGCCACCGCCGGGGCAAACCACCACGCCGGTCCGGACGGCCTTTGCGGCGTCGGGCAGAAAGATGGTGATTGTGGGCTGGTCCTCCGGCTTGTCGCCTTGGGCGCCGGGGGCCCCGTTGGGCCAGAGCAATACGGTCTGGTGAGTTGCCGCCTGAGAAATGCCACCACTGAGAATGATCAATAAGATTGCAACCGCCGCCCTTTTCAAATCACAACCTCCTTCCCGCAGCCGATCAGAGCATATACAAACCAGCGAGTGTTGCCGCGGTGGGCACGAATATATTTATGCCGTACAGGCAGCTTGAAAGAGACGGCTTCAGGCGCTAAAAGTGTCCGGCGCCATGACCGTTCCATTCCACTGCTGAAGTCCCGGCAGAAACTTTTGAGGCGCTCCAACGGCAAGCTGAAGCCGGGCCCTTTCACAATTCTGTGCCGGTGCGTGAAGCCCCGCTGCGTCAAATAATCCAGCCTAATTATTTGACCGGGCGTGCACCGCGGCCGTGGGAAGTGAAGCGCAGGATCCCCGCTTGATAATCTCGGTGGGAATGGTGACCTGCCGGGGCGGAAGATCCGGCTCCGCAATGCGGCTGAGAACCAGTTCCACCAGTTGGCTGCCCAGAAGTTCCGGGAATTCCCTGATAGTTGTGAGCGGCGGGCTCAGCAGGGCCGCAAACGTGTCATTGCAGGCCACGACACTCAGGTCGCCGGGGATCTGTTTGCCCACTTCCCCTGCGGCGCGATAAACTCCGCGCGCTGCGGGATCCGTTCCAGCGAAAATAGCGGTCACTGCCTGTCCGCCCCCCAGGATCGATTTGCCTGCAAGGTAACCCACCTCTTCTTCGTCCTGCGAGTAAAACTCGCTCAGGCGCGGCAGCAGCCCGGCGTCCTTCATGGCCCGGGAATATCCGCTGTAGCAACGCGCAAACCACGGAAGCTTCGTGTTGCCAACAAACCAGATACTGCGATGGTTGAGGCTTTGCAGATAGCGTGTCAACTCATAGGCGCTCTGGAGATCGTTCGAGTAGGCAACGTCATAGTCCACATGTCCTGTTTCACGCAACAGAAGATTGTTGCCCAGCGCCGCGAAGGGAATACCACGATGCTTCAACGCAACCAGAAGGTTCTCCGAATGAGTTCCACCCAGAATGGCGGCTCGAATAATGTCACGCCTTCGCAGGACCTGCGGAAACCGAAGTTCTTTCCATGGCACGCTGGGTTGGTAATTATAAGAGAGGAATATCGCGTCCCAACCGTGCGCGGTGCAGTAGTCCTGTGCGCCGGCCAGAACTCTGGAATGGAACATGTGCAGCATATGCCGGTTGCCGAGGACGAAGGCTACCGTTCTGGAGCGCGTCGTGTCCTGAAGGTTAATTCCAATTTCGACGGCCGCTTTTCTCACTCGGTCCTGAAGTTCCTGGCTGACGCGCGCTGAGCCATTCAGGATGCGCGAAACGGTTGCTACGCTTACATTTGCCCTGCTGGCAAGTTCCTGTACCCTGAGTTTGCCTGCCATTTTATTAACCCCTCCACGAAAGCTTTGTTTGCCTCAGTAGCCCTATTTTTCGAACGGCGAGAAGAACAAGATTTTGTCTGAAAGAAGGTACCAGAAAAACTGACAAATTGCATGTTTTTTCGTAATTCTGGCCCAAGGTATCAAAGCACCAAAACCAAATGAATTGATTCCCCTGCCGAGACATTTTCTCAGGGATTCAAGCACTTCCAAAAGTTGGCCTGGCCATACCCGCCCGAGAATCATGAATATTTTCCAGATTGATACGCAAATTGGCCTTGACCATTCCTGCCAAAACTGGTAAACAAACGGCTGATGCTGCCTCTTCAGGAGTGTCTGGTCTTTCAGCGCCACACGTGAACAGAGTTGCGACATTGATCAGTTCTCGTGCTATTATCCCGTCACGATAGGCATTCTTTCATGATGGGAAATACTGCATGGAACATTCGGCAGGGTTCTTGCTTCCTTTCATGCAAGGGCTGGCGTGTCTTGAAGAATGCCGGCAAGCCGGAGGGTCGAAATCCAAGCGATGCGGAGGTTCATTGCGGTGATGAAGCATGGAATGGCATGGATTCTATTTGTGCTTGCTGGAGTTATGTGCTTTCTTTCTCCGGCCGCAGCGGGAGCTGCTGAGCCGGTACATTTTGAGCGGCAAGGTAACGAGATCCACGTAACGATCGGCGGCAAGCCCTTCACGACTTATTACTTCAATCCTGACATCGCCAAGCCGTACTTGCAGCCGTTGCGCAGCTCCCAGGGTAACATCGTCACTCGCAGCTACCCAATCGGTAACACGATTCCGGAGGCTAACCGCCACGACCCTTCGCTGGAGCCTCATCAACGGCCACTCTACTTCGATCATGGTGACGTCAACGGGCTGGACTTCTGGAGCGAGGAAGTGTTTAACAAATTCTACGGCCGGGGAGATGAGGGCCGCGCTTACGGACGGATGGTGTTCCGCAAGCTTGACGCAATGCGCGGTGGCCCGGAATCCGGCACAATCCAGGCTGAATTTGACCTGATCTCTCCCAACAAGCGCGTGATAGCTACGGAGACACAGACCTTTGCTTTCCGTGGCGATGGAGATGCGCGCATCATCGACTGCCAGTTTGTGATCCATGCTGGCGCGAACCCGGTGGTGTTTGGCGATACCAAGGAGGGAACATTCGGAATTCGGCTTGCTCCGGAGCTGAATTCACCCCCGGCGCACATGGTTGACTCCAATGGCGCGGAAGGCGAGAAAGGCATCTGGGGAACGCGCGCAAACTGGGTGGATTACGACGGTACCGTCAACGGCGAAAGCCTTGGAATTGCCGTCTTTGACAGCCCGCGCAGCTTCCGCCACCCCACCTACTGGCACGCCCGTGGTTACGGCTTGTTTGCCGCAAATCCTTTCGGCTGGAGCTTCTTCACCCGTGACCCGCGCCAGGACGGCAGTTACACCATTCATGAAGGCAAAAGCTTGCTTTTCCGCTACCGTGTTTTCATTCACCACGGCGATTACAAGCAGGCCGATGTGGCAGGCGCCTACCGCAAGTATGCGGGGCAGGAGCGGTGAGGCAGAAGTAATTTTCCATCCGCGATTTACTGGAGAAAAAGGGAGACGCCATGTCAGATGAAACCAGGAAGCCAGACGTGAGCCGGCGCGATTTTATCAGGAAAGGCGTGGGCGCCTCGGCAGGGCTGGCCGCGCTCTCGAGCGTCAGTTTTTTCACTCATCCGGAAAGAATTTCTGGAGCGAATGACCGCGTCAGAGTAGCTATTTGCGGCGTCCATGGCCGCGGCGTCGACCACATCCAGAGCTACTCCAAGGCCCGCAATGTGGAAATCGCCGCCCTGTGCGACATCGATGAAAACGTAATGGGCCAGCGGATGGCAATGATCGAGAAAATGGGGATTCCGAAGCCGAAAACTTATTACGACGTCCGCAAGCTGCTTGAAGACAAATCCATCGACGCCATTTCCATCGCCACGCCGAACCATTGGCACTCGCTGATGGCCATCTGGGGCTGCCAGGCGGGCAAGGACGTTTATGTTGAGAAGCCGTGCTCGCACAACTTGTGGGAAGGGCGCCAGTTGGTGGAAGCCGCAAACCGCTACAAGCGGATTGTGCAGCACGGCACGCAGTCAAGATCAAGCAAGACAGCCCGGGAAGCGATCCAACGGGTCCGCAACGGCGAAATTGGAGAGGTCTATCTGAGCCGGGGTCTGTGCTACAAGTGGCGGGACACGATTGGCCGTGCTCCCGTCGAGCCTGTCCCCGCGGGCGTGCATTATGACCTCTGGACGGGGCCCGCACCCATGCATGCCTTCACCCACAATCGTTTCCATTACAACTGGCACTGGTTCTGGTATTACGGAAACGGCGACCTGGGCAACCAGGGAATCCACCAGGTGGACGTCGCGCGCTGGGGCCTTGGCCTTGGATTTCCCAACCGGGCGTCTGCTGTGGGCGGCCACTACATGTTTAACGATGACCAGGAAACGCCCAACACGCTGAACTGCGCCTTCGAGTACGACATGCCCGACGGCAAGACCTGCATGCTGGAATTCGAAGTCCGGCACTGGATCACCAACGGCGAGGCGGTGGTGGGGGCGGGAAACCGGCCGGCCGCTTCGGGCGACCAACCCAAACTGGGCCCATTGGCCGGAACACACAATGCGATTGGCAACCTGTTCTACGGCTCGAAAGGCTATATTGCGCTTGCGGACGGCGATCAGCCTGAAAACTACAGGACGTGGCTGGGCAAGGGACAGCAGCCCGGTCCGCAGGGCCGGTACGAAGATGACGAGGTCGTCCACTTCCAGAATTTCGTCGATTGCGTCATCAGCCGAAAGAAGGAGGATCTGCACGCGCCCATTGAGGAAGGACACATTTCCTGCGCGCTGGTGCATTTGGCGAATGCCTCTTATCGTCTCAAGCGTACGGTGAACTTTAATCCCGAGACGCAGGAGGTGATTGGAGACATGGAAGCGGCGGAACTGGTGCGGGACGGCGAC
>DASSJE010000341.1:0-3656 GCA_035691365.1 Terriglobia bacterium
CCAAGGCATTGCAGGCCATCGAGCCGATGGACCACGAGATCGGAAGGATTCGCGAGGCGGTCAATGGCGACAAGTCAACCACGCTGGTGGTCCTCTCAGACCACGGTTTTGTTCCTGTGGATAAGGACGTGGCGCCCATGGTGCCGCTGATGGATGCAGGACTGTTCGGCAGGAACGCCCATGGCGAGCCCGAGCTGAAACGCCTGGGGGCCATCCACTCCGGCGGGTCGTTCGCGCTTTACTGGCTGGAAGAGCCAACCGGCGAGGACCGCCGTTCGCTCGAGAAGGCGGTGGCGCGAATGCTTGCCGCCGGCGCTGTGCGCGAAGTGCTGGACCGTAATAAACTAAAATCGTTGGGGGCCGATCCCGACGCCGAGCTCATGCTGGATGCCAACCCCGGGTGTTATTTTTCCGACCGCCATGCCGGGCCCATCGTCCAGGACCCATCGAAGGACCACGGCACGCACGGCCACTTGCCCTCGGTCGCAGGAATGGAGGCCGGCTTTGTGGCGGCGGGCCCGGGAATCAAGCCGGGCAAGGATTTGGGAAGGGTTGGACTAACGCGAGTGGCTCCCACCTTGATGAAACAGATGCACCTGGCCAAAGGCATCCTGGCGTCGGAAGTCGAGCCGCTTTGCCTGTCGTGATCGACGGGCTGATTCAGGAGCACGGAGTCCGCAATGTGTCCTGAAAAATCCAACCTGCAAACTGCCATTCTGGATTACCTGCAATCACGCCCTCGGGTGGTTCGCTGGCGCGAGTGGCTGGCGGGCCGTCGTTACCGGCTGGCGCCGCTGAGCGACCGCCAGCGGCCGGTCTATGTCGTCGCCTACCACGCGCGGGATGACGGGCGGGCCGCGGAAACAGCCCGCGCGCTGCAACAGGACTGGATTGAGGTTCCCGCCCGTTGCCGCGAAACCTTCGGCGAAATCCTTATCCGCGCTCCTCAATTGGTGGTCATCCAGCTCCACCGCAGGAACGTCTGCGGTTGCCTCGGCCACCGGCACGTGGCGGTGCGCGAGACACCTTTCGCCATGCCACACGACGCCTTCGGAGGCGAGCACTCGGGCGAAATGGACATTGCCTATGAGCAGGTCCACAACTGGCAGGCCCTGCCGCTCAGCGATACAGCGCTCGATGCCAAGTTCCTGAACGGCAGCCGCCTCGAAGATTTCCACGCCAAGCAGTTCCGCCTGCGCCTGCTGAGCGTGATCCTGCATGAAACCAACCACCTGGTCGCTCCGCAGGAGCCCGAAACCTCTATCCGCGAGCGCAGCCTGAATTTCTACCGCGAAGCGCTGGCCGCCTACACCGAAAATGCCATTGCCACGCTGTCCTTCACCCTCGACCGCTCCTTCTCCCGGCTGGAGTAGCGGCGCGGGGAACAAAGAGAAGGATGAAGTGTGAAGGATGAAGGATGAAATGGGAAGTGGGGAGTCGGCAGTCGGGAGTCGCGAGTCGGGAATCGCAGGCGAGAAAATTCAAGCCTGAAACCACCTCGGCGGCCCAGCCCCGGAGGGGCGCAAGATAGTAGCCCATGGCGCTAGCCATGGGAAAAGGAGGGCGGCGCAGACATTGACCTTTAATGTCTGCGGTCAGCGAAGCTGAGTAGGGTTCAAAGAGAAGGATGAAGTGTGAAGGATGAAGGATGAAAGAAGTCGGAGTCGGGACAGGAAAGACGAGCATCTGCGACGGGCCGGATGCCATGAGTGCAAACAGAAACGTCCCGCTGCGCGGGATCGCAGTCTCAATGAAGCGCGAAGCTGCGCCAGCCGCGGTTTCCATGGCGGTGGAACACACCGCGTCCGCGTAGGGGCACGGCTTGCCGTGCCCTTATTGGGCGGGGCGAGCCCCGCCCCTACGTTTGGGGTGCGTGGCGCAGACAGAGCATTGAAGGCAATGCCCTGCGCCCGCCTGCGGTTCAAGAAAACCAGCACCATTCGGGTGGCTTTGCCGGCAAATTTGTCTCGACGTGCAAACGCCGTAATACTAGAATTGCTGTTTGGGCCCAAATAAAAAAAGAAGATTCCCTGCTGGAATCCTGATCCTGACTCTGGCGCTGCTTGCGGCCGCTCTGGCTGCGACCTCATGCCACGAAAAGGCCACCCGCCCGGTCACCAATCAGGTCGTCGTGCTGGGCTTTGATGGAATGTCTCCCGTCCTGGCCGCCAAATGGATGCAGGAAGGCAAACTTCCCAACCTTGCGCGCCTGGCGCAGACAGGAACGTTCACAAAACTGGGAACGACGAACCCTCCGGAATCCCCGGTGGCCTGGGCCGCGTTTGCGACGGGCCTGAATCCGGGCGGGACAGGCATCTACGATTTTCTGACGCGCAATCCTCAAACCTATCTTCCCAGCATCGGGCTGGTGGCGCATCAAAAGCCCAAATTCCTTTTCGGCCTGATTCCCATCCGCGGCCCCAAGGTCACCAACGAACGCCACGGGAAGCCATTCTATGAATCCGCGGCCGACGACGGCTTCAAGACCACCGTGCTCAGGATGCCGCTGGAATTCCCTCCCTCGCCGGTGCCTGGCGGCAAACTGCTGGCCGGCCTGGGCGTTCCTGACGCGCGCGGGACCTGGGGCACATTTTTCTATTTTGCCTCCAATCTCCCGGCGGAAGAAGCCGGCAACACCGAGTTCGGCGGAAAGCTTGTCCGCCTGGAGATGAACGGGCGCAGCGCCAAAAGCGAAATCTCCGGACCGATTGACCCCACCACGGACAAGTACAGGCGCATTTCCATTCCCGTGCAGTTTGATCTCTCACAGGACAACCAGTCAGTGACAATCCATCTGGACGGCCAGACGGAAACCGTTGCCAACGGCCACTGGAGCAGATGGTTCCAGGAAAAGTTTCCGGTCAACTTTTTCCTGTCCGTCCATACCATCAGCCGCTTCTACGTTCTTGAGACCTCGCCCGAACTGCGGATTTACATGGGCCCGCTGAATATGGACCCCAAGGACCCCATCCTGCCCGTGTCTTATCCCGCCGGCTGGAGCAAACAACTGGCCGGGCAGTGGGGCGACTTCAAGACCCTGGGCTGGTGGCACGACACCTGGGGGCTGAACGAAGAACGCATTGATGAAGGCGTTTTTCTGCAGGACACTTTCCGCACCATGGATAAGCTGACCCAAATGGTGCTCGACCGGCTCCAGAACCATCCTTCCAGCCTGACGGTGGCCGTTTATACCAGCACTGACAGCGTCCAGCACATGTTCTGGCGGCTGACCGACCCCACCAGCCCCCGTTATGACGCGGCGCTGGCAGCCAAATACGGCGACGCTATCCTGCGGGTTTATCAGGCGGCGGACAAGGTGGTGGGCGAGGTTGAAAAAAACATGAAGCCCGGCACGACGCTGATTGTGGTGTCTGACCACGGCTTCCACGCCTTCAACTACGGCTTCAACACCAATACCTGGCTGGTGAAAAACGGCTACATGGTCCTCAAAAATCCCGAGGCGCAGGAAAAAGAGTACAACCTGGAAAGTCTTTACAGCCACGCCAACTTCTTCCCCAACGTTGACTGGAGCCGGACCAAGGCCTACGCGCTCGGACTGGGCCAGATCTATCTGAACATTTACGGGCGCGAGCGCTACGGCATCATCGAGCCCGGCCAGCAGGCCCACCAGACAGCCGAGGAGATCCGCGCCAAGC
>DASSJE010000342.1:0-2711 GCA_035691365.1 Terriglobia bacterium
ACGTCCACCAGGCCTCGGCTGATCACGATGGTATTACCTACGCTGAACGTCTCCAGCGGAGAAGTGAGCAGCACGCGCGTGCGAACCGGGCGCGGCAGATCGATATTGTTGGTTACCTGCAGGTTGTTGACAACCGTCTGCAGAATGCGGTCAACGTCTCCTTCGGGAGCGAGCAATCCGCCTGACGTAAGGCGCTCGACCACGTTGTCTTCGGCCTGCTGCTGCCATACGCGCTCGGCTTGCAGCGGAGAGGCATCTTGCGTGGTCGGCGTCTCGTCGGTCACGCTGTCCACCCGGATCTGGGTCAATTCGTCATCCTTCGCGCCTTTCTTCAGGTCATAGCCCCAGATGCGGGTCTGCGCCTTGAAGGCAATCCTGTTCTTTGCGCCTGCGCTGAAGTCGCCTTCCTCGCTGTAGATGAATGACGGTACCCAGTACCCGGGGATCAGGTTTAACCGCCAGCTGTCCATGTGGAAGAAGTCGGAATTGCGCGGCGCCGGATAATAGGTCCCGTTCAGCCGCACGATGTTGAAACCCTGGTCTTCCACCCAGATGCGGCCCAGAAAGCGGCCGGTGCCGGATTTCTTTTTCGGAGTGACGTCGAACACCAGGCAGCGTACATCGCCCAGGAATTCGCGCCGCACATAGCGGAAATCGTAGTGCTCGCGGTCAAAGTCCGTACGGTCGGCATATACCATCCACGAGAAGCCCAAAGGCTGGTATTGAAGCTTATAGAGTTTCTGGAAGCCGCCCAGCAGACGCGACTGCATACTCTTTTCCTGTTCTTTCAGATAATCCTTGCGATCGATGTTTTCGCCCATGTCCATGCGGCCGAGGAAGTAGTGGTCCTCGCTGGGCACCGGGCCCAGTTGCGGATCGGCGGTCAGGTTTTGCAGATAGGTTTCAACCACGGGCGTGCGCGTCGAAAGCGCTTTGATCAATCCGTGCTCATGCTCGATGAAAAGATTCACGACCTGGTCCATGGTCGTGGGGGCGGCGGCGACGGGCGGTGGCACAGGAGCCTGCTGTGCCGCGGCCGGTGCGGTTACGGGCGCCTGCGGCGCTGGCTGAGACTGATCGCCCTGCACGGGTGCGGACTGTGCCTGAGCGGCCGGTTGCGCCGTCTGCGTGGCATCCGGAGCCGCCGGTTGCGCCACGGGCTGGGAATTAGCCCCTTGCTGCGCGGCTGCGCTCATCGCTGTCAACAGCGCTACCGCAAAGATCCATTTCGAGGTACGCATAACTTTCTCCAGTTTCTGTGAACCGTTTTTTGTCAGGTACAACTTCCAAACTTGCTTCGCCAAAAACTTGTCAGTACGCCAATTGGAACGAAACGTGAACCACCGCCGTCGAATCGACCGGCTGGCCCATGCGCAACGCCGGCTTGAAGCGGATCTTGTTGGCGGCTGCGATAGCGGCCTCATCCAGCCCGTGTCCCATGCCGCGCACCACGCGATTTACGTGCAACGTTCCGTCCGCTGCGAAACTGACTTCCAGGAGTACTTCGCCCTCCAGCTTCATGTCGCGTGCTTCCTGGGTGTAAACCGGGTTCGGCTTGTACGTGATTTGCACTGGAGTCGTCGCCGGGCCCGAATCCATTTGCGCGATCTTCGGTGCTTGATGTACGACCTGCTCCGCTCCGAAACCGCCGGTGGAGATGCCGCCCTTGCCATTGCTGCGGCCATCGCCCTTCCCGGACGTTGCCACGCCTGAACCGAAATCGGCGCTGGCCACCGTGCCCTTGATCCCTTTTGCGCCGCCTGAGCCGTTGCCCTGTCCCGGGCCGGCGGGCATATCAAAAGCTCCGGTTGGCGCGGCATACAATTTCGCATTCATCTTGCCGGTGCCGGCAATTCCGTTGGGATCGCCAAAGCCGCCCGTCTGCACTTGCTCCACGGCCGCGTTCACCGTAGGTTTCTGTGAGCTTCCGGTCTCGGCGAATTCTCCGGTATGCAGCAATTGCGGGCGCGCCCCGCCCACTGCCAGCTTCAACTGCGGAGCCGCAAATTGATTCACCACAACCTTCGGCGCTTCCACGGGCTGGGGAATTTCGCGGCGAACTTCTTTGGGCATGACCAACTTCGGCTGCTCGAACACCGGCAGTTTCACCGCGGGCAGCAGCTTAGGTTTCACCGCTTCGACCTTGACTGGCTCTGGTTCCGGCGCCGGACGTAACGAAGGCATCGGGATCAGTTCCGTGACGTGATACTGCGCTATCTGCAGCGTCTGCGGGAACAGTAGCCCGATGTTAATCACCACGAGCAGCGCGAGCGCGACCAGTCCATAAGCCGTCGCTAGTGCCCGTTTGTCGATCTTACGTTCGGGCAATAATCCGAGTTGAAATCCGCGATAAGCCGCCATTCAATATCACTCCATTGGGACCCAGTTGGGGAGAAAGCCGGGAGCTTGGAGCTTTAAAAATACGGGAGATAGGACAGGGGGTAAACGTGTCAACGGCTCTTGACCTTAGGTAACGTGGAAAATATCGTTTTGAAAAAATCGCGCTAAAACGGTCGCCAGATAAGGCTTTGCGCCGATCGGGCCGGAGCGGGCGGACGAATCAGGCAAGAAACACGGAAGTATCGGGAGGAAAACAGTGAATGCGTGCGGGATCAGAAACTAGCAGCGTGAATCGCCGAGATCGCCGAGGAGATCGCGCAGAGGTCGCTGAGAAAATTGACATCATTGCCTTACTCCGCGATCTCGGAGGC
>DASSJE010000343.1:0-27685 GCA_035691365.1 Terriglobia bacterium
CATCAAGTTTGACGACGGGGGGCCGATATTTTATCGCAGGCGCGTCGCCAGCCAAGAGGGCGAATTTGATGCGTTCAAGTTTCGAACCATGGTTCCCGACGCTGAGGCCGTTCTGAGCGCCAACCGGGAGCTTCGCGAACAGTACGAGCGAAGTTTCAAGCTCAAAAATGACCCGCGAGTGACCCGCGCCGGGAGGTTGTTGAGAAAGTATAGCCTGGACGAACTGCCGCAACTATTGAATGTGCTGATGGGCCAGATGAGCCTGGTGGGACCCAGGATGTTCACGCTGGATGAATTGAAGCATTACGGCAAAGCGGGAGAAATAATCTTGAAAGTCCGGCCCGGAATTACAGGTTATTGGCAGGTGAATGGCCGGCAAAACGTTTCATTTGCCGAGCATGTGGCTATGGATCTGCACTACGTGGAGCACTGGAGTCTTTGGATGGATATTGGAATTCTGCTAAAGACGCCTGGCAAAGCTATCAGCGGCGAGGGAGCCTACTGAAAAGGAAAGCAGGAACGCAGATCGTCCGCCCTGGTGCGGTTCGATAGCCGCGAGGCCGGGAGGATGGGTTTAACGTCCCTGCAACCCCGTGCTTGAAGAATTAACGTTTTGCTCTTGAAACCGACGTTGATGCCCTGCCCGTCCAGGAGAAGTTATGTCGATCTCATCCCGTGAATTTGGATTTATGCGCAGTCGGAGGGTTTCGTTCCTGATCCTTGTGTCCGACCTGGTGTGGATTGTGCTGGCCCTCTGCCTGGCCTGCGAGTGCCGATACGGCTTCAGCGTGAGCGTCGATGCCCTGCGGGGCTATTTTTCCCTCTTTGGAGAAACAGCCGTCGCCGCCGTGCTGGTCTGGACTTTCCTCGAGATCGTGATGAAGCTGGACGGGTTCCAGGGCGGGTGGACTTTTCGCTCGGTTTTTTCCGATCTTTTCGTCGGCGTGTTTCTGTTGATGCTGATGTTGCTGGCAAACGGTTACCTGACCCGCGCGTACGAATCGAGGCTGGTCTTCATCTACTTCTGGTGCCTGGCGCTGGCCGGGTTTCTGATGATTCGCTGCCTGGCGTGGCAGCTTCTGCGGTCCAGGCGTATGGCGACATCGCAGCGCCGGGTGGTGATCCTGGGCGGCGGCCGGATCGCAAGAGAAATATCAGCCAAGATCAACCGGCACCTCGAAATGGGCTGGCGGGTTGTGGGTTACCTCTGCCCTGACCCCGAAAACAGCGCCCCTGCCTGCGCCGAGGGTGACGGCTGGCGGGTGCCCACGCTGGACGTTGCGGGTTTTCTGGCTGCCCATCACGTGGACGAAATCATTGTGGCGATGGCCAACCCGGCGCGGCAGACGCTCAACCTGGTGGCGCAGTGCCAGCAGCTCGGCATCCGGGTGCTCGTGGTCCCGCAGGCCTACGAACTTTACATCTCGCGGCCGTCGCTGGCAGAGCTTGACGGCCTGCCGCTGATTGCGATTGGCCAGTACGGCTTGCCGGCGGGAGGCCAGGCAATCCGGCGTGTGACCAGCCTGGCGCTGGCGCCGCTGATGCTGGCGGCCGTGCTGCCAACGATGCTGGTGGCAGCCGGAACGCTGCTGCTGCGCAAAGGCAAGGCCATCCGCAGAGAACGCCGTTGCGGGAAAGACGGCAGGCCCTTCTGGATGTACCGGCTGAATGTGGACCGCCGCCAGGCGGAGCTGCCCGCCTACGAAAAGCTTTTTGTCGACCTCGGGCTGACAGAGTTGCCGCAGTTGTGGAACGTCCTGCGGGGCGACATGGACCTGGTGGGGCCGCGTCCGGAGCCTCCGGAGCGCGTGAAACACTACTCGGACTGGCAGCGGCAGCGGATGAAGATCAAGCCGGGAATTACCGGGCTGGCCCAGATCCACGGCCTGCGCGACCAGCATTCGGCGGAACAGAAGACCCATTACGACCTGCAATACATCGCGCGCTGGTCTCCCTTCCTCGATCTGTCGCTCATTCTGCAGACCGCCTGGACACTGGCGGCCAGGATGTGGGCGCAGAAGACCGCGCCGGCGGGGACGTTCGCGGGGCCGGCCCGGTGGTCCGCGGAGGCCGAGCCGGGGATCGAGGAGGTTGTCTATGTTGATCACCCGTAGCCCCGTCCGGATCAGCTTTGGCGGCGGCGGGACGGACCTGCCGGCGTATTACGAGCAGTTCGGCGGGGCGGTGCTGAGCACGGCCATCAACAAGTACTTTTACACCGTGCTGCGGAAAAGGGGCGACGGCAAGGTCCAGGTGATTTCCTCCGATTTGCGGACGCTCGAAACCTGGGAAAACATTGCCGCCATGAGCCTCGAGCGAAGCGAGCTGGATATTCCCCTCGCCGTCGTCAAGGAGTTCGGGCGCGAGGTTTCGGTGGACCTCTTTCTCGCCTCGGAAATTCCGCCCGGCACGGGTCTCGGTTCATCGGCGAGCGTCTGCGTCAACGTTCTCAAGGCATTGTCAGCCTATCTGCATCAGCCTCTTTCCAAATACGAACTGGCGGAGCGGGCATACCATGTTGCCCGCAACGTGCTGGGAAACCCGGTCGGAAAGCAGGACGAATACGCCGCGGCGTTTGGCGGGTTGAATTACATCCGCTTCGAGGCCGATGGCACGGTGAATGTGGACCCGCTGGAGCTGGATTCGGCCCTGCTGGGGGAGCTCGAAGAGAACCTGCTGCTCTTCTTCACGGGCGCCACGCACCAGTCGGCGACCATCCTCGAAGAGCAGGAGAAATCAACCCGTGAGGACCGCGGGCGCGCGCTCGAATCCCTGCACGTCATTGCGGCCTTGGCCGAGCGCATGCGCGGCACGCTGGAAGACGGCGACCTGCACACGTTTGGCACGCTGCTCGATGAAGGCTGGCAGGCCAAGAAGCAGATTTCCGGCAAAATTTCCAGCAAACAGATTGACGCCCTCTATCAGATCGCAAAAGAGAGCGGTGCCGTGGGGGGAAAGATCACCGGGGCCGGCGGCGGCGGGTTTATGCTGCTCTACTGCGAGCGCCCGGACCAGGAGGCGGTCCGGCGGGCGATGGCGGAGGCCGGGGCGCGCGAAATGACCTTCCGGTTTGATGCTAAAGGCGCGCAGGTAATTGCCAACGATCCCTTCATCGACGGCGACGACACGTCCGGGGGCAATTGGCGTTTTGTTCCGTGTGCGGCGGGCGGGCGCAGGCCGCTGGAGGTGGTCTGAGACAGGCAATGACCGCTTTCCGCCCGTTACCCCTGAGCCCGCGATAGCTTTCATCCCACCCTGACCCGGCAAATCCCATGAAGGCCTTCCTTTTAGCCGCAGGTCACGGGACCCGGCTGCGTCCCCTGACCGATGCAACTCCCAAATGCCTTCTGCCGGTTCGCGGCGTGCCCATGCTTTCCATCTGGCTGGAGCTTTGCCATCGGCACGGCATTCGTGAGGTCCTGATCAACGCGCATGCGCACGCCGGGCAGGTGCAGGACTACCTGTCCGCGCACCGGAACGGTGTGGAAACCCGGTTGGTTGACGAACCGGTGCTGCTGGGAAGCGCCGGAACGGTGCTCGCCAACCGCCACTGGGTGGCCGGGGAGCGCTGCTTCTGGATACTCTACGCCGACGTGCTGACCAACGCCAACCTGGGGCGGATGATGCAGTTCCATCTGCAGCGCCAGGGCCTGGCCACGCTCGGCGGATATGAGGTTCCCGTCCCCGAACGCTGCGGCATTATGCAGGTGGACGCGGAAGGCATGGTCCAGGGCTTTGTGGAGAAGCCGAAAAAGCCCGCAGGCCGCCTGGCGTTTTCAGGCCTGATGATCGCCGACGCCGCCCTGCTCGACCAGATTCCTGAAAGCCGGCCCGCCGACCTGGGATTTGAAGTGCTGCCCCGGCTGGCCGGAATGGCGAATGCCTGGCCGGTTTCTGACTACCTGCTGGACATCGGGACGCTGGAAAACTACGAGCTTGCCCAGAAAACCTGGCCCGGGCTTGACTGAACCTTTCGTGATCGGGGAACCATGGCATGTGCAAAGGCGTGATTTTTGATATGGACGGCGTGCTGATTGACAGCCATCCGGTCCACAAAAAAGCCTGGGCGCAGTTTCTGGCATCAGTGAACAGGCCGGTGTCAGACGAAGAGCTCGATTATGTGCTGGACGGAAGAAAGCGGGAAGAGATCCTGCGGCACTTTCTGGGGGACCTTCCGGAGGAACAGGTGAGGGAGTACGGGCAGCGAAAGGATGAAATTTTCGGAAAGTCTTCGAGCGAGCTGAAGACGATTCCGGGCGTGGAGCAATTCCTCGCCATGCTGGAATCCGCGGGCCTGCCTATGGCGGTGGCTACCAGCGCCAGCTTCGCTCGTGCCCGGGGCACCCTGCATGAGCTTGGAATTCTGCCGCATTTCTCGGCGCTCGTAACCGGCAACGACGTGGTGAACGGCAAGCCCGACCCCGAGATCTTTTTGCGCGCTGCAGAGCGGCTGGACCTCCCCGCGCGCAACCTGCTGGTGGTGGAAGACGCTGTTTCCGGAGTAAGGGCCGCAAAATCCGCCGGGATGAAGTGCCTGGGGATTGCCTCGGACGGTCGCGAGAAACAACTGCGCGCGGCAGGGGCTGACCACGTGGTCCCGGATTACCGCAAGCTCAGCCTGTGGGAAGTCCAGCGGCTTTTCTGAAGAGCCAGAGAAGATTTCGCGCCTCGCCTGAACGGACCGGAGCCACGGACCACCCGTACCCGGCCATTACAACCAGGTTAAAGGTTCGATGTTCTGAAGTCCCACCTCTTCCAATATGAAAATCGGGACCGCCAACCTGGCGAGCAATTTAGGATAAAATCAATCTTAACTCCAAACGTTTTTGTCATAATCGATTAATGGGGAACTCTAAATGCGAATTTCGGTGATTGGTTGCGGGTATGTAGGTCTGGTGACGGGCGCTTGCCTTTCGGAGGCGGGGCATGAAGTCGTGTGTACAGATAAGGACGAGGCCAGGATCGGGCAGTTGAACACCGGGCACATCCCCATTTACGAGTTGCATCTGGACAAGCTGGTCGCAAAAAACCGCAAGGAGAAGCGGCTGGAATTCACCGCCGACACCGGTGAGGCCGTCCGCTCATCCGAGGTGGTTTTTATCTGCGTCGGCACGCCTCCGCTCGACAACGGCGAGGCCGACCTTTCAGCCATCGACTCGGTTGCCCGGCTGATCGCCACCGAGTCCAAGGCACCGAAACTGGTCGTGGAAAAAAGCACAGTTCCGGTGCAGACGGGCCGGCAGTTGAAGCAGGCCCTGGACGTTTACGGCCGCAAAAGCGGACTCTCGTTTCAAGTGGCATCCAATCCGGAATTCCTGCGCGAGGGGACGGCGGTGGAAGACTTCCTGCACCCGGAGCGCATCGTGGTGGGAGTGGACGATGAATCCGCGGAAAAGCGGCTGCGGCAAATTTATCAGCCGATCCTGCAGGGAGATTTTAACTGCCCCGTGCACGATTCGTCCTGCCCGCCCCAGGCCCCGCCGGCGTTTCTGGTGACCAACATCAACAGCGCAGAGCTGATCAAGCACGCCTCCAATTCTTTTCTGGCGCTGAAGATTTCCTACGCCAACGCTATTTCCGACGTGTGCGAATTGCTGGGCGCCAACGTGGAAGAGGTCACCCGCGCCATGGGCCTCGACCATCGGATCGGACCGCAGTTTCTACGCGCCGGGCTGGGCTTTGGAGGCTTCTGCCTGCCAAAAGATGTCCAGGCTTTTATCCGGCTGGCGGAGCGCGCGGGGATGGATTTTGCGCTGCTGAAAGAGGCGGAGAATATCAATAAGGGGCGCATTCATCATTTTGTCGAGAAAATCCGGCGCGCCCTCTGGGTGATCAAGGGCAAAGAGATCGGAGTGCTGGGCCTTGCCTTCAAACCCAACACGGACGATATCCGCTTCTCTCCGCCTATTGACCTGATCAGGCAATTGCTTGCCGAGGGCGCGCGCGTTAAAGCCTACGACCCTGCGGCGGCCAATCGGGCCCGCGAAATTATGCCTGAAATCAGCTATTGCAGCGACCCTTATCAGGTGGCGAAAGGCGCCGACGCTCTGCTGGTGGTGACGGAGTGGGACGAATTTGCAAACCTCGACTGGGACCGGGTTCGAAACTCCATGGCGCGCCCCCTGGTCCTGGACGGCCGAAACCTGCTGGATCCCGCGCTGATGATACAGAAAGGTTTTGAGTACCACTCCTTCGGCCGGCCGGAATAAGCTCTCTGAAATTTTTCCCGCCTGATTTCCAGGGCATCCATCTGCGCGGCGCCGGCTGCTTGCCGCAGGCGTTTCGATCTGGAACCTGGAATCCGGCCCCGCCTTGCACGCCTCAGGTATTCCTCCTTGAGGTCCTGACTCCCGCCGTTTCTTCCACTCCGCACAATTCATTCTGATCATTGCGCGTCAAATAGACCCGCCTGGGTATGCGTGTGTTCGATTGGCGAATCACACGGCTCCTGCCTGCGCCAGGCGGACGGCCCGGCCGCATAAACTCAGCGATTGGAAGCGGGACGAAAGCCCCCGGATGCTGCAAACTTGTTCCCTTGGTGTAAAGGATGTCGTGGCAACCAGTGTAAAGTATGTCCTGGCACCCTGCGGCTGATGCCGATGGTGCCTTGACATTACCCGTCGAAAAACTATAATTCGCCGGTGCCGGACTGCGAGAACGCGCCCCCCAAGGAGGACTGGATATATGCAGCGGAATAGAACCATCCTGCTGGTGCTGTTCATTTTAATGGCAGTGCCCTTGCTCGGACAGGACACGAAGTCTCAGCCTGCTGGCGAGCAGATTCCCGGGCCTGCGAACCCGACGGCGACGAGTGACCACTGCTGTGCCGTGGGCAGTGAGCGGCCGATTTCCGAGGCAGACTGGAAGGCCTGGCTTAAGGATGTGCGCCACTGGCGGATGGAACGCCGGGTCCGCATCGGATACAACGGCGGTCAGTACGCCCGCCCGGAATTGCAATGGGTGCAGAAGTCGTTTATCCAGCCGCAGATGATGGCGCACGACCGCTATTTCTACGATCCTGCCAGCGGGAAATACACCGTCGGCCGCTACCTTCAGGACCTCGAGAAGCGCTATGGCGGCATCGATTCCGTGCTGGTGTGGCCTACCTATCCGAACATCGGGATCGATAACAGGAACCAGTTTGACCTGATCCGCGACATGCCGGGAGGAATTGCGGGCCTCAGAGCGATGGTGGAGGCGTTCCATCGCCATGGCGTGCGCGTGCTGTTTCCTTACAATCCCTGGGACCAGGGGACGCGGGACGAAGGTGCGCCGGATTGGGACACGCTGGCAAAGCTGATGGCGGAGATCGGGGCCGATGGATTTAACGGCGACACAATGGACCAGGTTCCGCTTGTCTTCCGAACGGCTTCGGACGCCACGGGCCATCCCATCGTGTTTGAGCCCGAGGGCGGAAACACCGGCGAGAACGATGTTGCCGTCGCCTGGAACAACCTGGGATGGGGTTACTGGGAGTATCACTTTGAGCCCATGATCAGCAGGAACAAGTGGCTTGAAACGCGCTACATGGTCAACGTCTGCAACCGCTGGGCGCGGAACAAGGTGGATGACCTTCAGTACGCTTTCTTTAACGGCACTGGTTATGAAAGCTGGGAGAACGTCTGGGGCATCTGGAACCAGATTGATGATCGCGACGCCGAAGCCCTGCGGCGGATCGCCACCATCGAGCGGGCGTTCTGGCAGTTGCTGGTCAGCCCCGGGTGGACGCCGTTTGCGCCCATGATGCAGTACGGGGCCTTCGCCAGCCAATGGCCGGGCAACGGCGAAACGCTCTGGACCATCGTTAACCGCAATGAGTTCGGCCTTGCCGGGCGCGAAATGGAAGTGGCTTACGAACCCGGTATGCACTACTACGACGTGTGGCACGGGGTCGAGTTGAAGCCGGAAATCAGGGGCTCGAAGGCGACTTTGAGTTTTTCGATGGAAGCGCACGGCTATGGCGCCATCCTGGCCACCCGGTCCCTTGCCGGAAGCGGGCTGCAGTTGCTGAGCGCGATGCGCCGGATGGCCGGGCGGCCGCTTTCAAGTTACTCGAATGAGTGGCATTTCCTTCCCCAGCACCTTGTTTCCATAACGCCCACCACGCCCGCGGCCAGCGCGCCGCCGGGAATGGTTTACGTTGCGGGAGGCAAGTTTGATTTTCGTGTTTCCGGCATCATGGTGGAAGGCGGCAACGATATCGGGGTGGACGTGCAATACCCGTGGGAGGATTCGCCGCGCCGCCAGCACACCCACGAAATGGAAGTGAAGCCGTTTTATATCGACAAGTACCCGGTGACCAACGCCGAGTTCAAGAAGTTCCTTGATGCTACGCACTATCATCCGAAGGACGACCTTAACTTCCTGAAAGACTGGAGCGGCGGGACCTACCCGCAGGGCTGGGGCGATAAGCCGGTCACCTGGGTTTCGCTCGAAGACGCCCGCGCCTACGCCGAATGGGCCGGCAAGCGCCTGCCGCACGAATGGGAATGGCAGTACGCCGCGCAAGGCCCCGACGGGCGACTCTATCCCTGGGGAAACGAATGGAACGCCGCGGCCGTGCCTGCACCGGACCAGGGCCGCACGCTGCGCGGTCCCGACAACGTGAATGCCCAGCCGGCGGGAGCGAGCCCGTTCGGGGTGATGGACATGGTGGGCAACGTCTGGCAATGGACCGATGAGTTTGAGGACCCGCACACCCGGGCGGCCATCCTGCGCGGCGGCAGCTACTATCAGCCACAAGGCAGCCGCTGGTACTTCCCGCAAGCTTACCGGCTGGATGAGCACGGCAAGTACCTGCTGATGGCTCCCAGCCTCGACCGCGCCGCCACCCTGGGGTTCCGCTGCGTCAAAGACGCAAAGCAGGTTAGCGGGACTTAAGATACGGGAAATATTGGGCTGGGGAACAATTGCGGGGGCCGTAAAGGTCGTATCCGTTCCCGCGACATGCCTCGCGGCGGCGAAGCCCCTGGAGTGCGGCAGCAGAGCTGCCGCACTGGCAGAAAGAAAAGGGGGGCAGGTGGTCCTGCCCCATTCCAAGGCGATAGCTGGGGCTACCGCATTCCAGGGCGGGATCATGGCCGCGCAACTTTTCCCGGCAGTGCGGGTTCAAAGGAGTGGGTCCTACAGCAGTCCAGGAGGATTTTTTCATGCGCAAGCACTTGCCAGGTTTCTCCCTTGTCGTTGTCGCCGCACTTGCCATTCTCAGTTGTGGAGGCTCTTCTTCCACCAGCCAGATGGGGACTACCCCCACCGGCTCCGGCCAACTGGCGCTGATGGGAACAGACGCCCCGATTTGCGGCGTGGCCTCATTCGACGTCACCATTACCAGCGCCACCCTGACCCCGCAGGGCGGCGGTGCGGCCGTTTCCGTCATTGATTCATCAAGCCCCGTCACCGTTGATTTTGCCTCGCTGATGGGTTTCCACACGCTGCTGAACATGGGTAGCGTGCCGGCGGGTACGTATTCGCAAATTACCTTCACCTTCATGCCGAATCCCTCGCTGAGCGCCTTTGAAGGCACGCCACCGACGCCGACGGACATCAGCGCCACGCTCACCCAGACGACTGTGACCGCCGACATCAAGCCCGCTCTCCAGGTGGCTGCCAAAGGTTCCAGCGGGTTGACGCTCGACTTCCGGCTTTTCCAGTCGATCCAGACCGATCCAACCACGGGCCAGATTACCGGCCAGGTGGACCCATCGATTCGCGTGACTCCCTCGGTGATCTCGACGGTCAGCGGCCTGGGCGAGCTCGATGATCTTGACGGCATCGTCGAATCGGTCACAACCACCAGCAGCAATTCCAGCTTTACCGGAAGCTTCACGTTGCGCCGCGGGCCCCTGCGGACACTCCAGGTGAACGTCACCAGCAACACCAAGTTCGAGAACGTCTCCGGCCTCGGCAGCCTGACCCAGGGCATGTTCGTCGAGATCGACGCCAAGGTGGACCAGGACGGCAACATCGTCGCCAAAGATGTGGAATCTGAAGACGAGACGGACACCACCACGGCCGCTTTTGTCGGCCCCATTCTCTCCGTCACCACGGACAGCAATGGCAACGCCACCCAGCTCACGATGTTTGTGCGCGCCGAGCATCCGGACGTGAGCGCCACGGTGCCTCTGCGCTCGAAGCTGACGGTGAATCTCTCTTCCTCCACGGGCTTCAGAATCGCCACCTTCGGCGCCGACCTCAGCAGTTTCCTCTTTAACGACTCGGCCATCGCCCGCGGCCAGCATGTGGTGGTGCACGGCCCCTTCACCGGCGGCAGCAGTCCCAGCGCGACGGCCAACCTGGTTGTCCTGCGGCCGCAGCCCGTGATGGGCAACGCGCTGGCCAGCCCCAGCCCCGTCATCGGTTCCGACGGCAAAACGGGAGGCTACTATCTGGCGCCCTGCAATCCGCTGTTCCAGAACCAGACCGTCAACGTTGTGACGTTCAACAGCACGTTCTTCAACGGTCTGACGGACCTGAGCAGCCTGGACAGCACCTCGGTCTACCTGAACCGCGGGTTCCTGCTCTACACCACAACCTCCGGCTCGCTGAACGGGCTCGCGTGGACCACTCCTCCGCCGGCCTATGTCTTCCCCGCCGCTGTGGTGCGGAAGCTCAATCTGCCTTGAGGGCCAGTTTCACACGCCGCCAGCGATTGCCGGAAACCGCCGGGCCGAAAGTTCCTCCCAGGGACAAACCTGGGGGAACTTTCCCGGCTTTTCTGCGTAATAATGAGCATAGAGACAGAGGAGCTCTACTCCATGATCAAGTTTCTGCTCTGGTGCATTCTGCTGGTGCTGTGCTGGCCGCTGGCTCTGCTGGCGCTGGTGCTCTATCCCATCGTGTGGCTGCTTCTGCTGCCCTTCAGGATTGTGGGTATCGCGGTGGGCGGAGTTTTCGCGCTGCTCATGGCCATCATTATGCTCCCTGCGCGCCTGCTGGGTGGCGGACCCCGCGCGGTCAGTTATCACTGAAGAGTTGCGCCTTCGCCAGCCTGCCGAATTCGCTCCTGCCCAATAAAAATCCGCAACGCCGCCCGGAGCCTGTGGGCGTATAATGTTCCTTCCTTCAGAGTGGGCAGGGGCGTAGTGCGTCATCATTATCACATCGCCAGGTGAGCAGGGGAGGGTACGGGCATGAAATCGCGCCGGCAGTTTCTGGGTGTGATTGGAGCGGGGCTGGCGGGAGCAGTGGCTCCCGTGAAGGAGAGCATCGCCGCGCAGCAGGGGCGGCCGTTTCCCGGGCCTTACGGGCTGGAACTGTACAGCCTTCGCCACCAGATCAAAAGCGGCGACGCTGCCAGCGTGAAGGCGGCCATGGCCTACGCAAAAAAGGTCGGCTACACAGAGATGGAGGCGCCGGAGCTTTACGGCCTGAGCGCGCAGGAATACCGCCGGCTGCTGGATGAAACGGGCCTGCCCTGCACCAGCATGATGGCCGAATATGACCAGTTCAAAAACGAGCTCTCCACCGTGGCCGCGAACGCCCATACCCTGGGCGCAAAGGACGTGGTGAACTCGTGGATCCCGCACGAGGGGCCTTTAACCGTCGAGCTGTGCCGCGAAACTGCCCGCCTTTACAACGAATGGGGCAAACAACTGCGCGCCGAAGGCCTGCACTTCGCGCATCACACGCACGGCTACGAGTTCCGGCCTTACCAGGGAGAGCCGCTGTTCGACATGCTGGTGAAGGAAACGCACCCTGACAACGTCAGCTTTGAGATGGACATCTTCTGGGTGGTCGATCCCGGCCACAGCCCCGTCGCCTATCTCAAGAAGTATCCTAACCGCTGGCGGCTGATGCATCTGAAGGATATGAAGAAAGGCCCGCCCACCCACAACTATACGGGCGATGAACCGGTGAGTTGGGACGTGGCGCTCGGCACGGGGCGCATGGACATGCCCGCTATCCTGCGCGAGGCCGAACGCGTGGGCATCAAACGCTTCTACGTGGAAGATGAAAGCGACCAGGCCCACGACCAGATTGTGAAAGACCTCCATTACCTCAAGACCGCCCGCATTTGAAACCCCGCAGCGACCTGCTCAGGACAAGACGGTGGCTCGGTCTGGCTCATGTTTAGTGTCTTGGCCATCCTGGCCGTGTGCTCTGACAGCAGCACGGGCGAGGACGCTCGCGCCACAGATCAGGCTGCGCATACTCAGGGCACCCGGCGGGTATAAGGCGTTTCACGACCAACCAACTTATGTTGATGATACCGACAAATAGATAGCCTTGAGCACAGCCAGGATTTTGAACATCAAAATCAGTTGCACAATACCGACAATTAACAACCCGGACATAAGGCCGACGAGTAACGTCCATACGGGACGATTGCGCCGGTGGAGTTCGAGTAGCGCCTGCAACTGATTTCCCAATTGGACTTCTTCTGACATTGCGTCCTCCATCGAGATTGACGGATTCGGAGGGGATTCTATGCTAAATGAAAAGCGTCCAGCAAGTGCGCACAAAAGAAAAGACGCGGGGCAGCGGGTTTGCAGGGGAGCCCTCCGGGCCTCGGGACGCCAGTAGGCAGTAAGCAGTAGGCAGAGCGCAGACGCGGAAATCCCACCCTGAAACCGCCTCGCCATTCCAGCACCGGAGGGGCGAAAGACGCCCTTTCGCAACAGGTGGCCAGGTAATTCGTAATTGTGGTTTCCGCCTGCTTTCATCCTTCATCCTTCACACTTCATATTTTTTTCAATCACCAATGGCGCAATAAGGCCGCCCGACCCCTCCTCTATCGGACCTCTGCAAGCTGTGCTACAATTTGCCCGAAATTCAGCGATTTTCGATGAACTCCCCGAGAAAGGACAACTCCATGGACGACCATATTGGAACCGGGAAAATGACGTTAGACAGGCGCAACTTCCTTAAAGCTGCGGGCATGGGTCTGGCTGCGGCAGGGGCCGTGCTTACGCCGCAAGAGCAGGCTCGGGCCCAGGAGGAAGCGGAAAAGTTGAACCTGGAGCGGATTGCCGCCAATTCCTACGGGGTGCGCAACCTCTTTAAGCAGCGGCCCTATAACGGGCCGAGACGCAGCAGGAGACGCGAGGCGGAACCCGCGGACGTGATGAACGATCCGAATGCGGCTGGGCCATTGGCGGTGGCAAAGGCCGCGGAAGCGGCACGGGCGAAACTTCCCACGCCCGCCGAGCAGAGGGCGAAGTATGGCGAAATCACGCTGCTGGATTTCCCGCAGTTTGCAAAGGGCATGTTTCCCGGTGTGACTCATATGGATTTATATTCGGGCTTCTTCGGCGATGTGGATGACAACAGCATGTACTTCCCAGAGGGATCGGGTGAAGAAGGATTTGATCCGTTAAGCCCCTCAGGAAGAAAGTGGCTGGACAAGCTGGCCAACATCTGCGTAAAAACCGGCATGAAGGTGCAGCACATATCGAATAACGCTCCGACGAACCTGGCGGAATACGGTTCACCCGAAAAAGACGCGCTTCGCAAGGCCGGCGTGGCGATGGGGAAGCGATGGATCAAGGGGCTTTCTGTGCTGGGAGTGAAGTCGATGCGCATGAACTCGCCGCGGGCGCTGGGGCCGAGCATCCGTCCCAACGCGGTGGAGCGCGGGCCCGGCGACGGATACCCGCGCAACATCGACATCGTGCCGATGATCGCGGCGGCGATCGAGTCGTACAAGGAGATGGCGGATTACGGCGGCAACTACGGAATACGCGTCACGCTCGAGAACCATTGGGGGCTTGCGGCCGACCCGATGAATATCCGGACCATCGTCGACGAAGTGAACCATCCCTATTGCGAAGCTTCCCCCGATTTTGCCAACTGGGAGCAGCATTATATGTTGTTCAACGGGCTGAAGGCGCTGGCGCCCTATGCGCATACGAACGTTCACGCAAAATATTGGGACCGCTGGGGCGACAAGAATGACTTGCAGCGTTCGACCAGGATTATGCTGGCGAACGGATTCAAAGGAACATTTGCGCTCGAGTACGAGACCGGGCCATGGGACCAGGTCGAGGGTTGCAAGTATGAGTTTAAAGAGGTGATGACCGCGCTGTCGACACCTATTCCAGTGATTTGAAGCTGAAGCACGCCGCCGCGGCGGGGTTGTGCCGTGACGCCTCAGGCACCCTCCCACCAAGGTACAGGGTTCTCTTTCTATTAGGACGCAATCCCACCGAGGGTTCGGGCAACGTTACCTACGCGAACGCCATATTCACGTTTTCGATGGCTTCGTCGACTTCCTGGGTGCTCTTGTAGCCGACCGTGACGGCGTCGACGCCCGCATGGCGGAAGGCGAACCGCATGGCCTTCTGGCGGTCCTGACGATTGGTAAACTGGCCCTCGCCCACCAGCTTCATGCTGATGACGCCCATGCCCTTCTGGCGCGATTTTTCCACGTAATCGACCACCACCGGCACGTTACCCAGCCCGTTGGTGGCGTAATTTTCGGCGTCCATGCGCACGCCTTTATGGTTCATGCGGATCATGGCGATCTCGAGCCAGTTTTCGCCCGGCACCTGCCGCAGCGCGGGCAGTCCATGGACCGAAGCGCCGCGCCCCAGTACAATCTTCTTCTGCTGGGCTTCGGAGATGCCGTCCTGCCAGCGCAGGCTGGCGGCGGGCCAGTTGGCATAGTGCTGGTAGTGCAGCAGGCAGATATCGAAGTACTCCGTGTTGGCCTGCTGGCGCAGCTCGTCGATTTTCTTCATGGGGTCAACGCCCGGGCTGGTGGTAACCTTGGTCATCAATTGATAGTTGTCGCGCGAAATGCCCTTGAGCGCGATGCCGAGCATGCGGTGCATATCGTCGTAGGATTCCGAGGTTTCAAAAAAGCGAATGCCCCGGTCATAGGCGTGGCGGACCAGGCGCGTGAAGTCCCGCTGCCCCAGGTCGCGCTGCACCTGCCCGCTGAAGGTGCCGGTGCCGAAGGCAAGTCGCGTGACTTTCACGTTGGATTTGCCCAGCGTCACCATGTCCGTTGCGGTCTGTTTTGCCGCTTTCAGCCCCAGGCTTCCGACGCCCGCCAGCGCCGTTGCGGCCAATCCGGATTTCAGGAAATCCCGTCGGGAGAAGTTCGACATAGTCTCACCTCCTTTTCACCGCATGTTATCACGAGCCGCGCAGGAATGTTTGTAAAGTGTGAGGTATTCAACATGGCCGAAAAACCCGCCTGAGCCTGATGCCGATCGGCTTTCCCGCCCGCGCGGCCGGGGCTTTCAAATTTATGGAGTGGCTCTGCGCCTTCACGCTGATGATCACTCTGGTCTGGCTGCGTCTTGAAATCCTGCGGCGGCTCTCCAGCTTCCAATGCAGCCGATGGATGTGACAACCCGGGCCGCCCGCTTTCCATTGACGAACCCGACCGGAAGCGTCAAGCTGTAAATTCTCCTGGCTTGCGGGGATTCCTTTCCCGCCGGAAAGGCTTCTCCCCGGCTAGCTATAGCATCAAGTTATTGATCAGTCGACACTTGAGCTGAGCCGCCTCCTCGGAACTTAACATGCCTGAGGAATGGCGAAAGCGCAGTGTCCATCCGGCCCCTGGCTGCGAAATGAGTTGTACAATGGTATCGGTAAAGTGCAGAAAGCGGTTCGCCCTGCCCGCCATCCTGGCCCTGCTTTCAGGCGCGGCAATTTATCTGCTGTTTGCTGTGCCTGCCGCGATGGGGTATTCCGTGCTCAGCCACGAAGCCCTGATTGATGCCGCATGGGGACCTTATATCGTTCCCCTGCTGCTCAAGCGTTATCCCCATGCGACCCCGGCAGAGATCCGGGAAGCGCACGCCTTTGCTTATGGCGGCTGCGTGATTCAGGACATGGGCTACTATCCATTCGGCAACAAGTTTTTCAGCGAGCTGACCCATTACGCGCGCAGCGGAGATTTTGTAGAAGCTCTTCTTCGCGATTCCAGGAATATCGATGAGTATGCCTTTGCCCTTGGCGCGCTTTCTCATTACGTCGCCGACAACACGGGGCACCCGCTGGCGGTCAACGTCTCTGTCCCGGTGATGTATCCCACGCTGCAGATGGAATTTGGCAACCACGTTTCCTACGAAGAAGACCCCACGGCGCACATCATGACGGAATTTTCCTTTGATGTGGTGCAGATTACCGGAGCGGGCTACCTTCCGAAAACCTACCATAATTACATCGGATTCAAAGTGCCTGAAACATTGCTGGCCGAAGCCTTTCAGCAGACCTATGGACTGAAGCTGAACAAACTTTTCTATTCAGAACACATCTCGCTCTGGATGTATAAAATAAGCGCCAGTGAAATTGTTCCCGACCTGGGCCAGGTCATCTGGCGCCATAAAAAGAAAGAGATCCGGCGCGTCAATCCGAGGATCGTCACGGCAAGATTTTCCTATCGCCTTTCCAGAGAAAACTTCGAATCGGCTCGAGGGAAGAGCGGCAGATTCCACCGCCTCAGGCCCTGGAGGTGGCGTTGGAGAGCAGATCTCAAGCGGGAAAACAGCCGGTTCGTTTCCAGGACCCTCGTGTTTTTTATTGAAGTGATGCCGAAAGTGGGCCCCTTCCATAAGCTTCAGTTCAAACCTCCGACAGGGAGGGTCCAGAGCTCATTCATAAGGGCGTTCGACGTTACCGTCTCTCGTTATGAAAACGACATGTCAGCGCTTTCAAAAGGTGGTTTACGCCTTAATGACGAAAATCTGGATATCGGGCAGCCATCACCGGCGGGGGAATACTTCCTTGCTGACGAAACCTACGCGCACCTCTTGCATGCGCTCGCGAAACATCGATTCCGCAATCTCACTCCCGAACTTCGCGCGAATATCCTCGCCTTTTACAGCAACCTCGACGGGCCCATCGTTACGAAGCAGTATCCCCACAAATGGAAAAGGACCCTTCGGGAGCTATCCGCATTGAGGTCTGCTCCAGTCGAAACCCGTGTCGCTTCGCAATAGGAAACCTCGCGCCTGTCAACATCCTCGATTTCGCTGGGTGCTGAACATTCAGGCGCAGGGAACGATCGCAAGAGATTGCCCGCACCGGGGACATTCCACCAGAGATTAGAAAAACCCAAAGACGGCGCCGCAACTGCGTCCTGGCGCTGGTTCGAAAATCCAGTTGAATTTCTCACAGGACATTCGACGCTCTGCTATAATCCCTCCCAGCAGGTGGGGAATACCATGACAAAATCGATTGAGCCGGTTTGGACAGCCGGGGACCTTCTTGCGTCTCTCGAGCGGCGCGAGAAGTTCTTTGTGCTCGACGTGCGCAATCGCGACGAGTTTGAAAGGTTCCAACTGGAAGGGCGCGAGCCGCTGCTGTCCCTGAACGTTCCCTACTTTGAAATGCTGGAGATGGGCGGCCAGGACGAGATGGTGGATTCCGTTGTGGCCTGCGTCGAGCAGCACCTGGACGGCCAGATCCCGCGCAATCTTCGGGTGCTGAGCGTGTGCGCCAAGGGAGACACTTCCGAATACGTCCGGCAGGGCCTCGAGCGCCTGGGTTACACCACCGCCCACTTGAAGGGGGGCATGAAGGCCTGGGGACAGCATTACTCCACGGGCGTGGTGGTGGAAACTCCGGAGCTGGCCATCTACCAGGTGTGGCGCCCGGCGCGCGGCTGCCTCAGCTACGTGGTGGCGAGCCATGGCAGCGGCCTGGTGATCGACCCCCTGCGGCACCTTCACCCTTACCGGGAGCTGGCGCACAACAAAAGTTTCAAGATTGAGACGGTGATCGACACGCACGGCCACGCGGACCACATCAGCGGAGGCGCAGCCCTAGCCGCCGAATGCGGCGCCCATTATCACCTGCACCCGTACGACGCCATCCATCCCATGGACGTTCTGCCGGCAACTATTCCCTACCACGCCATCCGCGACGGCCAGATTTTCAAGGTGGGACAGGTCGAGATCGAGGCCGTGCACATTCCCGGGCACACGCTGGGCCTGGTGGCGTTGCGGATTGGCGATCGCTACATTTTCACCGGAGACAGCATCTGCATTGGCTCGATCGCACGGCCGGACCTGGGCGGCAAGGCCGAGACCTGGGCGCCGCTGCACGGCCGGTCGCTGCGCAGGCTGGCGGCCCTGCCGGGAAAGATGGTGGTGCTGCCGGGGCACTTCAGCAGCCTCGCGGAACAGAATGACGCCGGGCTGTTTGCCGCCACACTTGACGAATTGAACCAGAGCAATCCCGGCCTTCAAAAGCTGGCGCAGGAAAGCGAGGATGGGTTTGTCCGCTACCTGCTGGACAATCTGCCTCCGTTCCTCCCGGAATATGTTGATATCAAGCGGGTGAATACCGGATTGCTTGCGCCCTCAGAAGACAAGGCCTCGGAGCTGGAACTGGGCAAGAATGTCTGCGGGCTGGCGGCATCCGGAAAATGCAAGGGAGAAGCCCAATGAGCCAGGCCTTTGACAAGCTGTTTGACGCGCGCGGCATGAACTGCCCCATGCCCCTGGTGAACGCGCGAAAGGAAGTTGGAAAAATGGAGCCCGGACAGGTGCTGAAAGTTTTGGCCACTGACCGCGGCTCGGTTGCGGATTTTCAGGGCTGGACCAAAATCGCAAAAAACGTGGAACTGCTGGGGCAGGAAGAAGAATCGGTGGACGGCGCGAACATATACGTCCATTACGTCAAGCGAATCGGTTGAGGAGGTGCACCGATGGGGACCAGCATTGAAACCAGGGCGGGCGAAGAGAAGTCCCGCGTGCAGGCGCTCGAAGAGAAAGTGCAGGAATTATCGCGGCGGCTCGCGGACCTGGAAGACCGCGCGCCGGAAGATCGCGTGGCCATTGTCGTCTTCTCAGGCGACCTGGACCGCGTGCTGGCCGCCTTTATCATCGGCACGGGCGCCGCAGCCATGGGCCAGCAGGTGAGCATGTTTTTCACCTTCTGGGGACTGAGCGCTCTCAAAAAAGGCTCGGAATTTTCCGGCAAGACATTTTTCCAGAAGGCTATGGCGATGATGTCTCCATCATCGAGCCTCGATCTTCCAGTCTCAAAAATGAATTACTTCGGTGTGGGCGCCAAAATGCTGCGGGCGATGATGAAGGAAAAGAACGTCAGCTCGCTGGAAGACATGATCGCCCTGGCCCGCGAACTGGGCGTGCGCGCCATCGCCTGCGAAATGTCGCGCGATGTGATGGGCATCAAGGACTCCGAGCTGGTCGAAGGGCTCGAACACGGCGGCGTCGCAAGCTTCCTTGCCGATTCGCTGAAGTCGCGCACAAGCTTGTTTATTTGAACAATCTTACATACCAAATCCCAGTCACAAGAATGAAATCGCTGCTGATGTGCTACGAAGCCTCGCCCATTTCTCGAAGGCGGCGGCGAAGGTAACGGCGTTCGACAGCATTCGCGGTGAGGGCCAGTGCGCGGCGGTAAGCCACAGCGGCTTCCGGGCGTTGCTCCATCCGGCGCAGCAGGTCAGCCCGCGCAGCATGGAAAAGATAATACCCATCGAGGTCTCCGCCGGCGCCCAACTCATCAATCTGTTGCAGACCGATTTTAAATCCTTCGCTCATGGCCACCGCTACGCAGCGATTCAGAGCGACGATGGGCGAAGGGAAAAGCCTCTCAAGTTCCCGGTAAAGTGCGGCGATTTGCCGCCAGTCGGTCTGTTGAGGCGTTTGCGCTTCGGCGTGGACGGCAGCGATGGCAGCCTGCAACTGGTAGGGCCCGAGCCTGCCCAGCCGCAACGCCTTTTCGATTTTCTCCAGGCCTTCCCCAATCCGTTCGTCGTCCCAAAGTGAGCGGTCCTGTTCTTCCAGCGGCGCCAATTCGCCTTGCAGGCTGACTCTTGCTGAGCGCCTGGAGTCGTGAAGCAGCATCAGGGCCAGCAGCCCCAGGCTTTCCGCATCTTCCGGCATCAATTCGCAAAGCGTCCGTGCAAGCCGTATGGCTTCCGCGCACAGTTCCTGGCGGACCAGGCTGTCGCCGGAAGTTGCCGCGTAGCCTTCGTTGAAAATCAGGTAGATCACCGCCTGCACGGAAGCAAGGCGTTCGGGCAGCAGGTGTTCGGGCGGTACTTCATAGGGAATGCGCGCGTCTTGAATCTTGCGCTTGGCGCGGACAAGCCGTTGCGCCAAAGTTGGCTCGGGCAGAAGAAATGCGCGGGCAATTTCCGGTGTGGTGAGCCCGCCGAGCGTGCGGAGCGTCAGCGCCACCTGCGCTTCAGGATTCAGGGCAGGGTGGCAGCAGGTGAAAATCAGCCGCAGGCGGTCATCGGGAAAGCTCATATGGCCCGCTTCAGGATCAGCAGCGGCGGCGCGCTCCGTTTCCCGCAGCATTTCATCTTCCTTTTCCCGCCGCGTTCGCGCGCGCCGCGCGTAATCAATCAGCTTGCGATGGGCGGCGGTGGTGATCCAGGCGGCAGGGTTGTTCGGAAGACCTTTCTCGGGCCAACTGGCCAGGGCGGAAGCAAATGCCTCCTGCATCGCCTCTTCGGCCAGGTCAAACGAACCGGAAATCCGGATGAGGCTGGCGAAGATCCGTCCGGACTCCTGCCGGAAGACTTTTTCGACGATGCTCCGGAAATCATCCATGGACTTGCTGCCCCGCCCGCCGCCTTGATTATCCTGCTTTCGACGCTAGTTCGCGGATGGGCCTGACTTCCACGCATTTTGAGCCGCCGCCACAAGCCATCGGGATTTTCGCCGCCCACTCGAGCGCCTCGTCGAGGTCCTTGCAATTGAGGATGAAGTATCCGCCAAGCTGTTCTTTGGTTTCGGCAAATGGGCCGTCAGTGATTATCATCTTGCCATCCTGCGTTCGCACTGTCGTTGCGGTACTGGTGGGCCCCAGCGGATCGGCAGCCTCAAAAATCCCGTGCCGCGTCGCCTCATCGATATAACTGTGTGCATAGGATTCCGATTTGGCCCTTTCCTCCGGTGTCAGGTCTTCCTTCGAGCGTTCGTTGTTATAGATCAAGAGCATGTATCGCATTGCTTCTCCTCCTGCCTCATTCAAGACTTGCTTCCGGCCAGGTATTCCTTCAGCTCTTCCGATAGAAATCAAAATGCCTTGTGGTCGTCTGGCCGCTCGAAAGGAAAGTCCAGTCTTCAACGTGATGATTGGCGTTCACGAACGTAAATCTAACCCGAACCATATGCGGCGCAGTTGGACTCGAAAGATTGGTCGCGTCCTTGAATTCAAAGTCCACGACCCTTGGATCGGCAGATGGCGCCATCAGGAAGCGCGGCTGGTTATGCGCTGCGCAGTAGTGGGTGGCCATCAGTTCGCCTCCGTCCAGGTGAAACATGGTAATCATCTCGTGCGGCGTTCCGCTCATCAGGTCGTTCATCAAGGCCGAGCCATCAGAGACGAGGCGAAACGATGTGCTCACGGGCAGCACTTTTCCGCCCTCGTTCACGGTCCCTTCCCACACGCCCGCGAGCGACTTCAAACTTGCAAAACCCGCGTTAGCCGGAACGGATTGTGCCGCCAGATTCGACCCCTGTACCGAACCCAAAACCAGGAATATTGCCACTGCCGTGGCCAGCTTCAGACTTTTCATTGCAATGCCTCCTTTTCAATTTGACCTGCGTTTTCCTTCATCCCCTCGACGTTTCACCACCCCGCCAATCGACAGCGGTTCTTAACTTCTTCTCCCTGGCTTTCCGTTTACGCAGCTTTTCGTGGCAAATCTCGGAGAGGCCTTACCTCCACGCTGCCGGCGCCGCCGGAACACTCCATCGGAAACTTTGCTGCCCACTCGAGCGCTTCATCCAGGTCTTTGCAATCCAGGATGAAGTACCCGGCAAGTTGTTCCTTGGTTTCGGCGAAAGGACCGTCGGTGATGGTTACCTTGCCGTTCTGCGTTCGCACCGTGGTTGCCGCGCGGGTCGGTTCCAAAGGATCGGCCGCCTTGAATACTCCGCGTTGCATTGTCTCCTGGATGTAACTGTAAGCGTGGGATTCTGATTTGATTCTTTCCTCAGGTGTCTGGCTTTCTTTGATGTTTTCATTCTGATAAATCAGCAGCATGTATCGCATCAGTTCCTCCTCTTGAATTCCAAAGTCGTCTTTGTTTTCAGTACCGGAGCGCCGCTCCGGCCTGTCTTCTCCGTCAGTACGACGTTCAGCCCCGGGGAAATCGACAGAGCAGGACGAATTATTTGATACGCGGGGAAAATGGAATGGTGCGAGAAATGTTATTGGCCAGGCAGCAGGGCCGTAAACAGAAGGCCCCGTTGGAAAAGGCCTTGTTACCGCAGCGTCACGATGGTAGCGCCCCAGCCACCCGCCTGCTCCGGAGCATCCGCATAAGACACCACAAACGGCGTGCGGCCGAGCACGGCGCGCACAATCCGGCGCTGCACCCCGATGCCGCGCCCATGAATGATGCGAAGGTTTTTCAGCCCCAACCGGTTGGCTTCTTCCAGGTAAGCCTCGACCACCGCTTCCACTTCTTTCGGCTGCACCGAGTGCAGATCAAAAACATCCGTGATGGGGATTCGAACGGGTTCGTCGTCAGGCGGCATGGCTCGGCTTTATTGTAGCAAGACTCTTCGGGCCCCGCGGCGGCCGTTCCGATGCACCCATTCTGAAATTGGCCGGGAAATTGTGCCTGTGCCAGGGCGTGTGGCGTGCAACGGGCTGGTATAATCACAAGTCATGCGTGCGGAGTTCAACGGGATTGGTTTTCAGGACCCAACAAAAGCCGAGGGCGACGTGGAACGGCTGGCGGCGCGCCTGGGGCCGGAGCTGGCCGCCCCTGTGGCGTCGCTGTTGGGGCATTCGCCTGATCCCGACGGAGCGCTGAACCTGCTCGAGCGTTACGTGACGGGCGCACCGGACGATGTGCTCACAGACCTGGCCCGCTTCCCCACCGCTCTGACCTACCTGGTGGCCATTTTCGGCTACAGCACTTTTCTGGCGGAGAGCTTTTTTGCCGACCCTTCGCTTCCGGCGCAGTTTGCCCGCGATAAAAAGTTTACCAAGCTGAAATCGCGCGAAGAGCTGATGCAGGACTACGCGCGGTTTGCCACCACGCATCCGGATGTCTGGCTTTCCGCGCAACTGGCGCGCTTCAAGCGGCGGAACTATCTGCGCATTGTGCTGAAAGACGTTCTGGGGCTTTCCACGCTGGGCGAGACCACGCTGGAACTCTCCATGCTGGCGGACGTGATGCTGTGGAACGCGCTGATCTTCTGCGGCCAGGAACTCGAGAAGCGTTACGGCCAGCCGCAGTATCGCGACGCGCAGGGCCGCATTGTGCGGAGCGGATTCAGCATCGTCTCGCTGGGCAAACTGGGCGGCAACGAACTCAATTACAGTTCCGACATTGACCTGCTGTTCCTTTATGAAAAGGACGGCGAGACGGCGGGCGGCAGCGAGCCGGATTCCATCATCAGCAACAAGGAATATTTTGTGCGCCTGGCCCACGCCATCACCCGCACCATCACCCAATCCACGCCCCAGGGCCAGGTGTTTCGTGTGGACCTGCGCCTGCGCCCGGAGGGCGAAATGGGCGACCTGGCCATCAGCCTGAAGTCGGCGCTGGAGTATTACGCCCGGCGGGCGCGCGAGTGGGAACTGCAGATGCTGATCAAGGCCCGGCACTCCGTGGGCCAGACACGCGTGACACGCGAGTTCCTGCGCGGCGTGGAACCGCACATCTACGGCACGCCGGCCGACTTTGCGGCCGTGGAAGCGGTGCTGCGGTCGCGCGAAAGAATTTCAAAGAAGCTGGACAACAGCCGCAGCAGCGCCATCGACGTGAAGCTGCACGAGGGTGGCATTCGAGACATCGAGTTCCTCACCCAGTGCCTGCAGCGGCTGCACGGCGGCGAGGACCGGTGGGTGAGGTCCGGCGGAACGCTGCTGGCCCTGCGCAAGCTGAATGACAAGGGATGGATCACTGACCGCGACTACGCCGCCCTGGTAGGCGCCTACGAATTTCTGAGAAATGTCGAGCACCGCGTGCAGTTTGAGCTGGGCCTCCAGACCCATCGGCTGCCCACAGACGATGATGCGCTGGACCGCCTGGCGCGCCGTACGGGAATTGAGAGCAGCATTTCGCCGGGTAAGAAATTGCTGCGAAAAATCCAGGATGCCTTCGCTACCGTCATGGAGATCCACCAGCGCATTCTGCGGGCGGATACAGCCCCGGTCCCGGGAACCGTATATGCGCTGAAACCGCTGATCGCGCCGGTCGGCGATCACGCTCCGCACTCCTACAAAACCTTGCTGGAATACCTGGACGCCCAGGCCCCGGAGCTTTCCGCGCTGGTCAGGGAGTCGAACCTGCCGGAACGCACGCGCAAGAGCGTGGCAAGGCTGTTCGGGGCGCTGCTGGCCCATCCGGAAGGATTCACATACGCGCGCCAGCAGCCCGCCTGCGTGGAACAGGCGATCAAGGTCGGCGCCTCAAGCGACTACCTGACCGGGCTGCTGGTCCATCATCCGGAAGATATCTCCGCCCTCGATTGCCGCGAGGCGGCCCGCGCCAAATGCGAAGATCAGCCCGAAATGGATATGGGACTCGAGCGGGCGACGACTCTCGAGCCTTACGCCTGGGTGACGGAAGGGGCGTTCGACGTTCGGGAAAAGATGTCGCTCCTGCGGCGGAACTTCCGGGCTACGGTGCTGGAATTGGGCTCTGCTGACCTCGCGGAATTGCCCGACATTTTTCCGCGCCTGGAGCGTTGGAGTGAACTGGCGGGCCGGTCGGTGGCCAGCGCGTTCGCGATCGGGCATCAGGCGCTCGAGGAAGCGGCAGGAAGGGAATCCTCCAGTATGAGCCACGCGCCGTTTGTCATCCTCGGCTTCGGCCGCCTGGGGCTGAGTGAGTTCGACCTCGCCTCCGACGCTGACCTGATGTTCGTGGCGCCGGCGGAAACGTCCCGCGAGGAAGTTGCCCACTGCATGCGGCTGGCCGAAAAGGTTATTGAGGTGCTCTCCAGCTACACGCGCGACGGCACGCTGTTCGTGGTGGACACTCGCCTGCGCCCGCGCGGGCAGGAAGGCGAGCTGGTCCCGACGCACACCTCCCTGCTGGGGTACATCAAAGAATCCGCCCAGGTGTGGGAAGCGCTGACCTACCTGAAGGCCTGCCCGCTGGCGGGGAACGAGGAACTCGCCCGCAAACTGGCCGGCGACATCGTCGAGGAAGTGCTGAACCGGTTCCAGAACTTTCCGGACCTCGAGGGTGAACTCGAGAGCATGCGGCACAGGCTGGAAAAAGAAAAACACGTGCCGCCCGACAACACCAAAACGGCGCCTGGCGGTTATTATGACGTGGATTTTGCGGTTTCCTACCTTCGCCTTCGGCATCGCGTGCCGGCGCCGCCCGGCGCCAACATGGCCGCCCAGATTGAAGCGCTGCGTTCCGCCGGAGCGCTGAGCGAGGCCGACGCCAGCTCGCTTCGAAAGGGAGCAGCCTACCTGCGCAGCGTCGACCATGCCGTCCGGCTGGTGACCGGCAAGGCGGCGGACGGATTGCCGGCGCACGTTGGCCATCGCGAGGCGGTCGAAAATCTGGCGCGGCACTGGGGCCTGGTGCCCTTCGGCGCAACTCTGGTCGAGAAGCTGAAAGATGCCCAGCAGGAAGTCCGCTACGTTTACCGCCGAATGATCGGCTCCGACTGAGCCGCCATTTTCAGAATCACATCTAATCTATTGATAACAGGCGGGAACACCGTCGTAGGCGGAAAGCCTTGAGCGGACGCATCAGCGCTTGACAAATGGCGAAGGAAAAGCGAACATGGCCCCAGCTTCACTTAAGGAGTTGGGGCCATGCAAAACCTGCCTGCTACGCCTGAAATCACTTTGCTGCCGCCGGTAATCGAGCGCCCGCCGTCGCTCGATCGCAAGGCCGCTGAACCGTCCATGCCTTCTCCTGGCTCCGGGTGCGGGACCGCAGCGGCGGCCGCCGGCCCGTGCGCGTCAGCCGGCAGCCCCGGGGCTGCATCTTCCAGACTGGTGGGCATTGCGCGTCTGGCGCATTCAAGCCCCCGGGTGCGCGAGCGGACGGGGGTGGAATACTTTTCGTTGCCCGCGCGCTCGGCGCTCAACCGCGAATCGAGCGGCCGGCTGCCTTTTGCCTGGACGCTCAACCCTTACCGCGGCTGCGAATTCGGCTGCAAGTATTGTTATGCGCGCTACACCCACGAGTTCATGGAAATGCACGACGGCCGCGAATTCGAGCGGAAGATTTTCGCCAAACTGGGATCGCCCGCGCTGCTCCGCGCCGAACTCCGCCGCGCCCGCGACCGCGGCCTGCCCATCGCGCTCGGGACGGCCACCGACCCTTACCAGCCGGCGGAAAAGCAGTTCCGTGTGACGCGCAGCATGCTTGAGGTTTTCGGGGAATTCAAAGGCCTGGATTTTTCCATCACCACCAAGAGCCCGCTGATTCTGCGCGATCTCGACCTGCTGGTTCCCCTCGCCGCCCGGCACCGGCTGAGCGTGCACATCACCGTCACTACGGTTGACGCGCGCCTCGCGCGCGTGCTGGAACCTAAAGCGCCGCCGCCCGCAAAGCGCCTGGATGCCGTTCACCGGCTCAACCAGGCCGGCGTCCGCGCGGGCGTGAACGCCGCGCCCATCCTGCCCGGCCTCACCGATTCACCCGCGCAGCTCGAAAGCCTGGCCCGCGCCGCCGCCGAACACGGCGCCAGCTTCCTTTTCGGCAACGTGCTTTTTCTGATGCCCAGCGCCATGGCCCAGTTCATGCCGTTTCTCGAAAAGGAGCGCCCGCAGCTCGTCCGGCGCTACCGCAAGCTCTTCCGGCATTCGGCCTATCTCCCGCAGGATTATAAGGACGGCATCACCAGACTCGTCGCTGATTTGCGCACCCGCTACGGCCTCGACGGCCGCCGCGAAGACGACGCCGTCGCCCCCTTGCACCGGCAGATGGCCCTGGCGTTTGGGTAGGCAGGTGGCAGATGGTAGGTGGCAGGTAGCAGGTGGGATGTGGACCATTGCAGAGCCCTCCCGCCAAGGGCGAGGGCTCGGGAATAATTGAAGGGGCGGGTGCGGGGTGGAGGTGCTACTGAATGCCGGGGTAGTGCTCGGCATCGTAGACAAAGTCCACCTCGACCATGACGGCCGTGGCGACGGGAGTCCCGTTGCGCCGGGCGGGTTCAAATTTCCAGGACTTGACGGTATTCAGCGCGTTTTCGTCCAGCCCGTATCCCAGTCCTTTTGTGACCTTGGCGTCGGTCACCTCGCCCTTGTCGTTGATAACGATTTTCAAATAGACTTTGCCTGAGATTTTGGCCTTAAAGGCCTCTCTTGTGTAATGGGGTGACGGGTGGTAAACGGGGCTTGGAGCGGTGATCTTGTTTCCTGCCGCATCCTGAAGCGCGCCGGGTTGGGACGCGCCGCCAAAAGCCGGCTGAAGCTTGCCATTCACCACCGCTGCCGCAACCAGTTTGGAATTCATCAAGGCCGTATCCAGCCGGTCTCCAGCCCCGAGCCCGCGCAGTTGGTCAAGATCATCGTCCGAGGGCTTGAAGGCGAGGTGGCGGCTTTCGACCAGCGCGGCCAACGAATCGTCGGGCATTCCGCTTTTCACAAGCACTATCAGTTGGTCCATGGTTAAGGGACCCGCGGCCGCAACGCAAAGAGCGGCGAGGACGTTCTCCTTTACGCCTTGCAACTTTAGCTTTTCGATGTATTCCCGCGTAACGGCGAAACCGACGCCACGCTCCTTGATGGTCTTCACAACCTGCTTGCTCTTGGGATTGCTCGTGACCAGGCTGTTAAGCTCGTCCTGGGTCAGCGGCTTTTGAGCCAG
>DASSJE010000344.1:0-2395 GCA_035691365.1 Terriglobia bacterium
GGCGCCGATTATGCCTGGCATGGGATCGCTTGATGCCCGCCCGTGAGCCAGGAAACCGCCGATCACGCCTCCGACTGCGCCGGCCACGAGGATGGTTATATACTTCCCGAGAATATCGGGCGGGGGATCGGGCAGCCAGAAGTGCATCATGAACCACGTTGAGAGGGCAAAACCCAGGAGCACCCATAGAGCGATGATATAGGTATCCATTCTTTCCTCCTTGACAGTAGGTTGAATTGGCCCGGAACACGAGAAAGGCTTGGTCTACGATCCCACACGGTGGCCGAAGATCACCTACATCGAAAATGGGCTTTTCCGGCAATGCAAAGAGCTGTTCACCACGTGCCAAAACGACCTCAAACCATTCGTTTTAGGCAGGCAATTCAGAGTTGCGACAATTGCCGGACCGGGGTGTCCTCCACCGCTTGCAGCCCGGACACCTCGCGGACCTGGGGAGATAGATCATAGGTCACGGTTGTGATCTCGGGGCACCGCTTGCACGCCGCTCCCCCTTCCTGCGCATACCAGCGGCATTCCTTGCGGATGATGCACGGCGGAAGCTCCTCAACGACGGCTGGCAAAATCCGCACCACTCTGGCCGCCAGTCGGCAATCTACTCCGTCGAAGTGTGGGCATTTGTGTTCTGCACAAGTCGCCGCGAGCCGGAAGACCTCGGTGGCTTTCAACGGAGCGGCCATAGCGAGAATCTGCGGGGTCGCTGGCAGGGACTCTTTCAGGTACTGCAGCATCGGGGCTGGCCCTTGCCGCTGAACCACGCCCAACACCTGGCACCGGTCCATGCCAGGCTGCGCGCTAGGACAAAGTTTCGACATGCGGCCCGTCTCCGACTACTTTTCGAGTTGAATCACCTGTGCCACTGGCGGAATCCCCACGATCACGTGGCGCCCGACTGAAAGGATCGCCCCTTCTGCTGCTGGCCTAGGTGCTGCCGCCGCAAACGCCTCCGGATGTGCGCCGGCGATATGCGTTGCGACTTCCGTCGCGAAGGCCTGCGTTTCGCCCATGGACACGGTCGATAAAATGCCCTCCGGCACTGGGATGCCGCGAATCAAGTACGCAACCGTGACGGCGTTCGGCACATCCACCCTGAATTTCGGATGCTTCGCTACAGCCGCCTTCACAGCGGCCTGCACCGACGCCGTGAATTTAGCTAATGAAATGGATACGGCTTGTGTCATTTTTCCTCTTTCCAGCCTGCAACAGCTGCAGGCGTATCGGCTTTTCGCTCCGCAAACCTATTTCGTAACCGTGTTAAATATTGTCGAGGGCGGCAAGATACTCTGGAATTCGCTATGTGCCCAGAACGATCCCTTGACCGAACCTGCTATCTCTTGACTTGACCTGTCAGTTTCACACCAATCAACGGCGGTCCTACTTCCTTCACACAACGATCCTCATTCGATATTGTGAAGGTGACCTGTAGACGGAATTCCTGAATGCACGAGAGAAACTCGAAGGCGACGAGTAACCCGCCAGATACGCAATCTGCTTGAGAGACAAATGCCAGTCTTGAAGGAGTCTTTTTGCCTGCCTGATGCGCATGCTCCGCTTATGCTGTCTGAAAGTTCGACCGGTCGCCTCTTTCAAAATATGCTCGAAGCGAGACGCGCTAAGCCCAACTTCTTCGGCCACATCGGCAACTGTAAAGTCCGCTCTGTTCGTGCGGCGCATGATTCGTAACGCGAACTTGATTCGGGGATCCATGGAGTTCAGAAACTCTCGTGAGGCAATTGTACGATTCCAGAAAAAAGCGATTGACGGCTGACCGCGCCGTCAGTCAATTGACGTTCATCTGGTTCGCACATATGTAGTGCTCAGGATTTCGAATCCGTTTCAACATGGTTTGGGCCTCCTCGCGATCGTGCCTTGTTTCCTTTGGCCCCCGGATATTGCTGTACCGGTCAGCCGGCGCCAGGAGTCTCAGCATAACGAGCGCATGTGGCTGGGTCACGCGGCGCCGGGCAGTCGAGGCCCGGTATGTCCCCTGACGAAACCGCGAATAGAACCGGATTTGCCATGCTCGTGCAGCTCCTTAAAAATTGCGAATGGTGCGTAGTAACGTCCCGTTGGATCAACGATCCAGGGCTCCCAGGTTTCTCCGTCTGAGCCGCAGCGCATCTCCCAGCGTCCGCCTGTCGCACTACGAATCACCTCTCCGACATATGCGGTCAGCGGGGCGAACACCTCCGGCGTTAAGATTCTGGAAAAGATTCTGGAAGTGCCTAGCCGCCACAGGACCTGATCAATCTTGCCGAGACTTGCCTCACTACCATTTAGTTCCGCGGCATCGAGTCCTAGGTGTGCGGGAAGATCGCGAACCAGTTTGGGGACCTGCTCCGGAAAGGTACCTCCCTGTGGCAGAAGCTTACGGAAG
>DASSJE010000345.1:0-16491 GCA_035691365.1 Terriglobia bacterium
CGCGCGGGCGACACCGCCTTGCTGGCCGAACTTGGCGGGAAGTACGGATTCCAGGTGGAAACTCTTCCCATCATCAAGGTCCGCGGCCACCGGGTCTCAAGCAGCCAGGTCCGCCACTTCCTTTCCGAGGGCCGCGTGGAAATCGCCGGCCGGATGCTGGGCAGGCCATATGCTGTGAGCGGAGCCATCGTCACGGGCGAAGGGGTGGGGCACAAAAAAACCGTGCCGACGCTGAATCTTGGCCCTGTCGAGCAGCAGCTTCCGAAAAACGGAGTTTACATCACCCGTACCCGCGTGGCTGGGACGCTGCACGATGCGGTCACCAACGTCGGCCATAAACCCACCTTTGGCTATCACCAATTGACGGTGGAAACCTTTCTGCTGGATTTTCGTGGAGAGGTCCAGGCCCGCGAAATGGAGATTGAATTTCTCCATCGCTTGCGGGACGAAATTAAGTTTCCAGACGCTGAGGCGCTGAAACAACAAATTCAGCGGGACGTTCAGCAGGCACTAAAGTTTTTCCGCCTCATGAAAATGCTGAGCGCAAAAACATCCCAAGCCAGCCGCTCAGCACCGGCGCACAGTTGACCGGCCTCCGAATAACAGGAACACCTGAACAACCATCTCAACCCTGGACGGGCGGCCGCCGGCTGGCCCAGGGACGCGCGGCCTCAAGCTGCGCCGCAAGGCGGAACAGCGTTCCCTCGTCGCCAAAACGCCCGAAGAAGTGCGTCCCCACCGGCAACCCTTCCTTGTTCCAATAGAGTGGAACCGACATGGCGGGTTGCCCGGTCGCGTTGGCAATGGGAGTGAACGGCACGAAGTCCACTGCCCGCTCAAACCCTCGCATCGGATTCTCCGGAGTTGCATCAAACCATCCGAGCGGCATGGGCGGCTCAGAAAGCGTCGGAGTCAGCCAGATGTCGTACTTCTGAAAGAACCGCGCGACCTGGCGGGAGATCTGCTGCAAAATCGACTGTGACATCAGGTACTCTGATCCTGTCGAACGTTGCGCTCTTTCATAAAGCGCCCAGGTGAGCGGCTCAAATTGTTCAGGCCTGGGTGTCCGGCCAGTCAGAAAAGCAAAGGAGTCAATCCCTGATGCGGTCCCTGCGTCCCACACAGTCGTAAACGCCTTAACGAGCAACGGTCCGTTAATTTCCGGCGAGCATTCGCTGACTTCATGTCCGAGATCTGCACAGAGCTGCGCAGCATCTTTGACGGCATCCAGGCAATCAGGATGGATTCTTGCCCCCGAGGGAGCTTTTGTCGAAAAGGCAATTCTTAGCCGGCCGGGGTCGATCCCAACTTCCTGAGCGTACGGCCGCACGGGAGGCGGCGCCCAATAAGGGTCACCAACGTCGGGACCTGCGGTGGCATCCAGCAGAGCGGCGCTATCCCGCACCGAACGCGAGACCACATGTTCAGCAACCAGGCCGCTCATCACGTCACCGATGTCCGGCCCCAGCGGATTGCGCGCCCGGGTGGGCTTCAATCCGAAAATGCCGCAGCAGGACGCAGGAATGCGGATGGAACCGCCGCCGTCATTGGCATGCGCCACGGCCACCATTCCGGCGGCAACTGCAGCGGCCGATCCCCCGCTCGACCCGCCCGCTGTGCGCCCAATATCCCAGGGATTCCGCGTCGCGCCAAACAGCCTCGGCTCGGTGGTAGGAAGGATCCCGAACTCAGGGGTGTTTGTCTTGCCTGCAATCACCAATCCTGCCCGCTTCAACCTCATGACAAGTTCGCTGTTATGGTCCGGAATTAAATCCTGCGTGAAGGCGCTGCCCCACGTCATACGGACGCCGGCGTAGGAAGCCCCAAGGTCTTTCAGCAGGAAGGGCACGCCACAAAACGGCCCATCCGGCAATGCGCCCTGCGCGGCTCCCCTTGCCTGCTCAAACATGGGAGTAATCACGGCATTCAGCCTGGGATTCAGGCGTTCGATCCGCTCGATAGCGGCGTCAACCAGTTCGATGGGCTTGACTTCCTTTTTGCGAACCAGTTCAGCCTGCGCCGTTGCGTCCATGAACGCGTATTGGTCGGATGATGACATCGACTCCTGGCCCTCCTTTAATGGCAAAAAGACGAACAGATCAGTATTACCACGGAATATTCATGACATAACAGGGTTTAGTGAAAGGCACAAGTTTTGTGAAGGCACGGCTTCAGGCGCTGGCAAAATTCCGCAGAATCGGCAGTTCGTCCGGGCTTTCCAGCAGATCCAGGGCTTCCCGGACAATCTGATGCTGAAGCTTTGGATCATTCGGCTTGCCCAGCGGATAGCCAAACGGAAAAGGGACATAGAGGCTCCGCGGCGGCCGCACTTTCCTGGTGACCATCTTCAGCAGAGAAATCCCGACGGTGGGGGTACCCGCCTTCTCGATGATGCTGGCGATCAGTCCCACGGACTGATTGCACATCGGTCAGGCCGGCACTAGAAAAACCGCGTCCACACTATCTTCCCGCAGCATCTCCGCAACACGCGGCGCGGAATCTGAAATCAGCTTTCCGGGCGCGGAAATCGATCCCATAAAACTGAAGTGCCGGTAATTTAATCCGGCGATTTCTTCCCGCTGATCGAGCTCCCTGAACCGGTCGATTGGGAACACCAGGTTCGCGTCTTTTCGGGCGCCCGTCTGGTCAAAATCGGAGCTACGATGCGAGATTTTCAACTGGCGAACATCCAGCGTGTTGGGCAATTCACGGAAAGAACAATCTCCGCCACGAAAGGCGAGATCGAATGGAAGCTGGCCGCCAAGATGAACGCCGGCGGAAGATATGAGGGCAATTTTTGACTGTGCTAATGGCTTTGCCAGGCGCGCTCCGGGCGACCAATCCACCGTCCGGAACGGGTAGGACTCGACAAACAGGCGGTGAGTCAGGTTGAGGTCTTCAGGACGGGCCATGTGGAAAAGAAAATGGTCAAGCGGATTTTCTCTGAAACAAAGTGTGGGTTGGGAGGGCCGTTCGCAAGCCGCCGCCCGATACGGCGCCGGCAGCGTTCAAGCGAGGACCCTAACGAAGGCTGACCAGAGGGCTTGAAGGGGCAGCGGCCTCCACCTCGGATTCAGCGGCATCCATCACGCGGCCGGCCTCCTTGTCCGCCACAAACCGCTCAATTTCTTCCAGCAACGCCGGAACGATTTCTTCCTCTTTTACGCGGCGGATGGCCTTACCCTGGCGGTAGATCATGCCGTTGCCGCGCCCGGCGGCAACTCCCAGGTCGGCTTCGCGGGCTTCGCCCGGGCCGTTCACGGCGCATCCCATCACCGCCAGCGAGAGCGGCATCTTGATGTGGGCAGTGGCTTGCTCGATTTCAGCCGCAATCTTGAACAGGTCCACTTCCAGCCTTCCGCAGGTGGGGCAGGCAATCACTACCGGGCCGCGGGCGCGAAGTTCGAGCGACTTCAGCAGTTCGTAGGCCACGCGAACTTCCTCCGTGGGATCTGTCGCCAATGAAACGCGAATGGTGTCGCCGATGCCATCCGCCAGCAGCATCCCCATGCCCACACAGGATTTCACCGTGCCGGAAAACTGCGTTCCAGCCTCGGTAATGCCGAGATGAAACGGGTAATCGCAGCGTTTCGCCAGCAGCCGGTAAGCCGCCACAGTCAGCTTGACGTTGGAAGATTTCAGGGAAATGATGGTGTCGCCAAAACCCAGGTCTTCCAGAATGCCGATGTGATATTCGGCGCTCTCCACCATGGCTTCCGGAGTCGGGAAACCATACTTTTCCAGCAGTCGCCTCTCAAGCGAGCCGGCGTTCACGCCGATCCGGATGGGAACTTTTTGCTCCTGGGCACGCCGCACCACGGTGCGGACCTTTTCTGCGTCGCCAATGTTGCCGGGATTGATCCGCAACTTGTCGATTCCCGCATCCAGCGCTATCAAGGCGAACTTGTACTGGAAATGAATGTCTGAAACCAGCACGGAGTCGGGGCACTTCTTCCGGATCTCTTTCAGCGCCTCTGCCGCTTCAATATCGGGCACGGCCAGGCGGACAATTTCGCATCCAGCATCCTCAAGTTGCTGGATCTGCTCAACGGTCTTGTCAACATTCCTGGTGTCCGTCTTGGTCATGGACTGGACAGCAATCGGCGAGTCCCCGCCTACTGCATAACGGCCCACTTTGACTGTGCGGGTCTTTCGCCTTTTCGGGAAAAATTCTTTGTCGCTGAAGTTCACGGTAATTTGCCCCTGCTTCGAATTAGCATTGCGTCGCCTTCCTGCGGTCAGGAGGGACGTATAGTCTTCATGATATCGTTATACATCACAAAAACAAAGAGGAGGACGATCAGCACCACACCCACCTGGATCACCCGCTCCTTGACGGCCAGGCTGAGGTCACGCCGCATCAGGCCCTCAATCGCCAGCATAAAGATGTGCCCGCCATCCATCACCGGGACGGGCAAGAGGTTGACAATGCCCAGCTGAAGGCTGATAAACGAAACAAAAAGCAAGAGATCTGAGATGCCCCGGCGGTATGCCTCACCCGAAATCTGGGCAATCCCGATGGGCCCGGCAAGTGACCTGGTGGACATGTTGCGGGTCACAATTTTGCCCAGCACGTCAAAGGTTTCCAGAAAACTCCTGTAATTCGCCGTGAGGGCATATTCAAAAGCCGTTCCAGGAGGCAGCTTGCGGATCACATACTCCGTTTGCCGGATCGTCACACCGACCCGCCATGTTTTCAGCCCCATAACGTCCGTATAAGCCGGGGTCATGTGCGCCTGAAATTGCTTCCCGTCGCGCTGCACTGTCAACTCAACCGGCTTGCCTTTGCTGTCCCTCAAATCCTGAACAATCAGCGCCCAATAATAAATGGGCTTGCCGTCCAGGCCCACAATCGTGTCTCCTGCCTTCAATCCCGCCTTGCCGGCAGGCTCGTCCGGTTCCACTTTATCGATGACCAGGGGAACATAGGGGTACCAGCCGGCCACCCCGGCGCCATCCTGGCCTTCAATATGCGGGGTGAGACTCAAATGCAGCGTCTCGTCGCCCCGCTCAACGGTCAGGGGTATGGGATGGTTTGCGCCAGTAAGGACTTTGAACTTGACATCGTGCCATCGGGGGTTCTTGATGCCATCAAACTGCACGACCCGGTCTCCTGGCTGGAGCCCGGTTTCCGCCGCCGCCGAATTCGGATCGACGGCGCCAATCACAATAGGCTGGTCTTCATAGGCCGGCTTCTGAAAATGAAACATGTAAAGCCCGGCAAGGACCACCACGGCGAGAACAAAATTCATCATCGGGCCCATCAGGATGATGACAAACCGCTGCCAGCGCGGGCGGCCTAAAAACTCGCCCGGATCGCCGCTCAGCACCGCCGTGGGATCATCCCCCGCCATTTTGACGTACCCGCCAAGCGGCAGGATGCTCACCCTGTAGTCGGTCCCGCCCCGCTCAAATCCAAACAGGCGCTTGCCGAAACCCAGCGAAAAAGTCACGACGCGCACGCCGAATCCCTTTGCTGCCAGGAAGTGGCCCGCCTCATGAACAAAAACCATGACGCCCAGGACCACGATGACGACAACGACGTCAGTGAGGAAACTTGAAACCATAGATCAAACCTTTCTCCTGTTCACACCACCGTGGTTGGATGCGTCATCAAGGCCACCGCCTCGCGGGCAACCGCCCGGGCAGCCGTGTCGCTTTCCAGGACCTCTTGCATTGTGCTGGGATGGCTCTCGGGGACCTCGCCCATCACTTTTTCTATCACTCTTGGAATATCGGGAAACCGCAGCTCACCCCTTAGAAACGCTTCCACGGCCACTTCATCGGCGGCGTTTAAAGCGCAAGGCATCACCCCGCCCTGTTCCAATGCCGCCCGGCCCAGTTCCAGGCAGGGAAAGCGCCGCACATCCGGCGCCCGAAAGTGCAGTCTCCCGGCCGCGATCAGGTCCAGGAGGGGCAGATATCCGTTGCCATCCATTCTCTCCGGGTAGGTCAGCGCGTACTGGATGGGAAGCCTCATGTCGGCAACGCCCAGTTGGGCCATCACTGACCCGTCGCAAAACTCAATCATGGAATGGATAATCGATTCCGGATGGATCATCACGTCAATCTGCTGCGAAGGAAAGCCAAAAAGCCAGCGCGCCTCAATAATTTCAAGGCCCTTGTTCATCAGGGTGGCGGAGTCGATGGTGATTCGTCCGCCCATCTTCCACACCGGGTGGTTCAACGCCTGGTCCGGCGTCACCGAATCCAGATCCTTGCGAGGGGTCTTGAGGAACGGGCCGCCCGAACCCGTCAGAATCAGGCGCTTGACTTCCTGGCGGGCGCCCGATCGCAAGCATTGGTGGATCGCGCAATGCTCGCTGTCAATAGGGAGAACGTCCACACCACGTTCCTGCGCGGTGCGGGTGACCAGCTCACCGGCCACTACCATGACTTCCTTGTTGGCCAGTCCTACCGTCTTGCCCGCACAAATAGCCTCGTAGACGGCCGCCAGGCCGGTGGTGCCGTGGGAAGCCGCCACGACGAAGTTGACCTCAGGGAGACTGACAGCCTCCACCTGGCCTTCAGTCCCGGCCAGAATTTTTACGTTCTCACGGAAGCCCAGCGCCTGGAGCCGCTCCCGCAGGGGAGCGATGGACTCGCTCCCAGCCACAACGGCCACACAGGGCCGGAACTCCGCAATCTGGCTGGCGAGCAAATCCAGGTTCCTGCCCGCCGAGAGCGCAACCACGCGAAACAGGTGCTCACGCCCCCTGACCACATTGAGGCAGTTCCGCCCGATCGAACCGGTCGAGCCTAGAATGCATAATCCCTTGATCAATGCCAGAAGTCCTTCAGATGCCATGCCAACCATAAGGTCGGGGCGGCGAAAAGGAGACTGTCAATCCGGTCGAGCAGCCCCCCGTGCCCTGGAAGGATACCTCCGGAGTCCTTCAGGTTGGCAGCCCGTTTGAGGGCAGATTCCACAAGGTCACCGACTTGTCCGGCCAGGGCAACCATGCCTGCTATCAGGATAACCGTTTTTTCGTCGCCTGTCTTCCAAAACCAGTGTGTAAACCCCCAGGCGACCAGGATGCCTCCGGCCAGCCCGGCAACGGCGCCCTCGACGGTTTTCTTGGGGGAAATGGTCTTCGCCAGAGGGATTCGCCCCACCAGGCGCCCTACACCATAGGCAAATATGTCCTCTGCCCAGACCACCAGGAACAGCAGGACAATCAGATGCCATCCCACGGCGGGATCGCCAAATCTCAGGGGAATCACCCATGAAAAGGCGAACCCAATGTAAAAAACGCCCAGCACGGTGGATGCCAGTGCGCCGGGGTAATTCTTCAGTTCAGAACCGGTCAAAAGGCCGGCTATCGGAATGGCCAGCACCATGACCAGAAGCAGCGCCGTTTCACCGAAAGCCATTCCGTGCAGGTCCGCAAGCTGGCCGAGGCAAAGCAGGCCGGCGCCCACAAAGCCTATCCAGCGCCACCCGCCCAGGCCGGCTTCCCGGCTGATGTGAAAATACTCATGGAGGCTGATCATCACCGTGGCCAGCACCGCCAGAGTGAACAGCCATTCCCGCCCCTGAACAATCAGGTACACAACTATCAGGGCGAGGGGCAAGCCGGTAAGAATCCGTCGCTTCATGGAATCGAGTGAAGGGGCCGGCGAATCCTCCGCAGCCGGCACGGTGCGAGCATGGAGGTACTGCGTCAGCCCAGCCCGCCATAGCGGCGCTCCCGCCGCTGAAAATCGATAATGGCCTGGAAAAGCTCCCTCTCCGTAAAGTCCGGCCACAGGACGTCGGTTACCCAGATTTCACTGTAGGCAACCTGCCACAAAAGAAAATTGCTCAGGCGCATCTCGCCGCTGGTCCGAATCAGCAGGTCCGGATCGGGCATGTCGTGAGTGTAGAGATAACGGCTGAAACTCTGTTCGGTGATGGTTTCGGGGTCAAAGGCCCCGTTCTCCTTCACTTGCGACACCAGGCTTCGGACGGCATCAATCATTTCGGCCCGCCCGCCATAGTTCAGGGCCAGTGTGAGCCTCAATCCGGTATTCGACTTCGTTTTTTCAACCGTGTCGTGCAGGTCGCGCTCCACCGTTTTGGGCAGGGTGTCAATCCTCCCGATGGCCCCGAAGCGAATATTGTTCCGGTTCATTTCACCAAGTTCTTTCTTCAGGTACTCGCGCAGCAGTCCCATCAGGAGTTTCACTTCGGTCCTGGGCCGCTTCCAGTTTTCGACCGAAAAGGCGTAGAGGGTCAGGCAGGGCACCCCCAGCCGCGTGCAGGCTTCCACCACCTGCCGCACCGCTCCGATGCCCGCGCGGTGGCCGGCGATTCGGGGCAAATGGCGCTTCCGGGCCCAGCGCCCGTTGCCGTCCATGATCACCGCAATGTGCCGGGGCAGCCGTTCGAGGTCGATCTGTGAAGGCAATTCAGTGTTGGGATTTCTGGTTTTCACGGCAGGCCCATAAGCCAGCAAACTGTTCACTCAGGAGTTAACAAACTACCACACGCAGACTGTTACTTCAACTCGCGCCGCGCGCAGCGGGCATTTCCCGGTTATGCCCGGTCAATCCTGCGGATGGCAATGGCGTGTCCCGTCAGTGGGTCGGCTTCTACCATGACCCCGCGGAGCCGCACATCGCCCTTTGCAACCTCAAACCTCTCGGGAATCTGGTTGAGGAATTTCCGGATCACCGTATCCTTCTCCACCCCGATGATGGATTCATAAGGGCCGGTCATGCCGAGATCGGTAACGTAGGCGGTCCCACCTGGCAGCACCTTTTCGTCTGCCGTCGGAATGTGAGTGTGCGTACCCACCACAGCCGTCACGCGGCCATTCAGGTACCAGCCCATGGCCAGCTTCTCTGAGGTAGCTTCCGCGTGCATATCCACAAAGCGTAATTTCACCGTTTCCGGAATCGTCTCCAGCAGGTCATCAACGGTCCGGAAAGGGCAATCGATGGGCGGCATAAAAACGCGCCCCTGGAGGTTGATCACCGCGAAATCCAGCCCTCCCCTCGTCTTGCCCACGTAGAGCCCACGGCCCGGAACCTGCGGCGGATAGTTAGCGGGCCTCAGAAGCTGGCCATCCGCGTGCTCTGCCAGATACGGGAAGATTTCTCTCTTGTCCCAGACGTGGTTCCCCGTGGTGAGCACGGCAATCCCCAGACCCAGCAGTTCATCTGCCAGCTTGGGGGTAATGCCAAAACCCGCGGCCGCGTTTTCGCCGTTGGCGAGAACCAGGTCCGGAGCAAATTCCGACACCAGTCCCGGCAGGCGCTCTTTCACAATAGTTCGCCCGGGACGCCCGAAAATGTCCCCGATGTAGAGAATTCTGACGGTGTCCTGCAAGACTCTCCTCGAAGGGCCGGCGCGGGCTCCGGCAGCTTGACCGGCCGTGAAAAATCGGCTGTTTTCCCGGGTTTCAGGCGCGGGTGCGGATGCTCAAACAGCCGGCCTCAACAACCGGTCCAGCGCCTCATTATACTTACCGACCTTCTGCTCAACCTGCTGTGTGGTCGTTTCGTATTTGGACTTCATCTGGTGATATTCGTCCGCAATGTTCAGCGCCGCAAGCACCGCCACGCGCAGTGAATCCACGTTGTGGCTCTTCGCCGCGATGGACCGCATTTTGCCATCCACATAGCGGGCGAGTTCTTCGAGATACGCCGAATTCAGGCTGCCCTTGACGTTGTATTCCTGATCGTAAATTTCAATTCGGATAGAATCCGGTGAATGGTCCAAGCGCCTCCTTCCAGCCCTTTGCGCCTCGCGCGCGCAACAAGGCATCCAGCGAACTCCCAGTTATAATCACACTTTATCCTGGCCGGTCAACCCCTCAATCTGTGTCAGCAGCTTTTCGATCCGTGCCCGGACCTCTTCCCGCTCGCGCCTCAACGCCTTGACCTCGTTCTGCAAGGCCTCCAGGCGCTTCTGGCTGCCGCCAGTATCTTCTCTCAGCCTTTCGAGCGTCTTCTCAAGGTCCTGTTTCTCGGCGATTGCGCGCCTGAAAACTTCGCTTGCCTTTGACAGTTTATCTTCCAACTGCTGGAAACTTTCGTTCAGATCCATAGCTCCTTGCCCCATAACCAGCTCTTCACGCCTGTGCCCGGATCTGAACCCCGAGGGGTTCAAGGGCTTCGACAATGCGACGGCTTTGAGATTCAATTTCGTCGCTCGCCAGCGTGCGAGTCGGACTTTGAAATGTAATGCGCAACAGCAGACTTGCGTGCCCCGCCGGTATCGTGCCGGCGGGAAGTTCCCCGCTGGCCCGGCGTTCCACTGGCGTCAGGGATTGAATTTCTTCAATCCCCAGCCCGCGAATCGTTTCTTCCACCCGCCTGTACGCAGTGCTTCCCGGCACAACCAGGGAGAAGTCACGCTCCACAGGCGGAAACTTTGAAATCGGTTTAAAACTTTTTTGCCGCAATGCAGCGCTGAGAAGGACCTCCAGCTCAATTTCCGCCAGCCAAACCTCCTGCCGGAGTTTGTAACCGCGCGCCAGGTCTTCGCGCAAGCGCCCCAGCGTGGCAACTGTCGAACCCTTCGCTACAAACCGGCCCGCAGCGCCGCCCTCCAGGTAGCCGGCATCGGAAGGCTCAAACTTCAGTTCGGGCAGGTCAAAGCAGCCCAGAAGTTCTTCCACATCGCCCTTTAAGTCAAAAAAGCTGAGTTTGGTTTTCCTGCTGTGCAGGGTTTCGGGTTCGCGGTTCCCGGTTGCGCCCAGCGCCAGGACCCGGTGCTCGCCTGGCAATTCTTTTCCCCGCTCGCTGTAAATCCTGCCCATTTCATAGAGTCGCAGGTCGCTGCGGTAGCGGTCAAGGTTCCACTTCAGCGTATGGAGCATGCTGGGCAGGGCCGAAGAGCGCATGGCCGAGGCGTCCTGGCTGAGCGGGTTCTCGAGCACCACCGGCGGGCGGTCTGTGAACCTGGCGTTCTCCGCTGGATCGACCATGGCAGAGGGAATAATCTCCCGATAGCCCAGCGACACCAGGGTGCTGCTGATCCTCAGCTCTTTGCTTCGAGTTTCGTCTATGGCAAGCCGGACGGGAGCGGCACGGACTCGCGAAGGCAATCGGTTATATCCGTAGTGCCGGGCCACTTCTTCAATCAGGTCGACTTCCCGGTCCACGTCCAGGCGGGACATGGGCGGCGTCACCTTCCATGCTTCGGTCCCCCGCCGCTCGACTCCAAACCCGAGCGTGCGAAGCACCCTTTCCACTACTTCCCACGAGACTTCAGTCCCCAGGATGCGCTGAATTTCACTGCGCCGCAGCTCAATGTGGGTGCGCTGCCTGGGGGCGGGATAGGCATCCAGGATCCCGCGCAGCACTTCGCCGCCCGCGAGCTGGGCGATCAGGATTGCCGCACGGTTCAGCGCCACGGGGGCCATTTCAATATCCGCGCCGCGTTCAAAGCGGTGTGAAGCTTCTGTGTGCAGCCCGTGGGACTTCGAGGTCCGCCGGATGGAAGCCGGATCAAACCAGGCGCTTTCCAGCAGCACGCTGCGTGTGTCGTCAGATATCTCGGATTCTTTGCCGCCCATTACGCCCGCCAGCGCAACTGGCCGGCTGGAATCCGCAATCACCAGGTCGCTTGCGGAAAGAGTCCGGTTTACGCCGTCCAGGGTACGCAACTGTTCTCCGGGCCGGGCGGAGCGGACAATAATCGCGCGCCCCCTAAGGCAAACCAGGTCAAAGGCATGGAGCGGATGGCCCAGTTCCATCAGCACATAGTTGGTGATGTCGGCCACATTGTTGATGGGGCGCTGCCCAATGGCCTCCAGGCGTTTCACGAGCCATTCCGGCGAGGGCTTCACTTCAACGCCCCGGATCACACGGCCGCAATAACGCGCGCAAAGTCCCGGATTGAGGATCTCAATGGTAGCCTCGCCGGAGGCCGAATCATTGCTTTCCTTGCACAAAAAATCCAGCGGGGCCAGGCGCTTGCGATAAAGTGCGGCCACCTCCCGCGCCAGGCCGTAGTGGCTTAAACAATCGGGCCGATTGGTGGTGACCTCCACTTCGAAAACAATGTCATCGCCCACCGGCTGAAAGGATTCCACATTCAGGCCGATGGAAGTGAGGTTCTCCTTCAGGCGGCGGGCGTCTGCCGGAACGTCCACAAATTCTTTCAGCCAGATCAGGGAAACTTTCATGATCTCAATCTTCAGGCAAAGAGAAGCCGCTACGCCAACCGCGCAGCCACAGATAATGTCAGGGTCAAAATTGTTCCAGAAACCTTACATCGCCCTGGTGGAAGAGCTGGATATCGTTGATGTCATACTTCATCATCGCAAAACGCTCAACGCCCAGCCCGAATGCCCAGCCGGAGTAGCGCTCCGGATTGATGCCGCCGTGGCGCAGCACTTCCGGATGCACCATGCCGCAGCCCATCACCTCGACCCAGCCGCTCTCCTTGCAGACGCGGCAGCCTTCGCCCCCGCAGAACACGCAGCTGATCGAAAGCTCGCCGCTCGGTTCCGTGAAGGGAAAGAAGCTGGGAGTAAAGTTGGTTTTGATCTTGTCGCCGAAAAACCTTTTGGCGAAATAATCGAGCGTTCCCCTCAGGTCGGCAAAGCTGATGTCCGTATCCACCGCCAGGCCCTCGACCTGATGGAACATGGTGGCGTGGGTGGAATCCGGATTGTCGTGCCGGTACGCTTTTCCGGGGCAGAGGATGTAGAGCGGCGCGCCGTGCTTCTCCATGGCGCGAATCTGCACCGGCGAAGTGTGCGTGCGCAACACGGTTCCAGAATTGACGTAAAGCGTGTCCCAGTCGTCGCGCGCCGGGTGGCTTTCAGGAATGTTGAGGGCGTCAAAGTTGTAGTAGACCGATTCAATCTCCGGCCCCGACTCGATGGAAAATCCAAGGCCCAGGAAAATATCCTCGATTTCCCGCATCACCTGCGTGACAGGATGAACGGAACCCAGCGGCCGGCCGTAGCCAGGCAGCGTGAGGTCAACTGGCCGCTGTCGCACCGCGGTGGCCGGAGTTTCTGCCTTTGTTTCGACCGCGGCAATCCCTGAAACCTCTCCCTGCAAGGGCAGTTCCCGCTGAAGGCTTTCCGTATCGACGCATTTCGCCTGCTGGCGCAACTGGTTGAAAGACCGCCCCACCACCGGCTTCAATTCTTTTGGCGCTTTCTTCAGCCAGTTCTCGTCAATCAGTGAAACCAGCCCGCCCTTGCGCGCCAACCAGCGATCGCGCAAATTTTTAACTTGCTGGTTGCGCCCTTGCTCGTTGCCGGCCTCGGCGGCCATCAGCGATTTCCTCTCGCTTTCAAGCGCCGAGCTGACCTCGGCAAACAGCTCGGCGACGGCCTCAGGGGAGGCCGCGCCCAACTCCTTCAGGGTTTTGCTGGCTTTTTCGTCAATCGACACCTGAGGCCGCGTTTGGGCGCGTTTGGGGATCATCCGGCGATCAGTCTCGGGTCCGGACATGATTTAGCCTGCCTTCAGGGCCGTTTTCACCTTTGTGGCAAGTTCGGCAAACGCTTGCTGGTCAAGGGCTGCCATATCGGCCAGCGCCTTGCGATCGAGATCTACGCCCAGTTTTTTTACGCCATGAATAAACTGGCTGTAGGTCAGTTCGTTCTGTCGCGCAGCCGCGCCAATCCGCACAATCCAGAGGCGGCGAAAGTCGCGTTTCTTCCGCCGGCGGTCGCGATAGGCAAAGCGCCCCGCACGGTCCGCGGCCTCTTTCATGAATTTGTAGAGCTTGCTCTTCTTGAGGAAGTAGCCTTTGGTCTGCTTGGCGAGCTTTTGCCGCTGGGCGCGGCGCACAGTTCCGCGCTTTACTCTTGGCATGGGTTTGCTCCTTTCAGAGAATTTCGGGGCAGCAAAGGCACCCTGCCATTGGCCTTTCCGCACCCGCAAGAACTTCTTACAGCAAATTAACCATTATAAATCAGAACTGCGTCTTGCGTGCAGCAACGTTGGCGGTTTGCCGGCAATAAGCTGCAGCAGCGCACCTGAAGCTGCGGCGGTTGCCAGCGTTTGTTTCTTTTGGCGTTGTTCCAGGAACTTCGTCTAGCGGCCGTAAGGCAGCATGGCCTTCACGTGATGGACGTCAGCATCGGCAATGACGCTTGATGATCCCAGCTTGCGTTTTCGCTTCCGCGACTTTGAAGTCAGAATGTGGCGCGCGCCGGCGTGGCCGCTCATCACTTTGCCGCCGGCGGTCAGCTTGAACCGCTTGGCGGCGCCTTTATGGGTCTTCAATTTCATCTTTGGCACAACTATCCTCCAGAGGTTTCGTGGACCGGCGTGGGGTTGGGCTGCTCCTTCTTCGGCGCGCCCTGGGAGTCAGCGGACTTCGCAGCCGGCTTCCCGGCTTTCGCGGCCGGCTTCTTGGGAGAAAAGATGGCTGACAGGTTCGGCCCTTCCTGCCGGGGCCCGATCTCCAGCAGTCCAATCTCGCTCAATTCATCGCCCAGCCGCCGCATCATTTCCCAGCCCAGGTCACGGTGCGCGTTTTCGCGCCCGCGAAACATGATCACGGCCTTCACCTTCGAGCCTTCCTTCAGGAATTCGATGATGCGGTTCCGCTTGGTCTCAAAATCGTGACCCGAGATGTGCGGACGCATCTTCACTTCCTTCAGTCCGGCGGCCTTCTGGTGCTTCCGGGCTTCATGCTGCCGCTTGCTCTGCTGATACAGGTATTTCCCGTAATTGATAATGCGGCAGACGGGCGGGTTTGCCTGCGGCGCCACTTCCACCAAGTCAAGACCTTGCTCCCGGGCGATCTTCATGGCATCAAACGGGGGCATCACTCCTACCTGGTTGCCGCCCTCATCGATTAGACGAATTTCCCGGGCGCGAATTTTTTCATTGACTCGTATGTAATTCCGACTAATAAATAGCCCTCCTGGTCTCTTGGACCACTCCAGCCTAAAGTTATTGAGATACTTCTTGACTTCAGGTAAGCCTTGCTTTTCTCATCCACTTTCAGAAGCTTACCATTTATTGGCCCGTGTGTCGACAAGTTCGCGAAGGTAAGACTTAAATTCCGCCAGGGGACGAAAACCAGCGTCGCCGGTGTCCCGCCTTCGAACGGCAACTCCCCCGCCCTGCGCCTCGCGGTCGCCCACCACCAGCATAAAAGGAACGCGCTGGAGTTGCGCATCGCGAATGCGGGCGTTCAGTTTCTCATTCCGGTCGTCCAGTTCCACGCGGATTCCGGCCGCGCGCAATTCCGCAGCCACCTTCCGCGCGTAGTCCATATGTTTCTCGCTGATGGGCAGCACCGCCGCCTGCACGGGCGAAAGCCACACCGGGAAGGAGCCTGCAAAATGCTCGATCAGAACACCGAAAAATCTCTCCACGGAACCCAGCAACGCCCGGTGGACCATCACCGGCGTGTGCGGTTTGCCGTCCGCGGCCGTGTATTCCAGTCCAAAGCGGCTCGGCAGGTTGAAGTCAAACTGGACGGTGGTCAACTGCCAGGGCCGGCCGATGGCGTCCACCAGCTTCACATCAATTTTCGGCCCGTAAAAAACCGCCTCGCCCGGCATGTATTTGTACGGAATCTCCATCCGCTTCAGCGTGTTCATCAATGCGGCTTCGGCGAGGTTCCATTCTTCCACCGTCCCGGCATAATGCTCGGAATGCTCCGGGTCGCGCGCAGAGAGTTCCACTTCAAACCGGTCAAATCCAAAAGTCTTCAGGACCAACTGGGCGAACTCCACGCAATCCTGGACTTCGGCTTCCAACTGCTCCGGCATGCAGAAGATATGCGCGTCATCCTGGGTGAAACCGCGCACGCGCAGCAAGCCGTGCATCACGCCCGAGCGCTCATAGCGATAAACAGTTCCCAGCTCGGCCAGACGCATGGGTAGTTCCCGGTAGCTGCGGCGCCGGTCCTTATAAATCAGAATATGGCCCGGACAATTCATCGGCTTCAACTGGTAGCGCTCGTTCTCCACGTCCATCGGCCCGAACATGTTTTCGCGGTAGAAATTGGCGTGGCCGCTGGTCTCCCACAAATGGAGCCGCATGGCGTGCGGAGTGTAAACCATGTCGTAGCCGTGCGCGACAAGCTCGGCGCGCAGCCAGTCCTCGATTTCCCTGCGGATAACGCCACCCCTGGGATGCCAGAAGATCAGGCCCGGCCCGGCTTCATCCTGAATGCTGAAAAGGTCAAGCTCCTTGCCCAGGCGCCGGTGGTCGCGCTTCTTCGCTTCTTCCAGTTTGTTGATAAATTCGTTGAGGTCTTTTTTGGAGAAAAATGCCGTGCCGTAGATCCGCTGCATCGGATGCGATTTTTCATCGCCCTTCCAGTGCGCGCCCGCAACGCTCAGCAGCTTGAAAGCCTTAATCCGACCCGTCGAGGGAATGTGCGGGCCTCGGCAGAAATCTAGAAATTTCCCCGTGCGGTATGCTGAAAAAATCGGCTCCGCCTTTTCGTCAATCAGCTCGCACTTCAAAAACTCGCCCATCTGGTCGAAAATTTTCAGCCCTTCGGCTTTGGGAAAATAGACGCGCTCGTACGGGATATCGGCGTCCGCCAGTTCCTTCATTTTGGCTTCG
>DASSJE010000346.1:0-21727 GCA_035691365.1 Terriglobia bacterium
CAAACAGTTCCGGATCAAGGAGAGTATGTACATTGAAGTACGAGGCGATTTCTTCAACTCCTTGAACAACCCTCGCTTCGGGGCTCCTGCGGCCAACACGAACGATGGAACCGGCTTTGGTGCTAGTGGATTCGGTGGTATCTTCTACCAGGAAAACCAGCCTCGCCACGGGCAGATTGGAATCCATTTCGTATTCTGAATGGTGAGGCTTGGCCAGATATCTGGCCAAGCCTCTTTTCCCCGGGTAAATGGCGGGTCATTTCATACATTCCGCCTCTCTTTTGAGCGTATCCTGAGAAGTGTCTTTGACCTGAAACAAATCCTCGCTATTCTGAATTTCTGGTCAGAGGCTCGGAATGAGAATACTGCCAACCACGCGTCTTGTCTGTGTCTGCCTTGCGGTCTGTATATGCCTCTGGATGCGCCCGGCCCGGGGCTCATCCGAAAGCCTCGCCGAAGCGCAGCAGCATGCGGCACGTGCCACGTCGTTGGTTCAACAAGGCGATTTGAAAAATGCTGAGATGGAATTGCGCCAGGCAGTGAAACTGGCTCCGGATGATCCTGCCTATCTGGCTTTTCTTGGAGCAGTTCTGGGCATGGAACAGAAGCTGCCGGAATCAACTTCCTATCTGGAAAAATCGTTGCACCTCAACCCTCTGGACATGCAAACCCGCCGGAACCTCGCCTCAAACCAGTTCCAGATGGGACAATTTCAGGCGGCTAGGAAGAACCTTGAGCAAATCTTGAAGGCTGAGCCGCACGAGACCACATCGATTCTCCTGCTGGGCATGGTAGACGAAGAACTCAAGGACTATCAGCATGCCCGCGATCTTTTGGAATCAGTACCTCAGGAAGTCGCGAAACACTCCAAGGCTCAGGTGGCGCTGGCTCGCTGCTATTATAAGACTGGAAAAGCTGAGAAGGCGCGGAAAGTCCTGCTGGTGCTCAAGACTCGTTCCGTTGGGCCTGAAGGGATTTTTCTCGGCGGGCAGGTTGCCGACCAGGCCGGGGATTTTGCCCTGGCGGAGGATTTATTCCGGTCAGTCGCGACTACCTATCCAGACAAGGCAAACCTCGATTACAACATCGCCCTCACCCAATACCACGCCGGCCACATTAAGGAAAGCCTGGCCACTCTTCAGGGTCTGACCCAAGCCGGGAACGAAACCTCAGACATCGAGGACCTCCTTGCGTGGTGCGAATTCAAGCAGGGCCATATCAAGGAAGCAGTGGCGCATATGGACAGGGCTGTTGACCTTGCACCTTCACGCGAGACCAACTATCTGGACGTCGGCGTCATGTTGCTCCACGACAATCGTTACAATGGGGCGCTGATGGCCGCTCGAAAAGCTGTCGAGGTAGCTCCCCACTCGTACAAAGCGTACCGGTTTCTCGGTCTTGCCCAATACAAGCTGGGTGAGCTGAAAGCTGCTGAAAAGACTTACGCACATGCTGTGGAACTAAATCCAAAGGATAAGGAATCGCTGCTTGGACTTGCCTCCGCCCAGGTTGATGACGGAAGACTCGATGAAGCGGAAGCTACGTTCGAAAAGGCAATCGGCTATTTCCCCAACGACGCAAACCTCTACCTGCAGTACGGGCGAATGCTGCTGGTTTATCGAGGCACAACGGGAAGCAAGACGGAAGCTCATGCGGTCTCTCTTTTAAAAGAGGCTATTGCACTTGACAACTCTCTGGCAGAAGCCCATTACCTGCTGGGCAACCTCGCTCTGACAAAAGGGCAGACGGAAAAAGCCCTGCCTGAACTCGAACTGGCCGTGAAGCTCGATCCGAAGCCGAGCGGCGCGCACTATGCTCTGGCCCGAGCATATCTTCGTCTTGGCCGGCGCGCTGAAGGAATGGAGCAGATGCGCCTTTTTCAGCAATTGAAGACAGAAGAAAAGAAAGGCACAGCAGCTCTTGCCGGTGCGCCCCAACCAAGCCAGAAGGAATAGTCAAAAGGATCTGAAAGTTTTCCGCCATCGATGGGTGGGTGAACAACTAAGTTTTTGGTAAACGGACAAAGGGTTTGCTGCGTTCCGTAAGAGTCTCGCGCGGCAGAAACAAACATATCGCAGCGTGAACCTGACCTTGTTCAACATTATTTATGCCTGAATGAAGCTGCTGGGATCGCAATTCCATAAGAAAGCGCATGTGCGCCTAAGCAATACCTCGATTTCGACGTTTCAATGCCGCATGGCAGAAGGAGGCCATTATTCAAATGAATCGTAGAGATTTCCTGAAGAACGGCAGCGTTCTTGCCACCGCCGCAGGTATTGGGGTGGGGACGGCACGCGGCATTGTTCCTGCTCACAATTGGGGCAAGTACGATTTCGGGTCAGGCCCAACGGTCCAGGACAGGCTGAACCAGGGGCCATTTCCGCAATACCCTCCTGAGGCCTTGATTCCCAACGATGATGTCGTCATGGCTACGACGCCGTCCGATGTTGTCGTGCCCGGCTATGGTAAGGGGCTCGTGACCTACATCACGGCGGACATGGGAACAGCGGAGATCAAGTCAGACAACATTCCGCAAGCGATTGAAGATCTTGTTCGGTTTCCCCTGGGGCAGAAGCTTTATATCCGTCCGACCTGGAGGGAGATCCAGCCACACCCGGGACGTCTTGATTTTCCGGATTACCTGAAGCTTGTCTTCAACCTGGCAAAGAAGTATGACAAGCGCATCGGCTTTCGGATCCAGTTGAGCGCTCCTGACTACCACGATCCCGCGCTGCCCCAATTCGTCCTCGACAAAGTGCCGATGGTGAAGCTGACCGGTGCTACATGGCCTGGGAAAAACCGGGAGAATAATCCGAATGCGCATTATCAGCCACGATTTGACCATCCTTTCTTCCAGCAGTCTTTCAACGAATTGATTGGATTGCTGGCGGAGAAATTCAATGGAAGTCTGCTGATTGAATTCATGGATACGTTCATGTACGGCTTCTGGGGTGAAGGCCACACATGGCCATTCACCAACACTCCCTTCCCGGACTATCAAACGGCCGAGCGGACCTGGATGAATATGCTGCAAGTCCAGATCGAGCATTTCACGAAGACTCCTTTGCTCACCAACACGCAGCCGGACTTCAGCCGTGTGGGAAACTCGGAAATTCTCGACTGCACGGTGCGTAGCAACAACTGGATCCGCAGTGACACAATCTTTATCGAGAATGAGCAGATTGAGGAGTTGAGTAATCGCCCACCCTGGATTGCTGCTTTGCTTGAACAGGGCATTCCGGGAAGCTCACCGCAATCCGCGCGGCTGGAAGAGGGCAATTCACCCACGGATAACATCATCGCCCACGTAATCGACATCGGCGCCAACTACTGGTCTCTGTGGAATTTTCACGACATCAGCGCCGCGAACCTGACGAGCTGGTACAAGGCATTCCCTGAGTGGTTCAACCGGATCAACAAGCGGATAGGTTACCGCGTGAGACCGTCGTTTATCTGGGGCTACGAGGACATTGGATACACAGGTCTGATTGTCGGCTTCGCCAATGACGGGATTGCGGGGGTTCCGGGAGTGTTGCGGGTGAGCGTGGAAACGCCGGAAGGGACGGTGCTGCGGAGTGGTTGTCTGGATCCTGGATTTCCGCTGCCGGGAAAGATACGCCAGGCTCAGTTGGTGCTCCCCAAAGGAACAAAATGGGAGGGACTCCGGCTCAAAGCCGAAATCGAAGTGAAGGGCATGCGATATCCGGTGAGATGGGCTTGCCATCAGAAGCTGAATGATGATGGTACACTGACGCTTCGTGCAAATATGAATCAAAGATTATGAAGGCAACAGTGGTTTAAGTAGCGGGAAGGCCGGGTGAGGGCCGGCGCCATGAGGAAATATGGAGGGATGAGATTGAGAGACGAAGCAATGCGAAATCAAGAGACCGATACAAGCGGCGAGCTGGCAGGCAATTCAGGGGGTATTTCAAAGGATCCGTCCCGGCGCACTTTTCTCAAAAGCGTCGCGGCAGCCTCTGTTGTAGCTGTCGGAGGGCACGCAGGTTTAAGCCATGCGGCTGAACCTGCGGGGTTGCAGGAAGCTGAGAGCGGAGCATCGAAATCACACAAAAAAGCTGTGGCCATTCAGATTCCCGCGGTTTCCTTCAGCGACGAAGGGGTTGACAAGGTTCTGGATACGGTCCAAGAGCGGGCTGGTGTTAACACGCTGCTGATCGCGGTTTTCAGCTATGGACGAGGTATTGAGGGAAGGCAGGTTCCGGGCCATCCTCTGCCCGACCATGGGGTCCAGAAGTATGACACGGACACTTTCCATGGGGGAGACTATGCCGAGGTCCATCCGGAATTTTACGCGGAGACAATCTTCAAGAATTTCCGGGCGCCGGAACTGGGCAACTTTGACGTTCTGGGTGAAGTTGTTCCCAAGGCCAAAAAGCGCGGAATGAAATCCATTTGCTGGTTTGAGGATGTTTACAATCCTCGTTTACTGGACAACTTTGAAAAAATCGCCGAGGTCGACGTCTATGGACGCAAGACCGACCAGTCGTGCCTTAATAATCCTTACCTTCGGAATTTTCTCCTCTCGATGGTCGAAGACTGGACCAAGTCCTACGACGTTGACGGAGTTATGTGGTGCTGTGAACGACAGGGATCTTTGAATAATGCCATTGACGCTGACCACGGGCAGGCCGTCCTGACATGCTTTTGCAAGTACTGCACGCGAAAAGGAGAACGGCAAGGCATCAACGTGGAGCGGGCCCGGCAGGGGCTCATGGAACTCGCTCGGTGGGTGCGGGCTGCATGGACCGAGCCAAGGCCAAGCGACGGTTACTTTGTCACCTTCTGGCGGCTGTTGCTGGAATACCCTGAGATCCTAGCCTGGGAAAAATTTTGGACAGACAGCCAGCGTGAACTTTACGGGGAAATCTACGGTGCGGTCAAAAGCATAAACAATAACCTGGAAGCAGGATTCCATGTAATGCACCTGAATTCCTTCAACCCCTTTTATCGCGCCGAGCAGGACTATCGAAAGCTGAGCCCATACGCCGACCTTCTGAAAATCTGCATGTACAACAATTGTGCGGGCCCGCGCATGGCCCGCTATATCGACGGGGTCCATTCGACTATCTGGCATGATGTTCCAGCGCAATCCGTGTTGGAGTTTTACTACGACATCCTGGGATACAAAGGCGAGGCGCCGTTAGACAAACTTCCCACCGCGGGGTTCTCTTCAGATTATGTTTACCGGGAAACAAAGCGGGCGCTTGCCGATGTTCAATCGGCCAGAGTACAAGCAGCCCCTCCCAATACCGATCTTGCCGGCCCCGCAAATGCGCAGGATACGTCTGGAATGTCTGAGGGGACATTGATCTATCCCGGGATAGATATTGACATCCCTACCGGGCGGGGACAAAAAAAGACGCAGCCTTCGGACGTTCGTAACGCCGTGAAGGCCGCTTTCAATGCTGGTGCGCCGGGAATCATCCTTTCGCGGAAGTACTCCGAGATGCGACTTGCAAACCTGTCCGGCGCGGGGGCCGCAATCAAGGAACTGGGCATTAAGGCCTAATTCATCCTGATTTCCATGCAAGTATCTTGGGGCAATCGGGAGGGCGTCCGTTGCACAAGCCTGGAGGCAGTTACCGCCCCCTGCACGAGCGATCTGCTTACATGGACAAAGGCCGAGAAAGAAGCCTACGCGAGCAAGAGGCAGTTTTAAGCGATGCCCTCAGCGGCCGTCGGTTGATACTTGAGGACTCCATCCTCTATCCCGGAGCCGCGCGTGCATGACTCTGATCCAGGTATCAACTTCCTTTACAGCTTCAACCCTGGCGATGCCATAACGCTCCTGTAGCAGGTCGATCAGCTTGTCTTTCCTTCCAGCAACCTGATCAAGATCCTTATCTGTCAGCTTGGCCCAGTTTGTTTTTGCCGGCCCTTTGACTTGGTTCCACTTTCTTTCAACACGAGTCCAGTTCATGTCAAGATCCTCTTTTTTAGAAGTAAAGTCCTAGTGCTCCAAATTTCACAACGCCCTGCACCGACCTGAATGTTCCAACAAAGTGAACGGTACGGAGATCCCACCTGTCCGGATGCGGCCCTCGAAGCGATTGGCTTCGGAATCCGGAGTTCCCAGGTCGATGAGAGCTCCGCCGACCCCAACTGCTACTCCCGCATCCACTGGTCCAGCAAACACGCTCATTATCAGGCCAGCAGCAAACAGCGACTTTGTCCTATGAATTGCCGGAATGCCGATAATGGCAAACCTCCGCCACCAAATCGCAAATGACCATCCGGGAAGCCGCACCCATGGTGGCATCTTCAGAAACTCTTATGGATTTCATAGTAATTAAATCTTTTGGCCCGATGTTCTTTAGCAAATGCACAGAAAAAGCTGCATCGCGAAACCCTTCTTCACTGAATTCTCTGCCGGCATTTTCCAAGTTCGCAGAAGTGGCAAAGAGATTCAAGGTTGCCATGTTTTTCTCTGACATATCTAACCTTTTCGGTAGCAAAACCTAACCGATGCTAACTCAATGGCCGGCAATCACTCCAGCCCTCTATGAGTGATAAAGTTTGAATATAAGTGTGGCAAAACTTCATTACAATTCGTTAAAGATCGTATTCAATTTATACGTACTACTACTATGTGCGAAGCAGACCGATTCCTTAGCTGATATCCCCACAGCACGTTTTGAGCCGCGTGGGACCGGAACAAATTTCAAGGATGCCCAGGAGGTTGCGGCCCGGAGTCGCTTTACTCTTGGTTCATGACAGGCGTGGTGGAGGCGAAAGAGCGTGCAACGAACGAGGAGGGCAGCCGGGAATGAAATGAGCAGCGCCGCGCTCATGGCGTCACAATGCTATTTCTTCATGCAGGTAGACCGTTTTGACCATAACCAGCAATGCAGCCGCTATGGGCGTTGCCATAGCCACACCCAGCAGGCCAGCGACCTTCCACATAAACAGTTGAGAAAGGATCGTTATGACCGGCGGCAATAGCACAGCGCGCTTCTGAACCAGAGGCACGAGCACGTATCCCTCGGCAATATGAATCGCCAGATACAAGATCGTCACGTAGATCAGCGTGTCCGGCCCCCTGGTTAATGAAACGAGGGCGGTAGGAACGAAAGCGATCCAGGCGCCAACGTAAGGGATGAACACCATCGCGCCCGTCAGAAAGCCCAGCACGAATGCCATCGGAATCCCGAGCAGCCAGAGCGCAACGGCTGTGGAGACGCCGAGAACAAACATCGGGATCAATTGCCCGATCAGCCACCAGCGTAACGTAAAGACAATCGCCTGAGAAACCTGTGCGACCCGAAGCCGATTTCTTTTCGGGACCAGGTCCAATAGACCCACTACGTAACCTCGCGCGTATAGAGCCCCATAAAAACCTACGACAAGGATCACGACGGCACCCTCGATCGCTTCTTCGATACCACTGGTGACCACGCTTATTTGCTGTCCTTCATTAGCGGAGGTCATTTGATTATGGGCAGCTCGAACGATGTACCTGCCCCAACCTCTCTGATTCAGAAAAGCTGTAATTTGCGCCAGCGATTTTGGAATGATCTGCGCAATTTGACTGGCTTCGGAAATTGCACTGGGAACCACCAAATAACCGATCAAACAAGCCATCAGGACGATTCCCAGAACGATCATTGCATAGGAGAGCCTATGACTGATCATTCGAGGAGTGTGCAGGTCCAGCCAGTCGGCGCAGGCATGCAGAATGATGGCCAACAAGGCTCCGGCGAATGCCAGGAGAATAATATCGAGCCTATACCAGAAGGATAAGAATACGGTTGCTGCGATGGAAAGCCAAAAAACCAGGCGCTTCGGCCAGTCCTCGCCGCCGACTACAGATTTCGCTGCGTCGTCTTGCATATTGTAACCACCTTACAACTTTACCGGCCCCGCTATGCCAGAGGCTTCCGCGCGCGGTCCTTGTCATGGCGCGGCGCAACAATGTGAAGCTTTAATCTGTGCCCTTCCCTTCTTCGCGACGGTCAGGCTCGCGAAGTCCCTGTCTTATTCGATTGTCCTTCATATTTATCAGGTTTGCCAACCGCATGTGTTCGGCAAGGCGAAGGAACATCACCGGCAATCTCAGTTAGCGCAAGCGAAAAAGGATCCGGCATCTAACCTTCCAGTCATAAATTCACCAGAGCCGTCTCCTGCTCTTCATCATTTCGGTGGTCATTGACAGCGTGGCATCCAGCTTGGCAATGGGGATTCCCGGCGGATTCTGCAAGTATCCACACAATCTGTTAGAAGGAAAGGTATGCTGGGTTGAAACGGGGTGAGGTTAGTTCTGCAGACACCCGTTTCTTTCATCCTGTTGTGTGGTGCTTGGAAGCCGCCGGCCCGTGATCACGAAAGAAACCAAATGCGGATGTACCGCAGCGGCCAAGGTTTTCATTGAACTAAAACCAAAGTGACTCAGGCTGCTCGTGTTGCATCTTCCAAGGCTATTGCGCGCGGGAAGAGGAGGTTGTTCTCCAGATGAATGTGCTGGTGCAAATCCGCCTCAAACGCCTCTAAACCCTGGTGCAGCGCCTTGAAACTGGGACAGGCATCCTGTGGTGCTTTGAAGTTGCTGGTCAGGCTGCGAATTTCTTTGAGCAAATGTCCCGCGTCATCATGCTCCAGAACCATCATCTGCACTGGTTTTTGAACTGTTCCAAAGGGCGCCCGTGGAGGAGCCGACTTGAGCGCGGCCGAATTTTCGAGTGCGATGATATACGGGAACAGCATCTGCTCTTCCTTCATCATGTGCATACTCAGCTCGTTGCGAAGCGCGGTGAAAAGTTCCCGAACCTGGGAGAGTTCCCGATGATGCGCGCCATGCTTTGCAACAACTTTTTCCAACAGCGGCTGCAAACGTACGCCTTCTTCACGGCAATAGGCGTGGTGTCTTTCCACAATATGGCTGATGATCCTGCCCAGAGATCGTTCGCCCCAGTGCCTGGCATCAGTCCGGCCCCTCCCTTCTTCTTCCAGCAGACCTTCGACATGGCTCACGTCAATACCCGCTTCTTCGCAAGCCGCCGCTAAAGACTTGCGCCCGCCGCAGCAGTAATCAATGCCCAGCTTTTCAAAGGCCGCCGCGGCCTGCGGCTTCTCGAGCGCAATTTCCGCAACAGTCTTTTGAATATCGATTCCCATCTATCCTCCTTTGCAATTTGACGATGCGACCGGTCGCGGAGGACTGCCCTGCACCCCACACGGCAAACGCTCGCAAGTTTCATTACACGGCAAGGAAAAGAAAGGCCGCTATGACCAAAGTCACGGCGAGATTGTGTGGCTTTCGTCTTGACTCAAAGGGCTACAGATTTCAATGAGGAAGCGGTGGCAGCAGGTCACGCGAACCTGATTCATCTTATCACTGAGTTGAATGCTTTTTTCAATAAGCGCCAGCCGCGACGCGTGGGAAAATAAGAGTTTTCGACGCTGCAGCTTTCGCTGTATTTTCGAAACTTTTATTTTCTCGAAAGAGGCGCCATGAAGATTCTTGGTCTTATTATCGCAATCTACACACCCGTGATGCTCCTGATCCACGTGTCAACCGGAAAGATACTCGAGGCGTGGAATGAGCAGCCTGATTCCTGGATCAGCAGGTGGTTTCCGCCGTGGCGCGCGTTGCGAGTGGAAGGCTTGTTCTGGCTTCTGGCGCTGGCTGCCTGGCCTCTGTGGCGGCCATTAGTCTGGAAAGTTTTAGTCGTTATATTTGCAATGGTCCATTTGGGAATCTGGGGTGCAGGCGAGTTGACAGCGGGCAGGCAGGAGGGCTCTGCCTTTACAACATCACCTACGGTGAACAGAATCATCGTCGCCTTCGATTCGGTAGAGGCATTTGTGCTTGTTGCCCTGGGCATCGTCACGGTGTTGTACCTCATTCGGCCCGGTTAGCCAAAAATCATACTGTGTGCGTACGCGTGAATATGCGGCAACAATGCAGCATGAAGCGGCTGTTTGAGAAATGTAATTCCAAGGAGCTTGGACGCTCCTCACGACCCGTCCAAGATGAGAACGTTGGCAATGCCCGCCTCGAAAGAGCGATGATAGATATAGCCAGCCAAAGTTTTCCGGTCGGCATGCGGCTCCTGCGGGGCTGTTGATCGCCACATTGGGCTCACACACGAGGGCCTCGAGAACGGCCTGATGCATCGAGGCGAAAAACTCCAGTGACTCTGCCGTCCCGTCTGCGCCACCGCAGCGGTGAGGCTCTTGCTCCCCATGATATAACCATAGAGCCGCTGCCATGGTTGAAAAGATGATCTTTGTCACATTCAGGTTTTCTTCGAGGGAACGTGTGAGGCTGAAAAAACGGGAACTCCACTACGCGACGGTTCACGCTGGCGCCTCTTCTCTAATAGATTTCCTGTATGCTCCTTCCGATAATTTCCCTATCTTGGGAATTCTTATGATTTATTGTGACTGGAGTCACAGAGTCCTCCCCAACGATTGACATAAAAAGTAGCAATTCGTTTTCTGTAGCTTGCTTTTGCTGCAGCCTGCGGATGCGCAATTGCCAGGCAACCGGGGGAACGATTGTGCGTAGGGAAACAACAACCCCGCCAAGGAGAAGAGCATGGAAGAATCTGCTCATGGACCATTGCCCATCCGGCATAGCTTTATTCATGAAAAAGGAATATTTCGTTTCAGCCTGCTGAGCGGAGTGCTCATCTTTCTTGCCCTGACGGGCCTGGCGATCTGGCTGCTGCCTTTCAGCGTGACGATCCAGGTCTCGGTATTGCTGCACACTGTGCTGGGGTTCGCAATCGTGATTCCCCTGACGCTCTGGCAGCTGAGCCACTGGCTGGCGACGCGCAAGGTGCGGCGTTCGTTCCGAAAATTTTGCGCCTATACCGGCTTCTGGACGATGGCGGTGGTGACAGTGTCGGGCTTGGTTCTCACCTGGCAGGCGATGTTCGGACTTTATGTAAGCCACTTGTGGGACCAGTTGCACTTGTGGAGCGGCATTATCGCCCTGCCTTTTGTCGGATACCATGTGTGGCCGCATGCAAAAAAGGCGGGAGAGAATCTGCGCAACGGTCTGAATGGCCTGAATGGCAACGACGCCCACGGCCGTTTCGTTCTGCCGGATTTCAGTCCCGGACGTAGGCACATGTGGCTGGCGAGCGGACTGACTGTGCTTGCGCTGGGGGCGGTTGCCGGTATCCTCGCGGTGACTTACAAAGCCTATGAGCCGGATTTCAGCCATTACAAACTGCCGGCGGACTACAAAATGCCTTACGGTAAAGATATCTTTGCTCCCAGCATGGCGAAGACGGTGAGTGGCGGGCCGGTAGCACCGCAATTGCTGGCCGGGTCGAAATCGTGCGGCGCATCGGGCTGCCACACAGAAATCTATAAGGAGTGGGACGCGGACACCCATCGCTGGTCGTCGGAAGACTTGGCTTTCCAAGGCGTGCAGGGCGCACTGATCCATGCCGAGGGCGCACCGGCGGCGCGTTACTGCGCCGGCTGCCATGATCCCGTCTCACTGCTTTCCGGCTATAAGAATGCCAGCACCAGCATCGAGGCTCCCGGGTTTAAGGAAGGTGCGTCCTGTGTGGTTTGCCATGCCATGCGACGCGTGGACGTGCAGGGAAACGGAAATTACATCTGGGCGCCTCCCAAGCCTTATCTCTTTGAGTATGCCGGTGGCGCACGTGCGGCTTCAATAACGCATTTTCTGATTCGCGCATATCCCCAGCAGCACAACATAGATTACGATCTCACTCTCGACAAGAACCCCGCTTCATGCGGCGCCTGCCACAAACAGTTCATCGATAAGCGAATTAACCATGTGGGCTGGGTGCAGCTCCAGAACCAGTATGACGACTGGAAACATGGCAAGTGGAACACCGATCCGAATACGACCCATCGGCTGCGCTGCCAGCAGTGCCACATGTATTACCAGGACTCTCCCGGCTTGGCGCTGGCCGATCCTTACGACCTGAAAATCGGGCTGGGCCTGAAGCATCGCAACCACTGGTTTGCTGCCGGCAATCAGTGGATGCCGAAAGCAATCGATACGCCCGACGCCGCCGGGCAAACAGAGCGGGTCACAGAGTGGCTGGAGGGCAATAAGTACATTCCGGAAATCGCCAACGTCTGGCCCAAGGGGCCTGTGCTGCCCATTAGGATCGTTCCACCCCAAACGCTGCGCCTGGGAGGAAAGGCGGAGTTCCGCGCGGTGATTTCAAATAACAAGGCCGGACACAGCTTTCCCACCGGCCCGCTGGACCTGATTCGCGCCTGGGTGGAGGTGAGGGTTACCGATCGGACCGGACGCGTGATTTTTCATTCCGGCCAACTGCTGCCGGACGGTCATCTGGAGCCCGGATCCTTTGTTCTGAAAGCCGAAGGTGTCAATGCCGAGGGCCAGGAAATCGTGCGGCACGACTTGTGGCATTACGTGGGCGCCAAGTGGAAGCGCGCCATCTTCCCCGGTTATTCCGACATGTACGACTACAAATTCAACGTTCCCCTGGATGTGAAAGGCCCATTGACCATTACAGCGCGGTTGCGTTACCGCAAGGCCAACCAGTATTTCATGGACTTCGCCTTCCCGGGAAAACATCTTCAGTCGCCGATCTCCGATCTTTCCTCGGACCACGTGGAAGTGCAGTTTGCAAGCGCCGGCCATGTTCGGACAGGCACTTCGGTCAAAAAGAGCAAAGTGAGTTCGCTGGCTCCTCTGCCGAAACCGGGACCTGGCCGATGACGCGCCGGGAGATTCTTCTGTCAAGCATGGGGGCGCTGGTGGGCCTGGCCACCGCGTGCTCGCGGTCAAAGCAGATGCCTGAAACGCAGGTGTTTGACAGCGCCGCGCGGCGCCTTCCGAGAGACCATCCGTCAATCGTTTTTACCGATGTGACGCAACAAGCCGGAATCGATTTCGTTCACTCACATGGCGCCCGCACCCACCAACTTCCTGAAGACATGGGGCCCGGCGTTGCATGGGGCGACTACGACAACGACAGCTGGCCGGACCTCTATTTGGTGAACCAGCCCGGCCCCTGGGGAGCCAAGCCCGGCGCTGATGCACCTTACAGCCGCCTCTACCGCAACAATCGCGACGGGACCTTTACCGACGTGACGCTCAAGGCCGGCGTGGCCAACCGAGGCGGCTATGGCATGGGCGCAGCCTGGGGGGATTATGACAACGATGGCCACCTCGATCTGTACATAACCAACTATGGCAAGTCGGTCCTATACCATAACAACGGCAACGGCACCTTCACCGACGTGACCGACCGTGCGGGCGTGGCCAACCATCGTTGGGGGATGACACCGGTGTGGGTGGACTACGACAACGACGGCTACCTCGACCTCTATGTCACCAATTATGTGGATTACGATCTTCGTGGCGTTCCCAACGGAGCGACTTCGCAGGAATACGGCACCAACGTGCCCTTTACGCTGAATCCTTCTTCCTTCGATCCGGTGCCCAACCGCCTGTACCACAACAACCGCGACGGAACCTTCACTGACGTCGCCGAACGGTTGGGCGTGGCCAACGGCGACGGCCGCAGTCTTTCGGCCGCCTTCGGCGACTTTAACCTGGATGGCTGGCTCGATTTTTACGTCGGTAACGACATCTCTTCCAACCGCATGTTCCAGAACCTGGGCCGGGGCCGCTTTCAGGATATCAGCGCCTCATCGTGGACCGAAGAAAACCGAGGGACCATGGGCATCGCCCTGGGGGACTTCGATGGCGACGGGGACATTGACATGTTCCTGACGCACTGGATTGGACAGGGATATGCGCTCTATCAGAATCTCTGGGAGGAACAACACGGAAAGGGAAAACTGCATTTTTCCGACGCCGCAGACATGTACGGCTGCGGCGAGATCGCCATGGGCAACGCCGGCTGGAGCGCCTTCTTCTTTGATTTTGATAATGATGGCCGCCTGGACCTCGCGGCCATCAACGGCTCGACGCTGGAAGACAAGGGCGACACGACCAGACTGATACCGGGCCGGCCATATCTTTTCTGGTCCGGGGGGTCGGATGGCTACTACGATCTGGCGCGCTCGGGAACTGCAGGCAGCGCGCTGAATCAAAAAATTGTGGGCCGCGGCGCAGCGTTTGCGGACTACGACCACGACGGTGACCTGGACATGATCATGATGACAAACCACGGCCGGCCTATGCTGTTGCGGAATGACGGCGGCAACCGCAACCACTGGCTGGCAGTTCACCTGGTGGGGACGCAATGCAACCGCTCAGGTTACGGAGCGAAAGTCTATCTCTATGCCGGCGGCAAGCGGCAATTTCGCGAGTATGGAACAGCAGGCTCCTACCTTTCACAGTCTGCTCCGGAAGCCTGGTTCGGCCTGGGCAAGCTTGATCGGGTGGATAAGATTGAAGTGCACTGGCTGGGAGGCAAGAGTGAAGTGTTTGAGAACCCACGCGTCGATCAGGTGTTGACCATCACCGAGAGACGATAGAGAAATCATGATTTCTAAACGATAAGTCGTGGGTCCTGGGTTCAAAGTCCCGTATTACCTTCCCAAGATCATTCGGTGCCCATGCCATAATCCATAACTCAGAACTACATTCTCAGTGCCGGTTCGCGTCGCGATTGACCTCTGACGAGTGGCAGATACGGGCCGTACGTCAAATCAGTCCGCGGCGTGCCGCCTGCATCACGGCCTCAAGTCGATTGCGGGTGTGAAGCTTTTGGTTGACGTGATGGAGATGATTGCGCAAGGTCCGGGGCGTGATACCGAGTTCGTGTGCAACCTGGGCTGGGCTCTTGCCCTTTGCCAGCAACTCCAGCACACGCCGCTCCTTTTCGGTAAGCGGCGAAGCAGGAGGCAGGCCTTCAGCGTCGTCCGGCAGGGCTGAAATCTCCCTGGCCACGCTAACCAGTCTCTCCGCCAGATTCTCAGACTTCTTCCGCAAAGTGACATCACGCGCGAGATGGACCACCAGATGCCGGCGGGTTCGCTCGTCGTAGAAGGTCAGAATGGAAACGTTGACCCAGACTTTCTTTCCGGGCCGCGTATCGACCTCCATGTCGTAGCTCGAGACTTCGCGGTGCTCGACTGCGCAATCGATGATGCTGCAGGGCTCCGCGCATACCTGCATGCCCAGGTTGCCTCGCCCCCGGAAAAGCCCGGCGCACGGTTTTGCCAATACTTCGGATTTCTTATAGCCAAAGAGCTTTTCGGCAGCACGATTCCAGGAGCAGATAAGGCCCTGTTCGTCGACGGCGAACGCGCCGTCAGCAGTACCCTCCAGCAGGGCAAAGAGTTCCCTTTCAAACATGCCACACCTCTGGGACAAATGTCCCATCAACCGTGACAGCCGGCCGATTGCCCAAATGAAGCGGGTATCGATAATACATGACCAAAGGATAAGAAAGTCCTTTAGCGGAGTCAACCGGTGTTGCTGTCGCGCCCATGCACTTATGCAGTTCGAGCCTTGATATACCTGGCCATGCAGCCGCCAGGCAAGCTGACCGGCAGTCGAGAGATCGCCGTTCATGAAGATATTCCGAACTCTTTTCTGTGCAAGATCCTGCTGGAACTGCGGCGCAAACGGCTGCTTCGCTCTTATAAGGGGATTGGCGGCGGGTACGAACTGGCCCTGCCACCCGATAAAATCAATCTACTGACGATCGTACAGTCCATCGAAGGCGAGCTGGCATTCACCAAGTGTATCCTGGAAGACCACCAGTGCTCCGACCACTGCCCATGTGCGCTGCACGAATCCTGGGTTGAATTGCAAACTCGTTTCATACGGTTTTTTGAGACCCAAACGCTGGCCGTTCTGGTGGCGACGCGGCAAGCCCAGGAAGGGAAGCCTTCCGATGTGCATCGTCAGCTACCCGCTTGGGCAGATGACCAATCGAACCATTTATCCATTAAGCCCCCCACTTGAGGCTCCCGGTGGACGTACACGGAGGAGCGACGGGCTGGAAAGTTCGTTATAGGCAAAAAGGACCCGCGGAAACTAAGGAAGGAAGCTTTCGGAGGAAAACGGTGAGCGCCAAGTGGTTGAAAACTGCAAACGTTGCCAGGCTTACGCTCTGGGTTGTGTTCGGGCTGGCGTTCCTGAATCCTCGGGCGGTCCGCGCCCAGCAGGATGCTGAAGCTTTCTTCAAGCAGAATTGCGCCGCTTGCCACAGCATTGGCGGAGGCAAGCTGCTGGGTCCGGACCTTAAAGGAGTGACTAAAGCGAGGGACCATGAGTGGCTGGAAAAGTGGCTGCTCAACCCGCAAGCTGTCATCGACAGTGGCGACGCCTACGCTCTGAGGCTGAAGAAAGAATATAACGGCATCGTCATGCCTGCAGTACCGGGCATGACTCCGCAGATGGCGGAATCACTGCTGAATTTTATTGCTGCCAAGTCAGGGGAGACATCGGGAGCGAAGCCTGCTGCTGAAGCTCAGGCTCCGCCATTCACGCCGGAACAGGCCGCGGAAGGCACGGCGCTGTTTGTTGGAAACCAGCGGCTGCAGGCGGACGGCCCCTCGTGCATCTCGTGCCACGCGGTGAAATCCGCCGGAGGCGCGCTGGACGGTGGACAGCTTGGCCCAGACCTGACGCTCGCGTACAAGCGTCTTAATGGCAGGAACGGTCTGGAGGCATGGCTGAAGAATCCCGCCAGTGCCACCATGAAACCCATTTTCACAAAGCATCCATTGAAGCCTGAGGAAATCATCGCGCTGACGGCATTCTTTGAACAGAGCTCGAATGAGAGCGGCACGGAAAACGCCCGTGCGTACCGTTTACGCTTCATCCTGATCGGACTAGCGGGCACAGCATTGGGCCTGGTGGTGCTAGGCCTGGTGTGGAAGCGAAGGATTCGCGGTGTCCGGCGAGCCCTGGTGGAGGGCAAGTTGAGGGTTTGAGGGAAACAATGAGCAAAGCCAACGGAAACTTAACGTGGATTCGAGACATCGGCGACCCCAAGCTGCGCCAGTGGGAAGAGTTCTATCGCAATCGCTGGCAGCATGACAAGATTGTGCGCTCTACGCACGGCGTGAACTGCACCGGAAGTTGCAGTTGGCAGATTTATGTGAAGAACGGCATCGTCACCTGGGAAATGCAGGCATTGGACTACCCTTCGCTCGCCGCCGGCCTGCCGCCCTATGAGCCGCGTGGCTGCCAGCGTGGGATTTCCTTTTCCTGGTATCTCTACAGCCCGCTGCGCGTGAAATATCCCTATGTGCGCGGAGTGTTACTCGATGCCTGGAAAAAAGCGCGGCAGCAGCACGATGATCCGGTGGAAGCGTGGGCATCTCTGGTGGAAAATCCTGAAACGCGCAGCCGCTGGCAGCAGGCGCGCGGCAAGGGTGGGTTTCGCCGCGCTGACTGGGACAGCATGCTGGAACTGATTGCCGCGGCTTCGATCTACACCATCAAGAAGCACGGTCCGGACCGCATTGCGGGTTTCTCGCCCATTCCCGCCATGTCGATGATCAGCTATGCGTCCGGGGCACGCCTGATGCAACTGATGGGAGCCGTTTCGCTCTCTTTCTACGACTGGTACTGCGATCTGCCACCGGCCTCGCCTGAAACCTGGGGCGAGCAGACAGATGTGCATGAATCCGCCGATTGGTACAACGCCAAGCTGCTGGCGGTAGCCGGCTCCAACCTGAACATGACCCGTACGCCGGATTGCCACTTTGCCGCCGAGGCGCGGCATAACGGATCGAAGATGTGGGTCTTTGCGCCGGACTTCAGCCAGGTAGCGAAGTACGCTGACGAGTGGGTGTGCGTGAACGCCGGGCAGGACGGAGCCTGGTGGATGGCCGTGAATCACGTTCTGCTGAAGGAATTCCATCACCAAAAACAAACGCCCTATTTCATCGATTACACCAAACGTTTTACCGACGCACCCTACCTGGTGGAATTGAAAAAACAGAACGGTAGCTATAGGCCCGGAAAGCTTCTGCGCGCCGGAAGACTGAAACCCTATGAAAGCGTTGAAAACGATGAATGGAAATTCCTGATGTGGGACACCCGCGATAATCGCCCAAAGATGCCGCAAGGCAGCTCTGGGTTTCGCTGGGGGAAAGCACCCGGCAAATGGAACCTGCTGCTACAAGACGGCCTTGATGGAAGCCCCATCCAACCCGCACTGACGTTCCTTGAGAACTCCGACGAGGTCGTGCAGGTGACTCTTGACGATTTCAGTGAAGGCAGGGAGACCCTTCGTAGTGTGCCCGTGAAGCGTATTGGAACGAGTTCGGGCGAAACCGCAATGGTCACCACGGTTTATGACCTGCTGATGGCGCAATACGGCGTAGGGCGCGGGCTGGCTGGCGAATATCCCGAGAGCTATGACGATGAGAAGGCACCCTACACGCCGGCCTGGCAGGAAAAGTACACCGGCATGGGGCGCGACGTGCTTATTCGCTTTGCCCGCGAATGGGGCACGACTGCTGAGCTCACCAAAGGTAAGTGCATGATCATCATCGGCGCCGGAATCAACCACTGGTACCACAACAACCTGATGTATCGGGCCGGGATTCACGCACTGATGTTCTGCGGGTGCGTGGGCGTCAACGGCGGAGGGTTGGCACACTACGTCGGCCAGGAAAAACTGGCGCCGGCGGAATCGTGGTCAGCCATCGCCTTTGCGCGCGATTGGATGCCGGCGGTGCGGCTGCAGAACGCACCGAGTTGGCACTACGTCCACACCGACCAGTGGCGCTATGAGAAGAGTTTTACGGATTATCACGCCGTTCCTGCGCAGCAGCCGGACGGGTCGCTTGCCCGCGGCCATACGATGGACGTGCAGACGCGTGCTGTGCGCAACGGATGGCTGCCCTTCTACCCGCAATTCAACAAGAACCCGCTGGAGCTGGTGAAGGAGGCGGAAGCGGCGGGCGCTTCATCGCCCCAGGAAATCACGGCTTATGCAACCGGACAGCTCAAAAATGGAAAGCTGAAATTCTCCGTGGAGGATCCCGATGCGCCGGAAAACTGGCCGCGTCTGTGGTTCATCTGGCGGGGCAACGCTCTGATGGCCAGCGCCAAAGGACACGAATATTTCCTGAATCATTATTTGGGCACGCACAACAATGCGATTGCGGAAGACCTGGCACAGGATTCCGTGCGGGAAGTAACCTGGCATGACAAAGCGCCGCAAGGAAAGATGGATCTTGTCGTCGATTTGAACTTCCGCATGGACACTTCAGCTCTCTATTCCGACATTGTTTTGCCGGCGGCCACATGGTACGAAAAATCGGACCTGAATACCACGGACATGCACAGCTTTATCCATCCGCTTTCCGCCGCAGTGCCACCTTGTTGGGAATCGAGAAGTGACTGGCAGATTTTCTGCTCCATCGCACGGAAGTTTTCCGAGCTTGCCGCCAGGCATTTTCCCGAAACCGTCCGCGACCTGGTGGCTTCTCCGCTGGCGCACGATACACCAGCGGAAATCGCCCAGCCGGAACTGAAGGACTGGAGATCGGGTGAGATTGCGGCGATACCCGGGAAGACGATGCCCAATCTCACCGTGGTTGCACGAGATTACAAGAACTTGTACAACCAGTTCATCTCCTTCGGCCCGAACGTCCGGGAAAAGGGTCTCGGAGCGCACGGTACCCATTATGCTGTTGGCGACCTTTATGACGAAACCCTCCAAGACCGGCCCGTGGTTTCTTGGGATGGCAGGGAGTATCCATCTCTGCTTGAAGATGAGCAGGTCTGCGACATGATACTGCGCTTCGCCACAGTGACCAACGGCGAACTTGCTTACCGCTCATACAAGAACCTGGAGGCAAGGGTCGGACTGCCGCTCGCGCATCTTGCGGAAAAAGGAAGAAGCGTCCGCACCAGTTACCAGGGCCTCCAGACACGACCTCAGCGGCTGCTGAACAGCCCGATGTGGTCTGGGCTGGTAGAAAACGGACGAGCTTACTCACCATTCACCTACAACATTGAAAACAACGTACCCTGGCGCACCTTGACAGGCCGGCAGCACTTCTACTTCGATCACCCTCTTTATCTCCAGTACGGAGAGCACCTGCCTTGTCACAAACCCAAACCTACGCCAATGCAGTACGCCGACCTGAAATTCACCCGTGAGGCCGGCCGGTCAAAGATGCTGAATTATCTGACGCCGCACGGCAAGTGGCACATTCACAGCACCTATTTTGACAACCACCGTATGCTGACGCTTTCCCGCGGGATCGAACCCTTCTGGATGAATGACAAGGACGCCGCCGAACTCGGCATCAAGGACAACGACTGGGTGGAGATTTACAACGACCACGGCGTGGTGGTCACGCGAGCGGTAGTCAGTTCGCGAATACCGTCCGGCATCTCGATGCAGTACCACTCACCCGAGCGCACAATCTCCGTGCCGCTTTCACCTTTGCGGCACAATCGGCGCGCGGGAGGCCACAACAGCCTGACGCGCACGCGCATGAAACCAAACCTGATGGCCGGCGGTTACGGCCAGTTTACATACCACTTCAATTATTGGGGGCCGACCGCTTCCAATCGCGACGTTCACATACTGGTGCGCAAGCTGCCCGAGCTCAAATGGTAAGAGAGGATTGAAATGGATGTTCGAATGCAAATCGCCATGGTCTTTCACCTGGACAAGTGCATCGGCTGCCACACCTGTAGCATCGCCTGCAAGAACATATGGACGGACCGCAAAGGCGCCGAGTATATGTGGTGGAACAATGTGGAAACCAAACCTGGCACCGGTTTCCCGACCCGATGGGAAGACCAAGAGAACTATCACGGCGGCTGGGAACTGAAGGAAGGCAAGCTAAGACTGAAGTCGACGGGCAAGCTCCGCACCGTTTTCAATATCTATCACAATCCCAGTATGCCGACGATGGATGACTATTACGAGCCCTGGACATACGACTACCAAAACCTGTTCAATGCCCCGCAGGGTGATGACCAGCCCACGGCGCGGCCACTTTCCATGGTGACGGGGAAACCCATGGACATTGAAGCAGGACCAAACTGGGATGATGATCTGGGCGGGTCTCCTGTATACGCCGAGCACGATCCAAATCTCAAAGGACTGACTCCAGACCAGCAGGCCCAGCTTTCCGCTGTCGAGCGCCTGGTGTACTTTTACTTTCCGCGCATCTGCAACCATTGCCTGAATCCATCCTGCGTGGCGGCGTGCCCTTCGGGGGCTCTCTACAAGCGTGGCGAGGACGGTATTGTGCTGCTCGACCAGAAACGCTGTCGCGGCTGGCGGGCCTGTGTCGCGGCATGCCCTTACAAGAAGGTCTATTTCAACTGGTCAACAGGCAAGTCCGAAAAGTGCATCCTCTGCTTTCCGCGTTTGGAAACCGGACAGGCCCCGGCCTGCTTCCATTCGTGCGTGGGCCGCATTCGCTATCTGGGTCCGGTGCTCTATGACGCCGAACGTATAGAGGAAATCGCCAGACGTCCGAACGATGAACTGGTGGAGGCCCATCGCTCGCTGGTGCTCGACCCGTATGATCCCCAAGTGATCGCCGCCGCATGCAAAAACGGACTTCACGATTCCGTTATTGAAACGGCGCAGCGGTCTCCCGTGTACAAATTTGTCAAGATCTGGAAAATCGCCCTCCCGCCACACATCGAGTATCGCACCCTACCCATGCTCTTCTATGTTCCGCCCATGTCACCCGTGATGGCGAACCGGGACGGCGACACCATTTCGCACACCTCGGAGAATCTCTTCCATGACATCGATCAATCGCGCATACCGATGAAGTTTTTGGCCAACCTTTTCGGGGCGGGCAATGAAGAGATGGTGCGGTATGC
>DASSJE010000347.1:0-5288 GCA_035691365.1 Terriglobia bacterium
TCACCCTCCCCAGCACTTCCACTCGCCCCAACTCTCTTTCACTCATCTCCATTCGCCCCAATCTGACCTCCTTCCGGAAGTCCTATTAGGGGACATTTCTATCGAGGACAAAAGGGGACATTATCATCGAGGTACAACATATCGCGGCCTGGAAGGCAATTGTAGCGAAACACCAGCAACCTTCGCTCTGGCGCAGCGTCTTTCAGATCATGAACTCTGTTGTTCCATATGGGGTCCTCTGGTTTCTCATGGATCGGAGCCTGGCAGTGTCCGGTTGGCCTATCCTGCCGCTGGCGATTCTAGCGGGCGGCTTTCTGTCGCGGATCTTCATCATCCACCACGATTGCGGCCACGGGTCCTTCTTCAAATCCCGAAAAGCCAACGATATCTGTGGGTTCATCACGGGAGTGCTGACTTTCACACCCTATTACTTCTGGCGCTTTGAACACTCCGTACACCATGCGGGCTCGGGCGATCTGGACCGACGTGACCTGGGCTCCGTGTGGATTATGACAGTGCAGGAATACTTGGCGGCGCCCCTCTGGAAGCGGTTCTACTACCGGGTGGTGCGCAATCCGCTCGTCCTGCTTTTCGTGGAGCCGTTGGGTTTATTCCTGGTTCTTCACCGGTTCGCTTCGGCCCGCGCCAGCAAGCGGGACCGGCACTCCGTCTATTGGACGAATGCTACAATTTTAGCAATGGCTGGCGTGCTGAGTTTAGTGATGGGCCTGAAAGCATACCTTGTGATTCAACTCTCAGTGATGACGGTGGCGAGCACGGCGGGAGTCTGGCTGTTTTATGTGCAGCATCAATTTGAAGGGGTCAACTGGCAACGCCACCAGGATTGGGATTACACGACGGCAGCCCTGGAGGGCAGTTCGTTTTACAAGTTGCCCAGGCTGCTGCAATGGTTTTCAGGCAATATCGGCTTTCACCACATCCACCATCTGAACCCGCGCATTCCCAATTACAACCTGGAGAAGTGCCACGATGAGGATCCGATGTTTCAGAGAGCGAAGACCGTGACTCTGCGCTCAAGCCTGAAGATTCTTTCCCTGCATTTGTGGGATGAAACTCATCAGCAATTGGTCGGCTACGACTATCTCAGGACCCTTCGCAAGTGGCGGCGAATCCGCGAGATCCCTTGATCATCCTCTCCAGGCACGATTCTTTGATGGTTCTTACGAAGCGCCCGGCGTAGGCATTCAGATTGGGAGATCGCGGTGGCAGTTTCACCGATTACACGCCAATGGTTCCGAGGGTCTCCATGAAATCTTCGGTGAACGACGGATCTCGGTCGTAAATCAAATAACGCTTACCTCTCAGGAAACCATCCTCGGCATCGCTCAGATTCCGCGTGACCTGACTCATCCAGAACCCATTCGCCTGCCTCGCCAGTCCGGCAAACTCCGCTTTTCGGGTGGAAAGATCGATGAGGAAAAGCATCACGAACCTCGTTAAGCCCTTCCGCGTCCAAGCTTCGATGATGAAGAAGTCCGCTGACACAATGACTTCCCAATGCCGGGGCAGGAACTCCTTCCGGGTTGTCTCCCGGTTTCGTTCGGGGGCGGGTTCCATTCCATGTTCCTTCAGGATGTTGGCAACCGTGCTGCCTGACACCTCATGTCCGAGGTTGGCCAGCGCTCCCTGAATCCTCCGGTACCCCCCATCCCGGTTCTCCGTGGCCATGCGGACAATCAAGTGTTGAATCTCGTCGCGGGTATGGGGGCGGCCAGGGCTACGTTGTTTGCTCCCATCATATTTCTGGGCGATCAATCGGCGATGCCAAGCCAGGAGCGTCTCCGGGGTGACGATAGTGGTCAGTTCGTGTAGAACGCGCCGACCGAGCTTTTTGGCCCTGACCGCTAAGCGTCGGCGCTGGTCATCATTCATCCGCAGGCGCTTGTTTCCAAATTGTTCGTGCAGCACACGATTCTCTTCCTGGAGAAACTCAATGATATCTTGCGGCTGTTGGTTCATCCATCCGGCCAGGGAAATCAATAGTAGACGAAAGGTATCCAATGTGAGGCGCATTAGCGGAGGATACCACTCTGGAGCGCATCAGGACAGGCCGAATCTCCGGTCAGGAGGGTTGTTCGATGTGCTGCATTTACAAGTAGATCGAGAATTTGGACGCTACGGGATTACTTTGGTCCTTGTGCTGAAGATGGCAGGGTAGATTTCCTGGTCACGCTGAATCCAAAAGATTTCCCGCAAAAGAAGTTGTCAGGCAAAGTGGTCTCGCCCACCGAGTTCCTCAAAATGGTGTGCCATCGCAAAGGCTTACGGTAATCAGAGTCGCCTTCACGCGCCCAATTAAAGTGTAGAATCATCTTGGCCCACTGCTCGATAGTCATCCCGCACTGCGAGTCTGTGGGTTCGATAGGGGTTCGATAACAGTTGCGAAGAGCGCCTTTCGGTTTCTAAAGTAGCCATCCGTGCCTTAGTTTTCCGTAGGTTACGACAAACGGTCGTACTTTCACGGCGGTAACGCGGGTTCAAATCCCGCCGGGGACGCCAACCTGTCACAGCCATTCCAAATTTTGTTGATGGGTATTTTACCTTTCTGCCTGCAACGTTCTGGTGCGCAAAGGCTCCGCGAAGTGGGCTGAATCTGTCAATCCTCAACGCAAACGATCTTCGTGCTGGTATTCCGTGCCGAAAAGCATTACCCTAGCGCCTTCAATCAGGAGGAGTTGACCCATGTCATCGCTTGAGGGAAAAGTTGCGGTTGTTACCGGTGGGGCAGGTTCGGGGATCGGGCACGGCATATCCCATGTGCTCGCAAAACAAGGCGCGCACGTAGCCATCTTTGAAATCGACATCGACTCGGCCGAAGAGGTCCGCCAGCGGATCAAAACAGAAGGAGGGAGTGCAACTGTTGTCCGGGCGGATGTCAGCCGTCCCGATAACGTTCGCCGAGCCATCGACATGGTCGTAGACGAGCGAGAGCACCTGGATATTCTGGTGAATAATGCCGGCATCGGCCTCATCCGTCCGGTGGCCGAGGCCAGCGAAGAGGAATTTGATCAACTGGTCTCGATCGACCTGCGCGGGATGTGGCTGTGTTGCAAGTATGCTATCCCGCACATGCGGCGGCAGAAGCAGGGATCCATTGTCAATATTGCCTCGGTGCATAGCCGTGCTACGCAGCCGCAGTTTGGGCTCTATGCGGCTATCAAGGCGGGGGTGGCAGGGTTGAGCCGCGGAATCGCCGTGCAGTACGGGCCGGATGGAATTCGGGCCAATACCGTTTCGCCCGGGCTGGTTGATGGCAAACAGACACGCCAAATTGTGGCCCAGGTTTCGAATGACGTTCAGGGTTACCTGGACGATTTTGTTCGCTCGGACCAGCCCCTGCCGCAACTGATCCAACCAGAGGATATTGGGAATCTGGTGGCCTTTCTGGCGAGTGACGATGCCAGGATGATTACGGGCGCGGAAATTCCCGTTGACGCCGGGATGTGGGTTCAACTCAGCAGCCGGCGATGAAGTCTTGGCTCTCCTGGCATAGCGCCTGCCTTAGCCGTGTTAATCTAATGCCATGATTCTCTATGATCTTACTTCGCCGCAAGTATCGGAACTCGACCGCAGCACAGTTGTTGTTGCCCCCTTTGGCTCGGTTGAGCAACACAGCCTTCATCTGCCGCTGGGGACGGACTCCATCATCGGCGAGGCCGTTTCCCGCCGGCTGGAGCACAAACTGCCAGCGCGAGTCCTCTTGCTTCCTATGATGTGGCTTGGGTGCTCGCGTCACCACATGGACTTTGCGGGTTCTCTGACCGCTGAGATCGAAACCTTCATCGATGTTGGAGAGCAGCTTGTGTGCAGCCTGGCAGAGCATGGGTTCAGAAACTTCATCCTTCTCAACAGTCACGGGGGAAACGTCAACAAAGTTTCTCTCATGGCTGAAAAGCTGCGCTATAAGCTCGGCCCCACGGTGAAGGTTGTGGCCGTGACCTATTGGCACCTGATTGGCGAAGAAATTCAAACCATCCGCGAGACGCCCATCGGTGGAATGGGTCACTCGGGCGAGCTGGAAACATCAGTCATGCTGGTGGTCCGGCCGGAGCTGGTGCGGAAAGATTTGATCGATCCCGACGGGCCGGAGAACCCTTCGAAGTTTGAAGGCCGGGATATGTTTGCGCCCGGGAAGGTGGCCGTTGCCAAGACTTTTAAGGAAATGACCCGCCACGGCGGGGTTGGAGATCCAAGGAAGGCTTCGAGAGAAAAAGGCGAACGAATTCTTGCTGTGATTACCGAGAAGCTCGCCGAAGTGGTAACAGAGATACAAACCGGAAAGCTGTAGTAAGGGTACCACGACCAGCTTCCGACTCCAGTGCGAGGCTGCCGGCCGGTTTACATGCTCAGTTTTCGGACCGTCGGCGCCTTGTTGACGAAGCTCTGAATTTTTTCCACGATGCCGTCGGCGTCCAGGCCATACTTGGCATGGAGCAGGTTTGGCGCTCCGTGCGGGATGATGCGGTCCGGCACGGCGATGCGCACGATGCTGGTTGGAATTCGCCGGTCCTGCAGCAGAGCGGCAACGGCGGAGCCAAATCCGCCGCACTCGGTGCCCTCTTCCACCGTTACCAGAAATTGCTTTTCCGATGCCAGACAGCAGATCAGTTCCTGATCCAGCGGCTTCATAAAGCGAGCGTTGACCACTGCGGTGTGAATGCCTGCTTCTTCCAGCCGTTGGGCCGATTCCAGCGCCGGATAGACCATGGTGCCGAGCGCCAGAATTGCGATGTCGCTTCCGTCCCGAAGGATTTCGCCCTTGCCGATTTCAAGCTGCTTGAATTCAGGGTCGAGCGGCACGCCGAGTCCGTTGCCGCGAGGGTAGCGGACTGCCGCCGGGCCATTCACGCTGAGCGCGGTTGCCAGCATGTGGCGCAACTCGTTCTCGTCCTTCGGCGCCATCACCACGATCCCTGGAAGTGCTGAAAGATAAGCCAGGTCATAGAGTCCGTTGTGGGTGGGACCATCGGCGCCCACAATTCCTGCGCGGTCCATGGCAAAGGCGACCGGCAGCCGCATGAGGCAGGCATCGTGGATTACCTGATCGTAAGCCCGTTGGAGGAAAGTCGAATAGATGGCAACCATCGGATGCAGACCTTCGCACGCCAGGCCGCAGGCAAACGTCACGGCGTGTTGCTCGGCAATGCCGACATCAAAAAAGCGGTCAGGGAAACGTTTGGAAAACTCCACCAGTCCGGTTCCCTCGGCCATGGCGGCGGTGATGGCCACCACTTTCCTGTCCTTCTCGGCCAGATCGCACATCGCCT
>DASSJE010000348.1:0-8978 GCA_035691365.1 Terriglobia bacterium
TCAGCACGATAATTGATGCCTTCAAAGATCAGCGAATAAACTTCGGCTTGCGGAGCGTCAAAAACTGTGCGATACCACCAATCCTGCTTCCAGAGGTCTCGAGGCACGGTTTCAGTGAGGTTTTTTCCAAAATAGAGGTCCTTATATACGCCAGCATCCTCCAGCGCCTGAAGGACTGTTGCGGGCATTTTGCGGACAGGATGCCAGTTCGAGGTGTCAAAAGAGGATTTCGAAACGTCTTCATCTCGCGTTGAAACCTCCCGTGCTGAACTGATTTTCCAGGCGTTCTGGAGCTCCGCCCGGCCCAACACGGACCTGGAGAGTGCGATCTGGCTGGAAAGCAGCGCCCCGACCGATCCAACTGCCGATCGCTTTAGGAATTCTCTCCTGTTGGGCTGTGAACCTGGATCTACAACTTTCTTCTTTGTGCTCATGATTCACACCTCATTGTTCTGATGAACCTTTGGAATCCCGCTGCCCGCTGCCCGCCGGCCCGCATGTGATCAGCAGGCGGAATCACGCCTCGTCGATGGCTTTGGCTACGCGGTGGGCGGAGCGCGTTCCGGCCTCCTGGCCCCAGTTCAGGTTGTCCGCGTAGGCGCCCGCGAAGTGGACCCGCCCAACCGGCTCGATGATGCTCGGCCAGATCTTCTCGAGTTGTCCGGGAGCGTAGGAGACAGTTTCGCAAGCCATTGCCCAGGGGTCGGTTGCCCAATTGTGGACGATCGCCTTTTCAATCTGGTTCGACCTCCCTGGGTAGAATTTGGCGAATGCTGCGAGCGCGTCACTGCGCGAGGTGCTGGCCTCGGCCCAGCCCATCAATGCGGTGCGGCGGGTATGGACTTCCTCGGCAATGCGCCAGAGGAGTTCAAGGCTGTGATCGGGTGTTTCCCAGTTGATGCTGCGGCCATCATCCTCCCAGAAGGGAGTTTTTGTCTGGAACACCAGCCGGGCCACCGAATAGTAAGGAACCTGGTTAATCGCAAAAACTTTCGATTCGGGCCAGCGCGGCTTCACCGGGATAATCCGCAGCATCACCGCTGACATGCAGCAGACCAGGAAATCGGCTTCCATTTTCTTCTCCTGGCGCGATTCGCGGTAACTCACTCGCACGCCATTCTCACTGTGCTCGATTCCTGTAAGCGGCGAGTTCAGTTGGACACGGTTGCCAAGCTTTGCGGCCAGCGTGTCCGTCATCAACTGGTTGCCGCCCTTGAGGTGATAGACGTCGGGAGGAAAAAGTGGCACCCCGCGCAGGTTCAGGATGGCCGCATGCCAGATCACATGAAGTGCGGACGACCCGGTATCACCAATCGTGCGAATCGCGCTGTCGGATGCGCCGTCTTTCCGGAGTAGCTCGCCTACGGTTATCTGGTCCAGATGATTCAAGCCTGCCGCATATGGCTTGTATTCGTCCCTGAATTTCTCGACATAGGGCTGGAAATAGAGCATGGGGAGATTCCACCAGGCATTGCCTGCAAGGTAGTCCACCTCCCGCTGGTTGAATCCCATCCTGCCAAGGAAGCCCTTGTTGTGAAGGTCTTCTTCCGTACGGAACTTGCCATCGATAAACCGGACCAGCCCCATGCGTCGCGGATAGTAAAGGTAGGGCAGGTTGAACTCCTTCACATAGCCCCAGTAAAGGTCATATCCAGGGTTCGTGAACTGCTCTGCCCCCAGGTCGGCATAAAGGCCGTCGGCCAACCCTTTGTGGAGTGTACGAACATGGCCTCCCGCTCGTCCTGACGCCTCCAGGACGACCACTTCGTGGCCACGCTTCATCAGCTCATAGCCGCAGGAGAGCCCGGTGATGCCTCCGCCGGCGATAATGATTTTTTTAGGCCGGCTTGAGCGCGGGCGTGCCACGCCGGGCCGGGCAGCGAGACCTCCAGCTAGAATGGAGGCCCCAACCTTCAACACGTCACGACGGTGAATTAGAGGTGCCGCCGAAGCACCCTTTGACGGCCCGATCGCCTGCTTCAAACCCGCTTCCCGGTCTCCTTCAGGGTCATTCACGGAATTCATGGCGCACCTCCAGATCGATTTCCGCCTGCCGCTTTCGACGGGAACGGCTGGCGCACTCCGTCATATTCTATTGCTGAGGATAATCATGCCCTTGTTCGACCCACGCTTCAGCATTGGGAGGCTTCTTCTTTACAACTTAAAATCATGTCCGTCAAGGCCGGAAATTGAAATGCGCGTTCAAGGCCCGGGGAAGCGCTCCGCTACGCCCCCGGTTTTCCTCACCTGGCTGATGCTGCGATTGCGGCGCGACAACCGGGTGTCACGTCATTTTCAAAATGGCCGGGAGTCAGGCGTGTCACGGCCTCATTCCACTGGATCGCAGGCTCAACCCTACTGTTCGGCGAGGGCCAATGCGGTTTGGAGGAACTGTTGCCGGGCCTGGGGCGGGAGCACGGTTGGTGCGGTCTGGGTTGAGCTTCGAGCGGGTGCCGCAGCCAACGCTTGCTCGATTCGTGACACGTTCAGCGCTCCTCGTGGACCGTTCTTTATAAAGTCGTTGAGCGTCTCGCGCACTTTGTCCATCTGGCCTGTTTCATAGTAGAGGACACCAAGCGCCGAATAGCCGGCGGGCCATTCTGGAAGCAGTTCTACCGATCTTTTCAAGTAGTTTTCCGCCTGCTGAAAGCGTCCTTCCACTGCGGAGATCACGCCCATACCCCAGAAGAGTTCTCCCGAATCAGGGATGCGGGCAAGCCCTTGCTCCAGCGTCTGCTGCGCTGGTTGGGTTTCTCCGGCGCGAAGATAGGCGAGGGCAAGCGAGAGATAGGCCTGGTCCTTATCAGGGTTTTCCGCCGTCAGTTGCTGAAGGAGCTTGATGGCTTCCTGGGCATGCCCGAGATGGCCGTCCACATCTGCGAGAAGGGCCCGATAACTCGAGTCCTTCTGTCCTTCAGGCGAAACGTGCTGAAGGGCGTCGAAGGCAAGTGGATAATCATGCTTTCCAAGGTAGGCGTCAGCAAGGTCGTACCATGCGTCGTCGGATCCGGGATTGGTTTCGAGCGCCCGCTTGAAGTGGCTGATGGCCTCGGTGTAAAGATGGTAGCGGGCAAGCAGGACCCCCACGCCCACAGCGGTACGAAAATCACCCTGGCTCAACTGGTCGAGCCTGGCAACCGCCTGCCGGGCGTCGTCAATCTTTCCCAGCTTCAGGCAACCCTCCGCCAGAAGGTAAAGATTGCGCGGCTGGTCAGGATGAAGTTTGACTTCCTTCGTCAACTGCTCAAGGTCGAGCTGCGACTTCTCCTGTGAAGGCATTCCTGCGCGCCGGTCGAGATAATCGAAAAGGTGCTGAAATGGGTAGGGCCCGGAGGTCTGGTTCCTCGACATCGTCTGGAAGATCTTCAAGTCCCTTTCTGCAGCAGCCATCTGGTGAAGGTTTCGCTCCGCTGTGGCCAGCTTGTAGTAAGCCCTGGCTGGATGAGGGCTCAGTCGCGTGCACTTCTGCAGGAGTGGGACGGCCTCTTCGAATTTATGTTCGCTCAATTTAATCCCGGCCAATTCAAAAAGTGCATCGCCGTAATTCGGGTCCGCCGCGATCGCCTTCTGGAGCCATTTTTCGGCTTCCGCATAATTTCCCTGCCGGCTCAGGATGTAACCCATGTTGTAAAGGCAGGACGAGTTGTTCGGATCGGCCTTTAAGCCGAGCAGCAGGTACTTCTTCGCCTCCTCAAAGCGTCCCATATGACGGTAGTAGAGAGCCATAAAAGCATAGGAGCGGCCCGAAGGATCGAGTTCGATAAGCGTTTGAAATTCTTTGAGCGCCTGGGGCACTTTGCCGGTCGTGAAATAGCATTCGCCGAGAGCGGCATGAAGGTCGGGACGCCCGGGATCAACATTTACGCCCTGCTCCAGCAGTGGGATCGCGTCCTCAAAGAAGGACTGCCTCATGCTCAGACGGGCCATTAAAAAAATGACGTCAGTATTGCGTGGAGCAATCTGGTGCGCGCGGCTAAGAAGATCGAGAGCTTTTCCATCCTGGAGCTGGTTTGAATAGGCCTTCGCCAGGAGGTAAAGCGCCTGGGCCGAATCAGGCCGTAACTTCAGCGCACGATTGAGGACTTCTTCAGATCGTTCGATCTTACCGCCCCCCAGATACGCCTGGCCAAGGTTAGAGAGAGTTTCATATGTTCCCGGTTTAAGAGCATCCGCAATTTCGAGCTCCCGCGCCCCCGCCTGGTATTGATCGTTTGCCGCCAGCAGCACCCCCAGCGTGAAATGGAGCCGAACGTCATCCTTATTTGTTGCTGACAAGCGGCTCGCCGCCTGCAGGCCTTGCGTTGTCTCGCCAGCCAGGAGATACGCCTGAACCAGGTTAAACTGCGTGCTGAGCCTGGGTGGCTGGTCTTGTTGAAAATAGCGAATGGCTTCCTTGGGACGGTGCTGCGCAAGAAGCGCGACTCCCAAATTATAACTGGCATCTCGATCCGAGGGATGGAGGCTCAGGATAGCGCGAAACTCATTCTCGGCATCTTCGAACTTGTGCTCCAACAGGTACGTGTTGCCAAGGTTGTTATGGATCTCAGTGGAATGTGGTGCGATCCTCAGGGCTTTGTGGAATGACTCTGCCGAGAGCTCGTACTTCTTTTCGCTTTCGTAAATCAACCCCAGCAGGTTGAGGCCCTCAGCACTCCGGGGCTGGAGCTTCAGGCCTTCGGTCGCTTTTTCCTGAGCCTGTTCAGCCGAGCCCGCCTGAAGCAGCTGTTCAGCCTGTTTGAACAGGCTTGTGGCGCGGGCTGCAGAGCCTCCAGGGTTACTCGTTTGCGCGGGCGCCAATAGGCTACCCGCGCCGACACCCAACAACAGGAATGTCAGCGACAGCCCCGTACGTCGAATATACGATGGACGCATCAGCCACAGTTTACCCCAAAAGTCGCAGCAAACCACACAGATGGAAGGCTGTCATCAAATCCTGAGTTAGAACCGGTCCCATCCCTCGTTTAAGGCTGGAATTTAAGATATTCTTATTACACCTTATGCTTTTGGGGAAAAAACAGTAAATAATCAAAAATAATCAAAAAACTTGACAAGGTTCCGCCTGCGTGATATGAGTGCTTTCGTAAGGGTTGTGTTTATTGGAAGCCTTCTTCGGGTCACGGGGTAACACAGATAGAATAGAGCAGCCGTTCAGCTTTGTTTGGGCATAAGAGAATTGGGCCGACAGCCAGTGTTGTATTGGGGCAGGGTGCTGGCAATAGTTTGGTGCTTTCCAGCCGGGGCAATTCGTCGTAACGGCACTATTAGGGTTCAGCGGACGCTCCATATCCAAAGGGGTGGGCCGTATTTTGATCTAAGTCCGCTGCAGGGTTCGCCTCCGGACGGCAAGTTCAAGGCCGGCCAGTATCCTTCGGGTCTGATTTTCAACTGCATATCTAACTCGTACAACGGGGCAATACCGTAGCTGGAGATCCGTCACCTATTCGAAAGTGATCTACGGATTGTTCCTTCGTTGAGTTCGGGGCCGGGTAGTCTGCGATCGGTCATCGTGTTGGTGCCGCTGCCTCAGCGGGGCCGGCGGAGTGAAGAGGGAGGAAAGGGTAATGAAAGGACTAACAGCTACTTTCGCTTTTAGATTCCTGGTCTTCGTTTCCATCATTTTCGGCCTGCTTTCTGGCTCATCTCTGCTTGCGCAAGTGGACATGGGTTCTATCCAAGGCACGGTGCTCGACCAGTCCGGCGCGGTTGTTCCCAATGCCAAAGTCAGCCTGACGAATGAAGCCACGAGCCTTACAGTCACAACAAAATCAAGCGGCAGCGGCGCATATATCTTTACGCCCATCCGGATTGGGACTTACACGGTGAGCGCTGAAGCTCCTGGTTTTGCCAAGATCGTTCAGTCGCACCTGACCTTGAACGTCCAGCAGCAACTCGTCGTCAACCTGACTCTCAAGCCAGGCGCTGTAACACAGACGGTCGAAGTGACAGGCGCCCCACCGGAGCTGCAGACCCAGAATGCCTCCGTCGGCCAGGTGGTCACCAGCCGCAGCGTGAATAACCTGCCGCTGAACGGACGCAATTTCACTTTTCTCGCTCAGATTGTCGCGGGAGTCAATACGCCCCAGGCCGACACCCGCGGAAATGCTGCCTCTGGCGCTTTTTCCGCAAATGGTGAGCGTCCCGCACAGAACGATTATCTCCTCGACGGAATCGATAACAATTCGAACACCATTGACTTCCTGAACGGCACCAATTTCGTGGTCCTTCCTCCGATTGACGCAGTGCAGGAATTCAAGGTGCAAACCAGCAACTATAGCGCCGAGATCGGCCGGGCAGGTGGCGCCGTCCTCAACGCGACCATTAAGTCGGGGACCAACCAGCTTCACGGGGACATATGGGAGTTCCTCCGGAACGACAAGCTTGACGCAGCCGACTTCTTTGAAGATGCCGGGGGCATCAAGAAGGGTGAATATCGTCAGAATCAGTTTGGATTCACCCTTGGTGGTCCCATAGTGATTCCGCACCTCATCAACGGCAGGGACAAGCTCTTCTTCTTTGGTGATTATGAGGGGTTGAGAAGAGTGCAGGGCGCCGTCTTCACCAATGCGGTTCCTACCAACCTTGAACGAAGCAGTGGGTACACAAACCTGGCGGAGTTGATCACAGATGAGACCGGGAACAGCCCGTCCACGGACACGCTGGGGCGGACTTTTGCCTTCGGGACCGTTATGGATCCTGCTACAACACGCCCAGTGACTGGCGGGCAGGTAGACCCGGTGACGGGACTCACAGCGCAGGCCGACGGTTACGTCACAGATCCGTTTTACACCGGTGGAAGCGTCGCAGGGATCACCGATTTCACAGGTCTTTGTCCCAACGTGCAGAACTGCCAACTCAACCAGATTCCCGCCGGCCGGATCGATCCCAATGCCATCAAGATTCTGAATCTATTTCCCGCCGCCCAACTACCGGGCATAGTTTCTAACAACACAACGAATCCGCCGCTCACCGAAACCCGTGATGCCTTTGATGGGCGGATTGACTGGAACTTGAGCGATAAAGATCAGATATTTACTCGCGCCAGTTTCGTGAATGACCCGCAGTTCATTCCCGGGCCCTTCCGGGGTGCCGCAGATGGCGGCGCATTCCAGCAGGGCCCTCAGACCGCAATGTCTATCCAGGTTGCGCTGGGTTGGACTAAAACGCTGACGCCGACCACGGTGAACGAGGTGCGCGTGGGAGAGACCTATCTTCACACAACGCGTACCGGCCCTGTTGCCAATCAGATGGGGATTCCTGCGCAGTATGGGATTCAAGATGTGCCGCAGGTTCAGGAAAATGGCGGATTGCCGGCGATCATCATTTCCGGGCTACAAAATCTGGGGAGCAACGCGTTCCTGCCTTCAGACGAAGTCAGTCAAACTACGCAAGTGGCGGATAACTTCACCAAGGTATACGGAAAGCACACCTATAAAATGGGGTTTGAGTTCCAGCACATTAAATTCTCCACACTTCAACCGTCATGGTCACACGGTGAGTTTGACTACAATGGTGATTTTGCGGGCGGCAGCGGCAACGGGATTGCTCAGTTTTTGCTGACACCCATCACCACAACCGTTCCTAACGGAGTTGATTATCTCGGCGGTGCCAGCGATGTTTATACGTCGAACATCGCTCTCGTGGATGACCTTCACAATTACTATGCTGCCTATTTCAACGATGACTGGAAACTGGCCAAAAAGCTGACGCTGAACCTTGGTCTGCGTTGGGAACACTTCGGCCTGCCCATGGAGAATCACGGACGGCAGGCGAACTTCGTTCCCGGTGCTCCCAACAACGGCGCGGAGTACCTGATTCCCGACAGTCAAATCAACAGAAATTTCCCGCTCTCTCCAAGCGTCTACAGTTTGTTTGCGATGGATGGGATTGCGATCAAGTTCGATAAAAATTGGGCCCTTGGCGACGTTCAGAACCTTAACTTTGCACCGCGCTTCGGTTTTGCCTACCAAGTCTCGCAGAAATTGGTGGTGCGTGGAGGGTTCGGTGTATTTTTTGGCGGATTCGAAAACCAGAACGGAAACAATCAGGGCAACAGTTATCCCTACCAGTTCAACTTCTTTTATAGTCCGGTCAACTCGCACACGCCCACGCGCGCTCCCAATGTAAGCGCGCCGGGTTGCGCGCAGGTGTACACCTTCGAACTTGGTTTCAGTTGTACGCCGCTTGACCCCGCGCTGGTTGATGCCAGCGGTATAAGCTGGACCGGCCTGCAGAACAATTTCCAGACGCCTTACACAGAAGGCTGGAACATGTCACTCGAGTACGCGTTTACACCCACTCTCACCTTGACTGCAGGCTATGTAGGTAATACAACCCGCCACCTGGAAATTTTTAAAGGCGCAAATAACGTCACCCAAATCCTTCCGCCAGACGCTAACACCAGCGGCCCCGGGGCCCCGGTCCTCTTCCCGGACCTCCCCGGCGGTATAACCTATCAAACCACCGACGGCAACAGTTACTACAATGGCCTTCAAACCACTCTCGAAAAGCGTTTCTCTGGTGGATTGAGTTTTCTTACCACCTACACGTGGTCGCGCTGCCGAAGCGATGGAGGAGACCTTCTGAATGGCGGCTCCATCGGATCGTATCGGGCCGTCGATGTACCGGGCGCAGGAATTCAGGCCGACTATGGCGACTGCGACTTCGATATCCGGCACGTACTTCACCTCAGCGGCGGATACGACCTTCCCTTCGGCAAGGGTAAGCATTACATGAATAATGCGAGCCGCGGGGTGGATTTGCTTCTCGGGGGCTGGAGCACGCAGTGGCTGTCTGCGATTGAAGGTGGCCAGCCGATAACTTTGCAGTGTGACACGGGCCCAGCGGGCGGCGTCGGCTGCTACGACTACACCATTCCAGGCGTGAACAGGCACGGCTCCGGTGCTCCGGACAACTTCCTGAATGCCGCTGCATTTACTCAGCCTTGTCCGCCTCCTGGCTTTTCACAACCGGCAAGGTGT
>DASSJE010000349.1:0-6163 GCA_035691365.1 Terriglobia bacterium
ACGGAGGCTTGTGGCGCTTGGGCAGGTAGAGATTGGCAGTGACAAAGACTTCCGGGCGGCTTTCGAAAATCACCTTTTCAATGCGATAATCCGCGCGGTCGATGGCGCCAACAATTTTCGGCTTCAGCGGGGTCTTCTCAAACTGCCCGCCGATGAGCTTCCACACCTTCCGGCGCACTCTTTCGATGCGAGCCTTGACGTCGGCTTCAGTCCGCATCCGGCGCAGCTCCGCCAGACGCCGCACGCGGGCTTCGTATATCCGGGCAGTCACGTAGCGCGGCAGGTCATTCCAGTAATCCCGCTTAAAGCCGCCTTCATCTGGAACGGCCTGCGGCGCTGCCGGCGCGCCCGCCGCAAGTGCATCGCGCCCCGCCAGGGCCATCGCCGCACCAAGGATGTTTGTCTGGATAAACTTTCGTCGCGTGGGCATTCCACTACCTCCAATCAAACCGCAGCATACGGATGGACAGTTGGACAGTCTCCATCCCGATCAGACTTTTGTCAATGCTCGAGGTGATGAACTCCGCAAGGTGGCAGGAGGATGCAACTCGCAGGAGAGGAGGTTTTACAGCCCTTTTTCCGCCATGGCAAACGCACGCAGCATGGCGCGGGCCTTGTTCATGGATTCCTCAAACTCGAGCGCGGGGACGGAATCGGCCACAATGCCGGCGCCCGCCTGGAGGTAGGCTTTGGCGTCCTTGATCATCACGGTGCGGATGACGATGCAGGAATTGAGGTTACCGGAAAAGTCGGCGTAGAGAACAGCCCCGCCGTAGAGACCGCGGCGCGTGGGCTCTAGCTCGTCAATGATTTCCATGGCGCGGACCTTGGGCGCGCCGGTCAGCGTCCCCGCCGGGAAGCAGGCCGCGAGCGCGGCATAGCTGTCGGCGTCCGGGCGCAGCTTTCCCCGGATCAGCGAAACCAGGTGCATGACGTGCGAGTAGCGCTCCACAAACATCACGCGCTCCGGATGGACGGACGAATACTCTGAAACACGGCCCACGTCATTGCGGCCCAGGTCAACCAACATGATGTGCTCGGCGCGTTCCTTCTCGTCGGAAAGCAGGTCACGCTCGAAGCGCGAGTCTTCTTCCTCGGTTTTGCCACGCGGGCGGGTGCCGGCAATGGGGCGGTATTCCACGCCGTGCCCGGCCACCTTCACCAGCATCTCGGGCGACGATCCCAGCACCGTGGACTCGCCGAATTGCAGGTAGTACATGTAAGGCGAAGGATTTACCACGCGCAGGGCGCGATAGACCTGAAAGGGCGGAACGCGCACGGGGACCGTGAGCCGTTGCGACAGCACCACCTGGAAAACATCACCGGCGCGGATGTACTCCTTGCCGCGATCTACAATTTCTTCGAAGCGCTTCCGCGTCATGTTGGGCTTGACTCGCAGCACCCCTTTGGGCGGCCGGATATTGGGCAGGCGAAGGGGACGGGCGAGCTTGCGCTCCAGCCGGTCAAGCTCGCGAACTGCAGCGTCGTACTTCTGGCGAAGATTTCCGGGGTCTTCCTCGGTCAGCACGTTTGCGATGAGAAACAGGCGGTGGCGGACGTGATCAAAGGCAACCAGCGTGCGGAAATACATGAAGATCGCATCGTCCATGTCAACGTCGGGTTCCACGCGGGCGGGCAGGAGCTCAAGCTGGCGAACGGCTTCATAGGAAAGATAGCCCACCGCACCGGCGCTGAAGGGCGGAAGGCCCGGCAGCTTCACCGAGCTGTACCTGGACCCGGCACGCCTGAGAAATTCAAAAATGTTGCCGGTTTCTTCAACCCGGTCGGACCCACGGACCAGCGTGATTCGATTTTCCCGGCAGGTGATCACCTGGAAAGGGTCCACGCCGAAATAGGTGTAGCGGCCGACGCGCTCGCCGCCTTCCACGCTCTCCAGCAGGAAGCTGTGGTGCGAACCGCTCTTGCCGTGCGGCCCGGCGCTCTTGAAAGCCTCGGGAGCAAGTTTCAGGAACGCAGAGACGGGGCTGAGCATATCAGCCACGACAATCCGGTAAACGGGCACAACGGTGCCCTGGCGCGCCAGGTGGCGGAAGTCCGAGAAGTTGGGAGTAGTTATATCCATTTGTGACTCGAAGCCGGAAAAGGCAGCCCTTTCAATCCTGCGAGATAAAAATCCTCTGGCTTTGCATGGTCTTTCTCTGGTTGATTCAGCTAGGCGTCTTCGGTTTGCTTTGAAGGAACCTGCCCTTCTTGCTCTGCCAGCGCCTCACGAATCAGTGATTTCAATTCTTCGCGGTCCGCCTCTGAACGGATGGTAAAAGGCTTGCTCGCCTCGCCCCAATAGATGCTTCTGTGGGGGAAGGGCATTTCAATGCCAACTTCGTCGAACTTCTTCTTGATACGGCGGTTCATTTCGCGCCCGACCGTCCACTGCTGGACCGGAACAGTTTTGAAACGTGCCTTGATCATCACCGCCGAGTCGCCGAATTGGTCGACTCCCAGAACTTCCAGCGGAGCAAGTATGAGCGGCTTGTATTTTTCATCCCGAATCATCTCATCGCCGATCTGTTCCAGGACCTCGACGACATGGTCAGTATCTTCCTTGTATGCGACCCCGATGCTAAAAACATAGTATGAGTACTCATGCGTCATGTTGGAGAGGGTGGTGATGGTTCCGTTCGGGAAGATGTGGACCGTTCCGTCCTGGCCACGAAGAACGATTGTCCGAAGGTTGATCTGCTCGACCAGCCCGCCGGTCCCGTTGATGATGGCAACATCGTTCACTCGAACCTGGTTTTCCAGCAGGATGAAAACGCCGGCGAACAGATCACGCACCAGGTTCTGGGCCCCAAAGCCAACGGCCAGGCCCACTACTCCGGCGCCGGCCAGGATGGGCCCGATGTCAAATCCGGATTCCTTGAGCGCCATGACCACTGCCAGAAGCCAGATAATAATTACGATCGTCTTTCGCAGAATGCTGCTCAGCGTCGCCGCGCGTTTCTCGACCTCGATGTCGGCCCGGCCATACTTCTTCATCCTTTCGATGATCCGGGTCCTGATGGCAGAAACCGATTTATTCACAAGCTTGGCAGCAATGTAGGCTGCCACCAGGATCGCCACAATGCGGATGGCATGATCAATGATCATCGGTGCGATCCGGGGAAGCGAAGCGAGTGAAATAAACAACATCCAAACATCCTTTCAGGGGAACCGGGCGCGGGCCCACATCACCATGACGATCACGCGCTGACCCCGGCTTTTTTTGCTTATCATCACGTTAAAGCCCGGAGCGGGCCCATGTCAATTGCCAGGGAAAAATCAGAGAAAACGGCGGGCTCTTGGTTAGCCTGAAGCGGTGTGGCTAAGCGAGTGGCGAACGGCTTGCTCCATCAGCGCGCGCGGCGCGGACTGTCCCGTCCAGATTTCAAATTGGCGGGCGCCCTGCGCCACCAGCATTTCCAGACCGGAAATGGTGACCAGGCCGCGGCCCCGTGCTTCGGAGAGAAAACGCGTTTCAGCCGGATAGTAGACCATATCAAGGACCACACGCGCCCGCAGGCGTGCAAGGTCAATCGGATGGGCATCGCTGTAGGGTGCCATCCCGACAGGCGTAGCATTGATCACGGTGTCCACGTCCAGGCTGTCAGCATGCTCCCAGCGAACAGCCTCCGCGCCAACATTCCGGGCCAGCTTTCGCGCCACGGCTTCCCTTCGGGCGGCAACATAAACGTCTGCTTTTTCTGCCCGCAAGGCAAAAGCCGCCGCCCGCGCGGCGCCGCCTGCCCCCAGAATCAGAATTTTGCTTCCGGGCAGCCGCAGGCGCTTGGTGAGCACTTCGGTTACGGCGCTTGAGTCCGTGTTCCAGCCCATCCACTTGCCGTGGCGGACGGCGACCGTGTTGCAAGCCCCAATCTGCTCGGTCAAGGGATCCATCCAGGCAAGTTCCTTCATGATGGCGCGTTTGAACGGCATCGTAATGCTGAAGCCCGCAAATTTCAGCGACCGCGCAAACTTGAGAAAATCGCTCAGCCTGCCCGTTTCGCAGGGCAGATAGAGCGCATTCACGCGCTTCGCCTGGAAGGCAATGTTCTGCATGGCCGGCGAAAGAGACATGGACGAATGCGTTCCCACAACCCCATATAATTGCGTCTGCTCGTCCAGATGCTCCACGTGGTAAACCGAACGCATGTTATCGATAGCGATCTGGCCGCCCGCCACCGCATGGTGGTTCCCCACGGCTGCATACGTAAAAGGACAACCCCACCGGAAAGCCATCACGCGCGAACAGATTCCGGAGTTGCCCATGGCCAGAGCAACCAGACGGGGACGCCGACGCCGATTGGCTTTGAGCGCCTTGAGAACTTTCAAATTGTCCTGAAGGTCGCGGGCGTGGCTTGCGAGCTTGATGGTTTCAACCGGCAACCTGGCCAGGCGGCGATAAATCGTGCTCAAGTCGGGGGTATTGCGGTAATTGTGATAGGAAACAATTACTTTGGCAGGCGCAAACTGCTTGAAGGGCGGCTTGCGCAAGGCTTTAACGGACTCAATTTCGATATCAACCCATTGGCACCCGGCGCGGGCCGCGGCGGCCAGGAGTTCAACCTGCTCCTCAACCGAGCCCTGAAAGTGGCCACCCGCCTGCGCCCGCCGGCAAGTTGCTATAGTCTGAGGATAACGCAGGCGCGCCAGCATCTTGTGCAGGTCAATTTCAAGCCTGGAATTGTCACGGAGAAAGTCCAGGCGCAACTCGAAACCCAATGGTGGGGATGTGCCAAGATTTTCAATGTGCGCCTCGGCCGCTTCGAGACTCGGCGGCGCTAGAGAGACAAAGATGCGAGGAGAAGGAGGTTTAACCAAAATTTTTTCCGGTGCCGCTCACCCTGCCTAGTGAAGAACTTCCTTATTATAAGGCATTTGCCAAAATTCCGGCAAGCCCATTGTCCGGTTCTGCGTATTAACTCAATTCTATACCAAAGTGGGTTCGCGCAATCGCTCTGCCTCGTTTGCCCCTAAACCCATGCCATCCTCGTGTTGGAATGCCGTTTAAAAACATCAACTTACATATGATTCTCATCCTCTTCTCCCGCCAACGGCTGAAACTATTCCCTCAGAGTTGATGAAATGCCGTAAAATCAATGATCGCGAAGGGGTGCGGCTTTGCCATTTTTCGATCACAGTGTACAGCCATTTTCAATTAACATCCCTGTTTGCAATAACTTGTAGTTTACTTGTGCCGTCAGATATGGCCCAAAGAATGCTGAAAATGAAACGTGAATACCCCCGGCACCCTATTGTGGGAGTGGGAGGTGTGGTAATCCGTGGCAATCGCGTCCTCCTGATTCGTCGGGGCCGTGAGCCCTTGAAAGGCGAATGGTCAATTCCGGGAGGGATGCTTGAGCTCGGCGAGAGCCTGACGGACGGCGTAAAACGGGAAGTTCTGGAAGAAACCGGATTGCGGGTCCGCCCGCTCGAAGCGCTGATGGTACTTGACCGTGTGGAAAAGAACGGCGAGAGGGTCCGGTACCACTACGTCATCGTGGATTATGTTTGCCGCCCCACCGGCGGCCGGTTGAAGTCCGGGAGCGATGTTCTGGACGCACGCTGGGTGAAGCGGGAGGAACTGCCAGGCTACCGAATCACACCCAAGGCGGCCACGGTCATTGCCGACGCGTTCGAATGGGTCAAGCAGCACCGAAACCGGAGCGCCGGCAAACGCGGTTAATTAACCCTTGTATGTCAGGACCCTGCCCCACAAGCTTTTGGTTCCCCAGATTCCAGCCCGCAGGCATTCCAACTGCACAATCTGGCTGTGGTCCACAAAAAGGTTCACCTCGGGACCGTAGTTCTTGATGTACCAGGCGAACACCTCCGGGTCGGCCGCCTCAAACATCACCTTCTCGAGCCCAAGCTCGTTCGCAATCCTGGCCGGAACGTCCGTGCGCCAGACCTTGACGTTTTCTGTGATTCCTTCGGACTCGATCATGATCATGTAGGCGCCGGCTTCCAGGAAGCGCTCGGCCTGCCGGATGGCTAGTTCCGGGTCACGGGTGCCCTCAGCCTCAAGCTCCTCCGCCGTGGTGGCCCCTCCAGATCCAAATTGAATGCCGACCTCGGGTTTGGCTTTCAGGCCCGCCTTTTGCACTTTTTCGATCAGGCGAAGCCAGTCATCAGTTGGAATAGTGATGAAGCCGCTGGAAATTTC
>DASSJE010000350.1:0-10556 GCA_035691365.1 Terriglobia bacterium
AGGTAATGTCCATGCCCTTTCGCCTGGATGAGAGATATGACCTTTTTTTCTAAATTTCGCGGTTTGATGAATCACCTCTTCCACCGCCGCCGCATGGAGAGCGAAATGGACGAGGAATTCCGCTCGCACCTTGCCCTGCGCACGGCCGACCTGGAGCGCCGGGGCGTCCCGAAAGTCGAGGCCGAGCGCCAGGCGCGCATCGAATTTGGTGGTTACCAGAATTACAAGGAAGAGTGCCGTGAAGCTCTGGGCACGCGCCTCTTGCAGGAATTTTTCGCCGACGTTCGATATGGCCTGCGCCAGCTCCGCCGCAATCCAGGCTTCACCGCCGTGGCTATTCTCACACTGGCTCTCGGCATTGGGGCGAACACGGCTATCTTCACGGTGGTTAACTCGGTGTTATTCCATCCGCTGCCAGTGCGCAACCCATCACAGCTTGTTATGCTTCGTTGGACGGCGCGCCAAGCGCCGAAGGTTTCAGACGCAAGTTCCTTCGGCGACTGCGATGAAGGGTTTGGGAACCGGGGCGGCTGCGCGCTTCCTTATCCTGTCTTTGAAAGTCTCAGTTCACAGGCAGGCTTGTTCTCCGGGGTCACGGCATTTGCAGGCCCGGCGCATCTGGTCCTTAACGGCGCAGGCGCGGCGCGCATGACACGCGCCGAGCTGGTTTCAGGCGGCTACTTCTCAACGCTCGGTGTCAAGCCCGCCGTCGGGCGCGTGCTGGGGCCCACGGACGATTCTCCCTCCGCCTCCGCAGCAATCGTCCTCAGCTATGCGTTTTGGCAGAGCGCCTTTGGCGGCGATCGAAGCGTGCTCGGCCGAACGGTCCGCCTGAACACCGCGCCATTCACCATTGTCGGCGTCGCAGAGCCGAGTTTTGCGAGCCTGACGCCAGGCAAAGCAGCGGACTTTTTCCTCACGCTGGCGATGATTCCCCGATTGAATATCGGCTGGGCCCACGATTTCGAAAGCTCCGGCAACTGGTGGCTGGTGATTGTGGCCAGGCTCAATCGCGGGGTGACTCCTGCAAGGGCGCAAGCGGCCGCCAGCCTGATTTTTCGCGACCAGACGTTGCACGGCGGGAAACCGCTCTGGAAGCCTGCCGACGATCCGGCGCTTATGGTGGTTCCTGTTCAAGAGGGGCTTAATGGAGTGCGCAGTGGAGTTTCAACGCCGCTTTACTTTCTGATGGCTATTGTGGGATTCATACTTCTGATTGCCTGCGCCAACGTAGCCGGTTTGCTGCTCTCGCGCGCCTCGGCGCGGCAACAGGAAATGGCTGTCCGGGTCGTGCTGGGTGCGGGGCGCCGGAGGGTCGTGCGGCAACTGCTGACTGAAAGCGTACTTCTATCCCTTGCCGGAGGTGCTCTGGGCGCGCTGCTGGCGGTGTGGGGGGTGAGGGCCTTAATGCCGCTCCTGTTGAATAATCCCGGCGAGCCGCTTTCCTTCACCGTCGAGCCTGACTGGCGCGTTCTGGCTTTCACCATTGGCATCTCGCTGCTGGCCGGAATCCTGTTCGGCCTTGCGCCGGCATTCCGCAGCACGCGCGCTGATTTGACACCCGTGCTCAAGGAAACGAATTCAACTTTTTTGGGCAAAAAAATTCATCGGAGGCGCCCGTTCCATTTCGCGGAATCGCTGGTTGTCGTCCAGGTGGCCCTCTCGATGATTGTTCTGGTTGGCGCGGGCCTGCTGGTGCGGACGCTCAGAAATCTGCACAGCGTCGATCCGGGTTTTGATACGCGCAACGTCCTGATGTTTGGCCTCGATCCGCAGATGGAACTCTATAAGGAACCGCAGGTTCAGAATCTCTATCGGGAGATGCGCGGCCGCCTCGCCGCGCTCCCGGGGGTGATTTCGGTCAGCTATTCCTCCGACGGTCTGCTGACCGGAAATGTTTCCTCCAGCGCGGTCCGCATCGAAGGGCATCCCGCCAATGCGAAGTTTGAAGTCAATATGCTCGACACCGGCCCGGACTTTTTCAAGACCTTGCGGATTCCGCTCCTGGCAGGCCGCCTGTTCACCGCGGAGGATTTTCAACTGGCATCTGATGCCGCAGCCACGGAGGCGCCCGTTAGAGAATCCTCGAGACCGAAGACCACAACGTTGGGACCGCCCGTTCCGGTGATTGTGAACCGCGTCTTCACCCGCAGGTTTTTTGCGGGACAGAACCCGCTGGGCAAACACCTGGGCCACGCAGCCAGCGGCGAAGGCTCGGCCGCCGAAATCGGGAGAACCAGGGGCTGGGAGATCGTTGGTATGGTGGGCGACGCTAAATATGACGGCCTTCGGGAAGCGGTTCAGCCCACCGTATATTTCCCCATGTCGGGTGGCGGGGCCGAATTCGAATTGCGTACCGCCTCCAATCCCGGTGCGTTCATCCCGGCGGTCCGCGACGTGGCAAACCGCCTGGACAGCAACGTGCCGCTTGTCGGCGTCCAGACGCAATCGGAAGTCATTGAAGACGGTAATGCCCAGGAACGCATGATTGCGCAACTGTCGAGCTTCTTCGGGGCCATTGCCCTGGCGCTCGCCTGCGTGGGACTTTATGGCCTGCTGTCATATGAGGTCAGGCGGCGCACTCGTGAAATCGGCATTCGCATGGTTCTGGGAGCCGAACGTCACGACGCCACAAGGCTCATCATCTTCCAGGGCGTCTCATTGACGCTTGCCGGTGCTTTGATCGGCGTCGCAGGCGGACTCGCCGTCTCCCGGTTTCTTTCGAGCCTGCTGTATGGCGTCGAGCCGACTGATCCGCTCACCTTCATCATTGTTTCGCTCATCCTGATTGCCGTGGCTCTGCTCGCGTGCTACATTCCCGCCCGCCGCGCGGCCAAAGTCGATCCGATGGTAGCGCTGCGGTACCAGTAGCGGCGCGTTTATCGTCGCATTCTTCCTCCCCTTCCGCAGAATACCTGACCTTCCCTCCGCAACAGCCTGAGAAAATACTTGCAGCCCCAGCCCGGTAATCCATGGGATGCCAGCATCCGCATCTTCCCACATGCTTCTTTCCATCTTGAACGAGCAATGCGTGTGTGTTAGCCTGACGGAAGTAAAATAATCATAGCGGAGGTGGCACACCCGTGAGCACCCCTACCGAGGCCATCCGGGATAACTCGATGGCCAACAATCCGGAGTATCAGCGGCTTCACGAGGAGCATGGGCGGTACGCGGCTGAACTGGATCGCCTGGAAGGAAAGGCTTTCCTGACGGAAGAGGAGAAGCTTGAAGAAGTCAGGTTGAAGAAGCTCAAACTTCGCCTGAAGGATCAAATGGCCGCAGTTTTGAAGAGCAGCGAGCCGGCTGCTTAGCCAGGCGACCAGGCAGGAGGATGGGATCCCTCCCTCGCTGGTGATGCGCTGAGTGAGGGAAGCGGGATCGTTTACCTATTGCAGCGAGAAGTTGGCTCCCCTTGATAGATGCTTGTTCGGGGCGGCGCCGCGCACCCAATAACTATGGTGAAAGAGGGGTACTGGTATAGCCTGCCGCTGTTTTTGATCGGAGGGGGGCTGCTGGGTCTTGGGTTTTTCTGGCCGGGCAAGTTTTTCTTTTTTGCCGCTGCACTCTTTTTAATCCTCGCGTTGTTTGTCTTGAACTTCTTCCGCGACCCGGAACGGTCGGTTCCCTCCGCCCCCGGGGTGCTTGTTTCTCCGGCGGATGGACGTGTGGTTGAGATTCGTGCAGAAGAGGAAGCCGGACGTCCTTGCCAGCGAATCAGCATCTTCATGTCGCCTCTCAATGTTCACGTGAACCGGTCGCCCGTTGCAGGAAGCATCGGGAGCGTTCTCTATCGAAAAGGATCGTACCGCATGGCCTCCAAACCGGAGGCCTCAGTTGAAAATGAGTGCAACACCTTCACCCTGCAAAGCGACGATGGACAGGTGGTTGTCCGCCAGATTGCCGGCGTTTTGGCCCGGCGGATTGTCTTCTGGAAGAAAGTTGGCGATCGCGTCGAGCGCGGGGAACGGGTGGGAATGATCAAGTTCGGGTCGCGGGTGGACGTACTGCTTCCACCCGAAGTCACCCTTTCCGTTAAAGTCGGTGAGCATGTGAAAGCCGGGAGCACCATCATTGGAACCAGAAGAACAAGTTTTTCTTAGAGCGGAGGAAGGAACGGAAACGGCCGTCTACAATCACCGCCTGCGGCGGGGTATGTACATCCTGCCAAGCTTGTTCACCAGCGGAACGCTGATTTGTGGTTACTATGCCATCCTGAACACCTTGCAGGGGGCCCAGTTGATGGCTGCCGGTGCTGCCAGCGCGCTTGCCAGCGCTTCTTATGACAATGCAGCGATGGCGATTGGTCTCGCCATCGTGTTTGACGCATTGGACGGCCGGATTGCGCGCCTCACCAATTCCACCTCAAACTTTGGCCGCGAACTCGACTCGCTGGCCGACGTCATCACCTTCGGTCTCGCTCCCGGTATCCTTGCCTACGCCTGGGGAGTACGCCCGGCGATCGATGCCGCGCAGATCCCGTTAACTCAACACCTGCGGCCGGTCGGGTGGATCATCACCTTCGCTTACCTCATTTGCGGCGCAGCACGTCTGGCGCGGTTTAACATCGACACTGTGAAGCCGGGGGCCGATCGCCGCTATTTTGTCGGGCTCCCCATTCCGGCCGCCGCGGGCGTCATTGCCGCCGTCGTGCACTGGCAGAAAACCCCGCTCAACTACTGGCCGTTTGCTGTGGTGTGGCTGCTGGTGGCGCTGGGCCTGGCTTTCCTGATGGTCAGCCGCGTGCGCTATCCCAGTTTCAAGTCGCTTGACCTGCGCCGGCGGCGTTCGTACGTATGGATCATTTTTATTGGACTTATCATCTGGGCCATTTTGTTCTATTCAGAACCTGTCCTCCTGGTGTTGGCACTCACCTACGCGCTCTCCGGTCTGGTCCATGAGATGCCCGGCAGGTCGCGTCCACCCCACCCTCGTGCCACTGAGGAGGCGAAGGCCCGATGAAAAATGCCGGTTATCATGTAGCCGTTATTGGCGCGTCGTCACTTCTGGGCAAGGAACTCCTGGCTATTCTTGAGGAGCGTGATTTCCCCATCGCCGAGCTGACCACTGTCTCAGGAGACACAGGAGAACCCGATCTGCCTATTGTGGACCTTAGTCGGGGGCGCAGGACCTCCACGGATTACCAGGACGAGATTCCCGCCCGCTTCGATTTTGCTTTTGTCACGGCGCCACACCAGCGGCTGGCTGCCTGGTTGGAACGGGCTGGTCGCGAACGGCAAGGGCCGAAGGGCGCGCGTGCGGTCATCGATCTCTGCTCCAGCGTTTCCCAGGCGGCAACCGCCTCGTTGCGGGTTCCTTTTCTCGACGGGCCATCAGCCGCCTCGCAGGATTCGGGCACGCGCAAGGGGCTCCATTTGATTGCCGCGCCGCACGCGGCAACGCTGATGATCAGCGCTCTCGTGTCGCGGCTGGCCGCGCGGTTCCAGTTGCGCAGCGCGGTGGCGAACATCTTCAGTCCGGCATCTGAGATGGGGCCGCGCGCCGTCGATGAACTCCAGAAGCAGACGGTCAATCTGCTCAGCTTCCAGAAGGTGCCGCGCGAGGCGTTCGGCGCCCAGATAGCCTTCAACCTGCTGCCGCGCCTGGGAGCCGGCTACGAAAAGGCCGACGCCCTGGAGCCGCGCGTGCGCAACGAACTCGCCACTTACATCGGCGACCGTGCGCCGGTGCCTGCCCTGCGACTGCTGCAGGTTCCCGTGTTTTACTCGACTGCCGTTTCGCTTTACATCGAGACCAATGAACGCGTTCCGCCTTCTGATCTGGTGGCGGCGCTTGACGGCGCGCCCATCGCTATCCGCCGGACCTCAGAGAAGGCGCCATCGCAAGCCGATGCTGCCGGCTCGAATGAAATCCTGGTTGACGCCATCCAGCCCGACGCGGGGCATCCTGCCGGCATCTGGCTATGGGCCGTCGCAGACAACATGCGGCTTGCGGCCATCAATGCCGTCCAGATCGCGGAAGGGCTGCATCGCCAGCGGCAACCGCTCCACCTGTTGAAATGAAGCATCTCACCCGCGCCACGGCCGCCGCGCTTGCGGCCTGTTCCGTACTGCTGATGGTCGCCTGCGGTTACCAGGTGGCCGGCACCGCATCGCGCCTGCCGCCCGACATCAAGACCATCGCCGTTCCGGTGTTCACCAACAAGAGCACGCGCTTCCGGATTGAGCAGAGCGTGTCCGCGGCCGTCACGCGCGAATTCATCGAGCGCACCCGCTTCCGCGTTACGCCCGAGCCTGCAGGTGCCGATGCCGAACTGAAGGGAACCATCGACTCCGTCCGCTCCGGCGTCCTCACCTTTGATCCCAACACCGGCCGCGCCACCACGTTTCAGATCCAGGTGACGGCTGAGGTCGAGCTCATCGACCTGCACACCAGGAAGGTGGTGTTCTCCAACCCTCATTACCTCTTCCGCGAGCAGTACCAGGTGAGCCAGTCCGCGCCCGCGCTGTTCGAGGAGAGCGAGCCCGCGCTGAACCGGCTCTCGCAGGACTTTGCCCACACCCTGGTCACCGACATCATCGAGAACTTCTAGTCTTTAAAGGCTACATTTTACGGGCATCATGGCGCGCTGGTAAATTTTACGCGCCGTCTCAGAATCAGACACTTTTTTAAAAATTGCCATTCTGAAAATTTAAAAGTTTTGTAAATTATTCAAAACAAATAATTTATATTTTCGTAAAAAGTTAGCTGAAAATCCCATACGTCCCATTTGGGGCGGCTCCGGGCATATGTAGGCTATCAGAGTGGGCTTTATAGCCGCGACCAGCGCGGAAAGCCGGCTGATGCGCCTGTTCTTGAATCGGCGGGGCGAGCAGGGGCGGGCTTGCCCCGCCCAAACCCCAACGTAGGGGCAGGGTTTGCCCCGTCCGTCCCGATTGGGGTCGAAAACGGCAAAGGGGCGCGGCGAGCTGCGCCGCGCTACAATACAGCGTGCCTGGTTGCTAAGGGACGGCCACCATGAACCGAGTCCACCGCTGGCTTTGCCGGTCCGCACGATGGAAGAAGCTGCTCGAAGAGTCGATTCTCCCCTCGGCCCTGGCGGACCTCAACCTGGGCGGCCACCTGCTGGAAGTCGGCCCCGGCCCCGGCCTCACCACCGACTGGCTGCGCCGGCGGCTCCCTCAGCTTACCGCCGTTGAAATGGACGCCCAACTGGCGCGCCGGCTGGCCCTCCGCATGCGCGGCTCGAACGTGCGCGTCATTCGAGGCGACGGAGCCGCCCTGCCGTTCAAGCCCGATTCTTTTTCAGCGGCCGTAGCCTTCACCATGTTCCACCACGTTCCCTCCGCCGAGCTCCAGGACAGGCTCTTCCAGGAGGTCTGCCGCGTCCTCCGGCCCGGCGGCGTCTTTGCCGGCGTCGACAGCACGGATAGCTGGCTGATGCGCCTGCTCCACATCTCGGACACCCTCGTCCCCATTGACCCTCAGGCCCTCCCCGCGCGTCTCCAGTCCGCCGGCTTCACCCGCATCTCCATCACCACCGATCAGCGAGGATTTCGATTCTCCGCCACCCGCCCCTGAGCCGGGTAGCGCACAGTTGTTCTGTAACTGTGCGGCTTTTGCCCGTAGTTGCCACCTTGCGTGCTGTGGTTTTGAAGGGACCAGGCAGGGTAGCGCCGGCCTCCGGGGTTAAGGTCCGCGGGTGTTTGATCGCGAGGACAAGAGCCGCAGACCGTAGACGCGGCGATCCGGGTCCAAACTCAGAATCGCCTGCGAGGCGACGCCCTCATGTCCGTCATCTCGAGGAGCTGAAAGGCGACGAGGAACCTGCTGTTGCCGCCAGGAAGTAAGAGCAGATTCTTCGGCCGGAATTTGGCCTCAGAATAACGGAGTTGGTGCTGCCGTAGCGGCGAGTTTATCTCGCCATCTCCACTTCCGTTGGGTGGCGCAGATTTTGATTTTTAAAGTCTGCGTTTCAGCGGAGCTGAACGGGGTTAAAATGGCGCGGAAAAGGGAATGATGAATTGTGAATTATGAAGGCTGGAAAGGCCCGGAGGGCCGAAAGACTTTAGCCCACCGCGTAAGCCGTGGGACCCGGTTGGCGTTAAAATCCTCCCCAGCCCCGGCAGGGGCGGAAGACATGCGGGTGAGTGAATAGGTGGAAATTCGCGTGAGGACAAACAGACGCCTCTCGCTTCGCGAGAACGCAGACTCGACAAAGCGCGAATCTGCGCCAGCCGCGGTGCCTCGCCCGTAACGGTCACTTACGACGCCGCGGGCAACCAGTTGAATGACCAGTATAGCGTCTACCAGTACGATGCCGAGGGGCGGGTGAAGCTTTCCAGCGGCCTATCTAATCCGCTTTCGCAGTGCCCGACATCCACTACGCCGGGGGGATGGCAGTGCCCGGTGTATAATGCCCTGGGGCAGCGGGTGGAAGACTATCAGTCCGCTGGGTCGAGCGACTCGATGAAGCTCTATTATCCGCGGGACATTTTTGGCGACCGCACGGGAATCTGGGACGACCATCCGAGCGCCAACTGGGTGGGCTGGGACATTTACTGGTCGCAGGTGGCGGGGCAGCGGCTGAACATGGGCGGATCGAGCGCTTACATCGACCACGCGGACGCGGTGGGTTCGACCGCCATGGAAACCGACCCGGCCGGCGGCACGCAGTGGGACATCGTTTATTTTCCCTGGGGGCAGATCTGGCAGCAGACGGGCACGCGCCAGTCGGGAGTCTTCGCGGACCTGGATTGGCAGGTCAACGATCCCTTGCATCCTTCGGCCACTCGCGAGTATAGTGCCAATGTCAACCGCTGGATGACCCCCGACCCCGACAATGCCGGCGCCGACGTGGGCGATTCGCAATCGTGGAACATGTATTCTTATGCGGATGATAATCCCACAACCGATTCAGACCCAAGCGGGCTGGACTGCCTCCATTTCAGCCCGTCGCCGGGCGGGATAAATGTTGGAATTGAGAGCGGTTCATGTAGCGGGAGCAGCGGCATCTATGTGAATGGTACTGTTGACGTGGACTCGTTAACCTACAACGGCAGTGAGCTGGGATATTCCTACGCTCCGTACTCAGGCGGGAGTGGCACGGGCGTAATCGGCTTTGGAGCGCCAGCGAGCAACAGCGACCTGAGCCCGTTTGCCCTGGAAGCTCTGCCCCTGATTGGGCAATGGGCATCGACGGGTGTAAGGAATGCAGCAGAAAACATGGCAATCAACGGCGCTCTTATCGGCGCTGCGCGGCTGATTGGGCTGGGCGTTGACGCGCTGCTCGCAGGCGAAGAGGCTGAAGTGGGAGTTTCGTCTAGCGGCGCCAGTTCTGATTATGTTGACGTGACGAGGCCGGGCAGTGTGAGAAATATACAAACCGACGTCTCCGCCACGGAATTCGGAAACAATCTGAAGGCGCAAGGATTCACAGAATCCGTAGAAGGCCCCGTGATCAAATACACCAAGGGGAACACTCAATATACGGTCTACCCCCAAGCTAGGTCGACGGGAGGCCCAACAGCACAGGTGAAAGTGAACGGTACCATTGTGGCCAAAATCCGGCTGCAGTAAGGGGTAAGAAAATGCGATGGATACAAGACAAGGCTGAGTTTGAGAAGATTCTGATAGATGCGCGAATGTGCGTGTATATCGACAGTCGGCGTGCCCCTACACCGCTTCAGGTGCTACTCTTTGGTGATATTACGGTGTGTACGCCCGATTTCTTACCGCTTCTCCAAAACCTCATGGAGTGGTCCTCCGATTCTGCAGCTTATTTTGTCGTGCTCGATCCAGATCCGATTGATAACTTCTATCGCCTGTACGAAAAATACCCCGTGCTGGAGATCGCGCGTAACGACTCAACCCAAGCGTATTTGGGGGGGTTAAACGAGGATGTGGGGGACGGTCGTGGGTTCGCGCTCAGCGATTTGTGGGCGACGTACGTGATCCTACCGCCATCGAAAAAGTGGTTCATTCATACGATTAGGTCCGCGTACGACGATAGCGGTCATCTTTGGATTCCGCCAGAGTGGGCGGACAGGGTACTTGCTGCCCATCCCTTTGTGTTCCGGGATGCACCGGCGAGTCTAGGTGAGCAAGGTGCGGGAACTCCGAGGCAGAAAGGTCCCGCCGTACCTTGATCGCACTCGCGGCTGGCGCAGAGGCGGCTTCTGTCTCTGCGGTCAGCGAGGCTGAGCGGGGTTAGAATGGGGCATGGTCACAACAGCGCTTCGGCATGCGACCTCACCCCTTGCGACCGACCGGGAACACCAGCTTCAAGAAGAACCTCTCGCTCCGCGAACGCAGACACTATAAAGCGCGCGTCCGCGCCAGCCGCGATGCCGAGGGGCGGGTAAAGTTATCCAGTCCGCTGGCCAGCCCTCTCTCGCAGTGCCCGACAACCACCACGACGGGCCCGTGGCAGTGCCCGGTGTATAATGCGCTGGGGCAGCGGGTCGAGGATGATCAGTCCGACGGACAGGGCAGACCCATGCAGCTTTACTACCCGCGCGACATTTTCGGCGACCGCACGGGCATCTGGGACGACCATTCCATCGCCAACTGGGTGGGCTGGGACATTTACTGGTCGA
>DASSJE010000351.1:0-12581 GCA_035691365.1 Terriglobia bacterium
AAACCCCACCGAGGGCAGGTAGAGGTACCGTTCTGCAAAAACATTTCCCGCCAGGTATTGGACATCGAGCACCGGCGACAGCGTCAGGAAAAACCAGATGAAACCAAACGCGGCCGTCCTGTTGTGCCGGTATATCAGCGCAAAAATCATTGCGCACGCAGCGAGCGCGGCGATGCCTGCCATCACTCGCGGCTCATATGCTGAAGTCCCTTTCTGAAATACGTAGTACGCGCAAAGATGTACCGGCCAGAATAGTTTTCCAAGATACTGCATCACCAGAGCCAGGGCCGAAAGAACGCTGGGATACCATCCGAGTTGCGACAACTGAATCTGCGGCGCGAAAGCCCCCAGGTGCTCGACCCTGAACAGCACATAGGCGAAGTCCATCAGCCAGAATTCGCCATATCGGCGCAACTTTTGCCGCCAGTTTGTCAACGCCCGGTCGCCCCGGAAGAAGTGCTCATACACCATGGCCAGCAAAGGAAACGTCAGAGCTTGTTCCTTGGAGAAAATTGTCAGCGCAAAACTCACGACCGCGGCCAGCTTGATCCAGGGTGAAATTCCTCCCTGCGGGCGAGCCATATTGAGAAACAGCCAGAAGGTGAGCAGGTAAAAAAAAGTGACCTCAAGGTCTGTGACAGCGGCGACCCACGCCACCGCTTCGGTGTGGATAGGGTGAATGGCAAACAGGCAGGCGGCGACGAAGCCAACCACGCTGTCATCAAACAGGCGGCGGGCCACAAAAAACAGCAGCACGACGATGGACACGTGCAGGCAGACGTTGGCGAGGTGGAACCCGTAGGCCAGCGGGCCGAACAGGTGGTAGCACAAGGCGTATCCCAGGGTCATCATGGGACGGTAATAATTCGAAACGCCCTGCATTCCCACAAACGACCAGACCGTGGTCCCAAATATCTGCGGCAGGAAATGAAAGTTTTTCAGATAGGGGTTGTCCAGCACCTGCCGGTTGTCGTCATAAACAAAGCCGTTGAGAAGCGTATTGAGATATGGGAGAGCGGCACAAAGGATGAGGGCGCCAATCAGAACCGCATCAGGGTTGGCGGTTGCCGGCCGGCCGCCGTCCCGGCCTGCCTCCGCACGCCATTCCAATTTGCCGGCGCTGCGAAAGAAACTCATTCACCACCTGGTCATCCGCAAACATAACACACACCACGCGCCGCGTGGCGCGACCCCATTGGCTTAGGGTTCGAACCAGCAGCAGACCTTAACCAGGACTTCAGGGAGGAAAAAAATGGGGGAACCCAAGGATTCCCCCGCTGGAGGTGGCGGAGCTACACCCAACTAAGACGCCGCGAGACATCAGCCCGCGAGAGGCGAATCTGCCGAGCTGGCCTGAGTGTTGTTCGAGTTCTGGCGGATGACGCCGGATTGGTCCGTGTAATAGGAATTTGTGCCGGTCGTTCCGCGTGTTACGGGGTCAGCCCAGAACTGGTAAGTGTCAATTCGTCCTCCCACCACGGGTCCGGGAGAGTACGTGAAGCTATAGCCGCTCTTCACCGCTCCCATGGCCGTTGCCGTGCCGCCTGAGAGCACGCTGTCCACCAGTCCGGAAGCAGTGGACGTCGGCATAGCGCCGCTTGCCGGCGGGCCCAGATAACCCATGGTCGCGGTGTAGCCGCTGTTGTAGGTTGAAGCATAGGTAACTTCAGCCGTGTTGTAGGTCCTCAGCGATCCAACTGCGGACGCCTGGTTGGCGGCGATCCTCGAGCGCAGCAAGTTCGGGATCGCGATTGCGGCGATAATCAAGATGATCGCCACGACGATCAGCAGTTCAATCAGCGAAAACCCCTTCGCATCTCTTCGCATTCATTCCTCCTTTAACCTTACCTGAATCTCTCAAACTGACAAAGCCGCTCACGGTGGTGCATCCTAGATTCCACATCGGTCAAAGCTAAAGAATTCTTTATGCCCATGCCTGCCTGTGAAAATACAAGGAGTTATCATACCACCGCTTCGCTTCCTTCAATACAAGACTGGAAAAACCACCATTGACGCCGAATTTTGTCGAAATTATCTGACAAAAACCGTCACTGAAGCGTTTTGAAGCGGACAGAGGAACTATGATATACCGCGAGGGAAATCCCGTCCGGCCCTGGCGGTGTCGTAGGATAATCTTCCTCACTCCGGTTGCGCGCCCTGTTTTTCCCCGCTTTTTCCCGTCTGGCTCCGGATGGCCTCAATCTGCTGCGCTGCCCCCGTTTCGCCCGGAAAATTTCTCAATTCTTCCTTAAATTGGGCCAGCGCGCCCGGAATATCCCCCTTGAGCTTCAGGATCATCCCCAAAGCAAAATGGTAGGCCAGCCCTCCCGGCTGAAGTTTCAGCGCATGCCGCACGGCTTTTTCTGCGTCATTAACATCTCCGAGTTTCAGCCACGCCAGTCCCAGGTAGAAATATTCGTCACTGTCGACACCGTTCACCTCGATGGCGCGTTTGAGGTATTGTTCCGCTTCGTGCAGTCGGCCCATGCGGTAATAGGTGTACCCCGTATTGTAAATGGCCAGCCAGAAGCCGGGGTCGCGCGCCAGGACTTCCTGGTAGAACGTGAGCGCCTCGGTGTAGCGGCCCTCCTCGCCCATAGCGTTGCCGAGGTTGGTCCTGGCCAGCTTGTTTTGCGGGGAGCGCGAAACTCCCCTGGAATAGAGCTTCAAGTCATTCGCCCAATAGCGGTCCTGTATAGGTGTCGAAATTCCAAACAACAACACCAGCGACAGCACCGCCACTGCCTGCAATGCAGGAAGCCCCAGGATCTTCAGCTTTCTAAAAGGAATGCGGCGTATGGCCATGGCCAGCAGGATGCAAAATCCGATCGACGGCAGGTAGAGGTAACGGTCGTGAGCGATTTCACCCACCGGCAACACAGAAAGGTCCAGCAATGGAATAAACGGAATTACGACCCAGGCGCACAGGAAAACAGCCAGGCGCCCGTCTTCTGGTGCCGACCTTGCCAGTCTCCGCACTCCCAGGAAAACCAGAAATACCACAGCGACGTGTCCGGCGAGCGGCAGGATAAAAGGCACCAGCCCTGGCGTCCCAGCATAAGGCTCGTTGTAAAAAACGCTGAGGCCAAAGGGCCACATCAGGTGCCAGAAGTAGAACAAGAGCAGGTGCGGCCAGGTGAGAAGGATGGTCCAGACCCCCAGCGGGACCATGGTGTGCCCCAGTCCCTCGAGCACATACCAGCGCATCGCCAGATAAGCAGCGGTCAGCAGCAGGAACGGCATAATGCGCACGATGCCTGTGCGGGTACGCTCAAATACCATCCTCAATCCTGCTTCCCCGGAAGCTTCCTGCCAGAGCCATTCGAATGTGAAAATGATGATGGGCAAAATCAGGGCCGTCTCTTTTGACAGCATGGCAAGAGCATAGAGGGCCAGCGAACCCGCAAACCACGCGCGTCGATGCACCGTCCGTTCCCGGGCGTTGAGATAACAAAGGAACGAGGGCAAAAGAAACAGGGCCAGCAGCGGGTCGGTGACGCCTGAAATCCAGGCCACCGATTCAATGTGCACCGGATGGAGCCCGAAGACCAGCGAGGCAATCAGCGCCGTCGGGCCGTCACTGTTAAGCCGGCGTGCCAGAACGTAAACAAGATACGTCACTCCCATGTGCGCGGCCACGCTCACCAGGTGCCACCCCGCGGCAAAGGGGCCGAAAATTTTGTAATTCAGAAGGAGGAAGAGCAGAAACAGCGGCCGGTAATAATTGCCTAGAATTCCCGGATAGGCAAAGTTCCATACCCTTTCAAGAAAGTAATGGGGAGCGTAGCGCCAGGCGTGCACCTGAACATTGGCCAGGATCTGGCCGCGATCATCGTAAACAAACCTGAAGCCCAGGGTGTTGCTGTAGACCAGAAAAGTAGCCATCAGAATCAGGCTGACCGGGACCCAGGGTGTGCCTGCCAGAAAGGCGAGCTGCCGCCCCCAGGCCGGCGCCCGTTTGGTTCCCGATTGATTTTGGCGGGAGGGGTCCGTCATTTCGGATGCACCAGCAGCATTCAGACTCCATGTTTCTTGGCATAATGGCGAAATGACCGGTAACTCATGTGCAGTAGATCCGCGGCGCGCCGCCTTACACCTCCGGCCAGTTTCAGCGCTTCCACCAGAAAGCGTTTCTCAACCTCTGCCATCTTCGACTCAAAGTCCAGGCCCTCTTTCGGGATCTCGAGCACCACTTCCCTTTCGGATCCTCTTCCATGAATGTTGGCCGGAAGATGCTCCAGCCGTACCAGCCCCTCGCGTCCGCCGCCCACCGCCACGGCATGCTCCACAGCGTTTTCCAGTTCACGAACGTTGCCTGGCCAGGCGTATTGCATCAGCGCAGAGAAGGCAGCGGAATCAAAGTCCCCGACCGGCTTTCCCATCTCCAGCGAGTATTTCTTCAGGAAGTGCCGTGCCAGTGGTTCGATGTCGTCCTTCCGCTCGCGCAGGGGCGGAACGTGAATGGGAATCACGCTGACCCGATAGAAGAAGTCCTCCCGAAACCGGTTCTCCGCCACCATGGCCTTCAGGTCGCGGTTGGTAGAAGCAATCAGGCGGACATCAACCGGTATATCCTGCGTCCCTCCCAGCGGCCTCACCGTCCTTTCCTGCAGGACACGCAACAATTTGACTTGCATGCCGGGACTGGTCTCGCCAATTTCATCCAGAAACAGCGTGCCGCTGCTGGCGGACTCGATGATTCCCTTTCGATTGCTGTCGGCGCCCGTGAATGCACCCTTGAAGTAACCGAAAAGCTCGCTCTCAAGAAGAGTCTCAGGAAATGCCCCGCAGTTGATGGAAACAAAAGGCTTATTGCGGCGCTGGCTGGCCTCGTGAATGGCGCGCGCCACCAGTTCTTTTCCGGTCCCGCTTTCGCCCGTAATCAACACCGTGCTGTTGGTGGGTGCGACGCTCCGAACCATTTCCAGGATGGCGGCAATCTTCTCGCTACGGCCAACGATGTTCCCCTGGGCGAACACCCTTAGCATCTCCCTCCTCAGTCGCGCGTTTTCCTCATGTAAAGCCATTTCTTCCAGTGCATGATTGACCACCAGCTTGATTTCATCCACCAACTTGTCGGTCTTGATAACGTAACGGTAAGCGCCCAGGTTCAGAGCCTCAATCGCCGTTGGCATGGTAGGGACCGCGGTGATCAAAATGAAAGCAGCGGGATTGTGGGTTTCGCGCGCATGTTGAAGGAGGTCGATTCCGGAGAGGTCAGGCATGCGGATGTCGGCGATGATCACGTCATACACCTGCGACTCAATTTTTTTCCTGGCCGCCGCGCCGCTGGTGACCGTCTCCACCAGATATCCTGACTTCCGAAAAGTGATCTCCAGAAGCTGGCAAATGGATTTTTCGTCGTCTACAACCAGTATTCTTGCCATGTGCCCGTTTTCGCAAGCCTGCCCATGACTAGAAAGACGCTCCGCACGAAACGCCCTGCAGGGAATCCACTCGCGATGTCAAGAAAAGTCCGCATCCGAATCCGGCGGCAGTTCAATGGGTGCTGCCTGCATGAACCCTTAGGTCCTCCATTTTCTCCGCTCGCTTTGACCGGGGCAGGTCGATGATGAATTCCGTGCCTTGGCCGGGGGAAGACTTCACCTGGATGTGGCCGCCGTGTGCTTGCACGATTTGGTAAACAATGGCCAGCCCGAGTCCTGTTCCCTCTGAAAAAGCGGGCTGGAAAGGTTCAAACAGCCTCTCAAGCTGCGATGGTTCCATCCCCATGCCCGTGTCGCGAAAAACAATCCGTACACCACCGCGTTGCCGACCCTGAACTTCAATGGCGAGCGTCCCGCCATTCTTCATGGCTTTCAGGGCATTGTCACAGACGTTCCAGAACACCTGGCGCAGCTTGTCGGCGTCCGCCGGAATCTTGACAGGATGTCGCGGCAAAATGCGTTCAACGCTGATATTTTGAGGAAAATCAGGCCGGTGCTGGAGCAGAAGCAACGTCTCCTCGATAAGGACTACAATGTCGACTTCACTGAATTCGATGCGCTGTTCCCGCGAATAGAGCAGGAAGTCAGAAACCAGTTTATTGAGACGCTCCGATTCCCGGCTGACGATGGCGATCAATTTGCGTTCGTCCTCATCGATGTCTCCCATGGTCCCCAGCACCTTCGCCGATCCCGAAATGGATGCCAGCGGATTGCGAATTTCGTGCGCGATGCCGGCGGCCAGGCGTCCGAGCGTCGCCATCCGGTCACGCAGCCGGAATTGCGCCTCAAGCCGCTTTTGAACTGTAAGGTCCTGCACGCTGTAAATGTAGCCCGCCGTCCCGCTTTCCGGAATCACCAAGGGCGAAACCGAGACGCCGAGGATGCGTTTCTCCCCCGACGGGTGATTGAGCTCCACTTCCATCCGGCCGTGGCCGGAAACCAGACGGCGAAATTCCTCGGACTCGGGCCCGAGGCATCCCAGTAGGTTTTCAATAGGCTCCGCCAGGGCCGAATCCCTCTTGCACCCCAGGATCTCGACTCCCGCAGGATTCAGTTCCATCACAATGCCTTCCAGGTTTGTGGTGATCAAGCCGTCCCTCATGCTGCGAATCACGTGTTCATTCACCGCCTGAAGGCTGGCCACCTGCCCTCTGCGGTCACGAAGCTCTGCGCCGGTCTTGCGCAGAGTTTCGGCAAGATAACTGGCCAGATAGGCAACGGTAAAGAACCCGAAGAGACTGGCCAGAATTTTGACCTGGAGCGTCCCCAGGGCCACGGGCGCGCGTGAAGAGTTGGAGAGACTGGCCAAGGCGGGATGGCGCGCAGCGAATTCCGGATAGAGCGCGGGCAAGTGGGCAAGCTCCAATAGACTGCCCATCAGAATAAAACTGACCCCGGCCGCCATAAAAACCCGCGCCCTCGGCAGCAGGATGGCGGCCAGTATTATGGCAACCAGATAGAGAGAAAAATAGTTGCTCTCCAGGTCGCCCGTGACGTGGACTATGGCCGTGATGATAAAAATGTCGGAGAATAGCTGCAGATGTGCCTGCAAGGAATAATCCAAGCTGATCTGGTTATAGATCAGGAAAAACAGGTTCAGGATGTACCAGAGGATGACGAATCCGCCCAGATATTCAATCGAGTGGATACCTCTTGGGCTCGGCGAAATCTGCTCGATGGCGTAGTCGATGGCAAAAACAAAAGTGATGATGACAAAGCGGATCTTAATGACCCAGGGAAGCCAGCTTTGGAGTTCGCCGGTGAATTTCATAGGGGAACTAAAGAGCATTATAGAGATTGAGCTCCGTTTGGACAACAACTCTTGCGGCACAGAACTCAACCTCCCCCTTTTCGCTATCCCCTGTGAAAAGCGTCCATCGCTCGAAACGTAAACCGGCAGGGTTGCTTGAGATCACCCAGCCAGTTTGCCGATCAGCGAGAACAACGGCATATACATCGATATCACCACGCCGCCCACGACGACTCCCAGGAAAAGAATGATCATTGGTTCGAGCGCCGTCAGCAGGTCGGCCACCGCCGCGTCCACTTCGTCTTCGTAAAAATCAGCCACTTTCTGAAGCATTGAATCCAGCGAACCGGTGTGCTCACCCACACCGATCATCTGGACCACCATGTTGGGGAAAACCCCGGTTTCGCGCAGCGGATCGACGATGGTCCGCCCGCCTTCAATGGCTTTGCGGACCTGGGCGATGGCTTTTTCGATCACGGCGTTTCCCGAGGTGCGCGAGGTAATGTCCATCGCTTCCAGCATGGGCACGCCGCTGGTGATCAGCGTGCCGAGAGTCCGGGAAAACCGCGCCACCGAAATCTTGCGCATGACCGGCCCCAATACCGGGAACTTAAGGATGAACGCGTCAATCACCATTCGACCCGAGGGAGTCCCGTAGTACCAGCGAATCCCCACACCCATCAAAATGAGCAGGACAATAAGCAGCGGCCCGAAGCTCGCAATAAAGTGGCTGAGGGCAATGACAATCCGGGTGGGAAGTGGCAACGCCACACCCAGGCCCGCAAACAGCGTGGTAAAGATAGGGACTACTTTCCAAAGCAACAAGGTCACCACGCCGGCGGCAATCACCACCACGGCTACGGGATAAATCATGGCCGACTGCACGGATCGCTTCAATTTGACGGCCTTCTCAATGTAGGTGGACAAACGCTGAAGGATGGTGTCGAGGATACCGCCGCTTTCGCCGGCTTCCACCATGTTGGTGTAAAGGTCATCAAATGCCTTGGGATATTGGCGCAATGCGTTAGCCAGAGAGGATCCCGCCTCCACCGTGCCGCGCACGCCCGCCAGCATCCGGGCAAAGGCCTTGTTCTCCTGCTGGGAGGACAGGATTTCAAGGCATTGCACCAGCGGAAGCCCCGCGTCGATCATCACCGAAAACTGGCGGGTGAAGACGGCCAGCTCCTTGGACTTTACCTTTTCTCCCCACTTGAACCTGGGGATGGCGATTTCCCGCCCTTTCTCCACAATCTTGTGGGGCGTAATCGATTCTCTGCGCAGAATGGAATCCAGCGCCTCCCGGCTGGGTGCGGCACGAACTCCCGAGATAGTCTCTCCCGAATGCGATGTTCCTCGAAATTCAAACTGGGACATTTCCGGCTACCTCCGTTCCGGACAGTGTGTCCGTGTCGATTATTACCTACTCTCGCCCTGAAGCCTGCCATCTGCCACCGCATTATCTCCGCACGGGAACGCCGGGCGCGGGACTGCGCGGCAGACCGGTTGGCGCGCCGCGGCTGATCATGTCCTGCAGCTCATCCTTGTTGCTGGACCGGGCCAGGGCGGTTTCCAGGTCAATCTGCCCTTGCTGATAAAGCGTGTGGAGCGACTGGTTGAATGTTTGCATTCCGAAACGCTCCTGACCGGTCTGCATGGCGGAATAAATCTGGTGAATTTTGTCTTCACGAACCAGATTGCGGATGGCCGCGTTGGGAATCAGGATTTCCATGGCCATCACGCGCCCGTGGCCATCCTTGCGCGGGAGAAGCGCCTGGCACAAAATGCCCTCCATTACCATGGAAAGCTGGGCACGAATCTGCGACTGCTGGTGCGCGGGGAAAACGTCGATGATGCGGTTGATGGTGGAGGCGGCGGAGTTGGTGTGCAGAGTTCCAAACGTCAAGTGGCCCGTCTCAGCAATGCGGAGGGCCGATTCGATGGTTTCCAGGTCGCGCATTTCGCCGATGAGCACCACGTCCGGATCCTCGCGCAGAGCTGAGCGCAGCGAGTTTGCGAAAGAGTGAGTGTCGGAATTCACTTCGCGCTGGTTCACCAGGCATTTTTTGTGCGGGTGGACGAACTCGATAGGGTCCTCAATGGTGATCATGTGCTCGTGGCGTGTGGAATTGATCAAGTCGAGCATAGTCGCCAGAGTGGTCGACTTGCCGCTGCCGGTCGGCCCGGTCACAAGGACCAGCCCGCGCGGCTTCTCGCAAAGCTTTCGCAGGATGGGCGGCAGGCCCAACTGCTCAAATGTTTTGATCTCAAAAGGCACCACGCGGAAAACACCCGCCACCGCGCCTCGCTGATGAAACAGGTTGCCACGGAAGCGTGCCAGATTCTTAATGCCAAAAGAAAAGTCGAGCTCCAGGTTTTCCTCAAAACGGTGCTTTTGGGCGTCCGTCAGAATGCTGTAACAGAGCTGCTTGCTGTCGGCAGGCCCCAAACACGGCAAGTCATCACACGGCTTCAGTTCACCATGGACGCGGATCCGTGGCGGCGAGTTCGTCGTGATGTGCAGGTCGGAGCCCTCCGAGTCCACCATCCTGCGGAGCAGATCACTAAGGGGCGGTATTAGCATCGATTTTCAGTCTCCCTGGCAACTCCGTGTTTTTGAGTATTAAAAGCTTTTCCTGTTTCAGAGCACGGTTTCGCGAATCACTTCTTCCAGCGTGGTAACTCCCTCGGCAACTTTCAGCAGGCCGCTGCGGCGCAGCGTAATCATTCCCTGTTCGACGGCTTTCTTTCTAAGTTCCAGCGCGGAAGCCCCCACCAGAATCAGTTCACGCAGTTCGTCGGTAACTTCTAGGACCTCATAGAGCCCCACCCGGCCCTTATATCCGCGGTTGTTGCACGTCTGGCAGCCCTCGCCCCGATAGACCTTGACAGACTTGGCTTCTTCAGGCGTGAAGCCCGCGTCCACCAGCACTTGAAGGCGGGTTTTCTCTTCCACCTTGCACTGCGCGCAGATGCGGCGAGTCAGGCGCTGGGCGCAAATCAAATGCACAGACGTGGCCACCAGGAATGGCTCAATCCCCATATTCATCAACCTGGAGATTGTAGACGGCGCGTCATTGGTGTGCAGGGTTGAGAGCACCAGGTGGCCGGTCAGCGCCGCCTTGATGGCGATTTCGGCCGTCTCAAAATCGCGGATTTCACCCACCATGATGATGTTCGGGTCCTGCCGCAGGAAGGAGCGCAACGCCGCGGCAAAATTGAGGCCAATCTGTTCTTTCATCTGGACTTGGTTGATTCCCGGCAGTTGGAACTCCACCGGGTCTTCGGCGGTCATGATATTGATGTCGGGCTTGTTGAGTTGGGCGATGGAGGAATAGAGGGTGTTGGTTTTGCCGCTGCCCGTCGGCCCCGTCACCAGCACCATCCCATAAGGCTTGAAAATGGCCCGCTGGAACTTTTCGAGCGACTCCTTTTCGAACCCCAGCCGGGTCATATCCAGGCGGAGGTTCTCCTTGTCCAGCAGCCGCATGACGATTTTTTCGCCATGCAGAGTGGGCAGCACCGAAACGCGAAAATCCAGCTGTTTCTTCCGGTTTTTGTGGAGCATCCGGATCATGATGCGGCCGTCCTGAGGCAGCCGCTTTTCAGAGATGTCGAGCTTGGCCATGATTTTAATCCGGCTGATCATGGCGTCTCGCAGCTTGACGGGAGGCTGCATCACATTCTGCAGGACCCCATCAATGCGGTAGCGGACGCGGTATTCCTTCTCATAAGGTTCCAGGTGGATATCACTGGCTTCACGCTCGACGGCGTCTGTCAGGATGTAATTCACCAGCCTGACAACCGGCGCTTCCTCGGCTGCTTTTTCCAAAGCGGCCAGGTTCAGGGTAGACTCATCCTCCGCTTCCAGTTCCACGCTGCCGGTCTGTCCGTCGTCGATAAAACTGACCAGTTCTTCGATCTCTTTTTTCCGGTCATGTTCCTCGATGGAGCCGTAGTTTTTCTTGATGGCTTCGGCAATGGACATCTCCGAGGCCACGACAGGCTCGATATTGAAGCCGGTCATAAACTTGATATCGTCCATGGCGAAGACGTTGGCGGGGTCTGCCATGGCCAGAGTCAAGGATGAACCCACACGGCTGAGAGGCACTACCTGGTACTTGAGTGCGGTCTCCATAGGGACCAGCCGGGTCACACTGGGATCAGCTTCAAAATATTCGAGATTGATCGAGGGGATTCCATACTGCCGCGACAGGATGGCAGTGATCTGCTCGGAAGTCAGGAGACCCAGTTGTACCACGCTGCTGCCCAGCCTGCAGCCCTGTTTCTTCTGGTGTTCGAGGGCCTGCTCAAGCTGGGGCTGCGTAATCAGGTTTTCCCGGATCAGGAGCTCGCCCAACTTCCCGGACATCCCGAATCCGCGTAGGCTTTCTGATGTGTCTGCTGTCGATTGAGTTCCCATGGGCACAATTTTTCTTAACGTCGGGATGGGTGAAGATTCAGTCCACCCTGTCAAGTTCTGCGCGGAAAGTTCCGTTCTTCACCTTGACTGGCGCCGTCCAATCCGCCTGAAACCCCAGCAATTGCTATAGGGTTGCAAAGCCATCCGGCTTTTCCGGAGGCTCTTTAATTTCATCGGGAAATCAGGGGCTGAACTTGACTTTCCTGACACGGCCGTATTAACTTCAAACCTATGCAACGCGCGGCTCAGCCGCTTGGAGTTGAGCCGGGCGAAGTGCTGGAAACGTACTACGGAGAGCTCCTTAGCCAGTTCGGCCCCCAGCGATGGTGGCCGGCACGCACTCGCCTGGAGGTCATCCTCGGCGCCATCCTCACCCAGAACACGACCTGGCAGAACGCTGCCCGCGCTATTTCCAGACTTCGCGACGCCGGTTTGCTGCGCTGGCCGCGATTGCGGCAGGCATCCGTTTCGCAGCTTGAATCCTGCGTCCGGCCGGCAGGCTATTTCCGTCAAAAGGCTCGCGTCATCCAGGCTTTCGCCGAATGGCTTGATACCACCCATCACGGCTCACTAGACGCGCTGTTCCACCAGCCTCCGCAGCGCACCCGGGCACAATTGCTGGCCCTTCGAGGTCTGGGACCTGAGACCGCGGACGCCATATTGCTCTATGGCGGCAAGCTGCCATTCTTTGTGGCGGATGCCTATACGCGCCGCATCCTGGTCCGGCACAACCTTATTTCTCCTGAAGACAGCTATGCGGCCACGCAGGAATTTCTCCACCAATACCTGCCTCCCGATGAGAGGCTATATAATGAATTCCACGCGCTATTGGTTGAAACCGGTAAGAGGCATTGCAAGCGCAAGGCAGCCCAATGCCAGGGTTGCCCGCTGGAACCCTTCCTGCCAGTGAACGGGAATGTACAAGGGGCCCGGCGAAGTGCCGATCACTCGTCCCGGACCAGAC
>DASSJE010000352.1:0-7549 GCA_035691365.1 Terriglobia bacterium
AGGGCTCGGAAATCGCCGGATCGTAGGTGCACCACCGGTCGAGACAGATGTCGCCGATCACCAGGGCCTTGAGCCTCGCAAACGCCGACAGGATCTCAGGCGTATTCATTCCGCCTCCAGCAGGGCGCGCCGCAGCGCGGGGACCGTGGCGCGATGGTCTCCGCAGAAGTAATAACTCTCGCCACCGTCGGCAACCGTCCGAACCAGGATCGTCTTGTGCGGGCGGAAGTAGTAGCCGGGATCGCTCTTCGGCAGTTCATGGTGGATGTCGCCCTGGATTGGCACCAGGTCAAAAACGGCCGTGGTGAAATATTGGATGGAGCGGCCCTGCTGCCGAGCCACGTTGCGGGCCATCGCGAGCGCCTTCAGGTAAACTTCCGGGCCCATAATTGCGGTCCCAAAGTCCAGCATGACGCCGCCCTCAAGGTTCTCGACGGCGTGCGTGAAGATCAGAAAGTCGCGGTAGCTGGCCTCGCCGAGCGTCGAGCCGTCGCAGTTGGGATGCTCGTGCGTGATGTCATACCCCAGGCCCACGTGAACTGTCACGGGAACCGAACGGCGATAAGCGGCGGCAAAGATGCTGACGTCCCTGTGCGGAAAGTTGCCGGCATCAATGTGACGCCCGACATTCTCGCCGAGGCCCAGCGAAAGTTGCGCGGCCTCGTTGATGACTTCGTTCAAGTCTCCCGTTTCCTTCCACAGCCCGAACTCGCCCGTCTGAATGTAACGCGCCACGCTTTCCGTGGTGGCCCCGATGCGCGCCAGCTCGTAATCGTGAATGGCCCCGGCGCCGTTCATGGCAATATGGCTGATAAAGCCGCGTTCGATGAGGTCGATAATGTGCCGGCTCATCCCCTGCTTGATGACGTGCGCGCCCATCATCAGGATTCGCGCCGCGCCCCGGTTTTTGGCGGCAATCATCCGCCGGGCAACTTCACCGAGTTGCGGATGCGAAAATTCCGGCGCCGGACCATCGAGGCCCAGCACGTAATCGAGCTGCATGTCATGCTTGCGTTCGCTGAGCGGCTTGATCAACAGTTTCGAACGGTCAAACAGTTTGTATTTTGATTCCATGTTCAAACCATTATTCGGGGAATAAAGCTTCGAGAAGCTCATCGCGGCCGAGGAAGTTGGGAATGATGTAATCCGCCCCTACGCCGGCCAGGCGCCGGCGCTTCCATTCGTCCACCTTGCGGCACTCGGGTTCGTCGGTGGCCACGCCCACTGCGATGCCGCCTACTTCTTTGACGTTCCGGATCTCCACATAGCCGTCGCCAAAGCCCAGCAGCTCATCGCCGCGGCACTCCATCGAGCCGATCATTTTCTGGATCAGCATGGCCTTTGAAAAACTCTTGTAGTCATCCTGCGCGCCATAAATGCCGCCATCGAAATAGCGCGCGATCTCGAGCAGGCCCGCCTCTTCGGCCGTGTAGGCGTGGTCAGTGCCGCTGGCGCAATAAAGCCTGAGACCGCGTTCCTTCAAGGCGTCAAGCAGGTCGCGCGCCCCCGGAACAAGATAGCGCTCGGGCGATTCCTTCCCCTGCCGCAACGCCTCGCGCCGGTGGCGGATCTTTTCCATCAGCCGGTCATGATACATCTTCTTGTAAGCCAGCGGCTCAAGCGGATGCCCGCCGCGCGCTTTGGCCTGGCCCGCAAGCTCGATCATCTGGTAGATCGTCTGCTTGCCGGTCAGCCGCGCCACATAGTCTTTCACCAGCGCCTCGAGGTCCGCTGTGCTTTCCCCTGTCTTAAGCTCCGCCAGGATCTCCACCATCATCGGGACCATCACGTCCATCCATCCCGAGCGAAGCAGGGAGAGCGTACCGTCAAAATCAAACAGGACCACCCGCGCCTTCTGCGCAGGCGGATGTGGATGGAGGCGCTCAATCATCTCAACGTACCTCGGCCTGCGTCGCCCCTTCCAGATGAGACCCGGCAACCTGCAAGGCCGCTGACACAACCGACTATATTAGGCCTCCGCTCGCGCGCCTGTAAACACGAGCGAGGCCCCGCTTGCTATGCGCCTGTGTAGCATCGGATTTGCGGCGGCGTCGAAGGCTGCGGCGAGGGCGGGGAAGACGCATCCAGATGTTTCTGCCACAGCCGAAGTTCTCGCTTGAAGGCACTGAGGTCGATGCCTTCGAACTCCGCGCCGAAGGCCTCGAGTTTCGAGCGGCCCTTTCGGAGTAGCGAGCGGGCACCGGCACGGTTGCCGCGAGCCTGATGATGGAATGCCGCCGCCACCTGAATGAGCCCCTGCAGCAAGGTCCTGCGACCGCCGGTTGCTGTCAGCCAGACGGCTTCAAGCGCTTCGTGGGCCTCGAAGTAGCGCTGGGAATTGAAGAGGCGGACGCCGTCGATAATTCCTTGCTCCATGCTGCTCCAAAGTTTCGGCAAAATAGTGAATTGTAAATTTTACCCGCTGTGTCATATTCGGACAATTTTTTGAAATCGCAACGATCGCGCGGTCAGTAAAATAAAATAACTATAATGTATACAATAAGTTGAAAATTATATAATTTTGAAGCCCGAAAATCCCAAACGTCCCATTTTAGGGCTAGGCGGCTGGCATGATAGCCTACTTCATGCGGCCTATAAAGCGCCTGGCCAGCGAGCGCAAAAACGCTGCTCCACGCCGCGCGCTGAACAGCGCCGCCAGCCCTTCCGCGCCCCGCCTATTCATCGCGCCAGCGCACGCCTCGAGCGCCGGCCATTGCGCCGGCAGCCATTTTACCTCGCCAGGAGCGGCCCATTCGCCGCCGCCCATCTCACGGCCCTCCAAAACCCCGCGCCCGCTTGCACAGCGCCCCGATTGCGCCATTCGCGCCGCGCGTGTGGCCTCAGCGTCCCTGCGATGCCATCTTATTTTCCTGCAGATTTGCGGCCGCCGGCGCAAACGCGCCCTGCCGCGCCTGGGGGTAGGCAATCTGCCACCCGCGCGCGTCGTGCCACAGGATACGATTGAGCCTCTGGCTGGGCACATCGTCCGGTACATCAAAATCCATTTTCATCGACTCGACGGCGGCCTTTCGCCGCGCCCCCCGCACCGCTTCAAGCGACGGATTCACCTGGTAGATCGACTGTTCCGGTTCCACGGCCGCATACGGAGCGTCATCCGCTGTTGACTGGAAACAGTTCCGCATGTCGTCGGAAATCAGGTCGAAGATCGACATTGTGGGCAGGCCCAGCATGCGCTCGATGGTTTTCACCATGCTCACGTGCGAGTAATAAGTCGAGTCCACCGCGCCGCGCCTTGTATAAGGACTGATGGCCAGCGCCACCGTGCGATGTCCGTCCACGTGGTCGATGCCGTTCTGCGCGTCGTCCTCCACCACAAAAATGGCCATATCTTTCCAGAAGCGCGAGTGCGTCAGCGCCGCCACCACTTGTCCCAGCGCCCAATCGTTGTCGGCCACCATGGCTTTCGGCGTCGAGACGCCCGGCCGCGTGCCGGCCGTGTGGTCGCTGGGCAACTGCATCATCACCAGGCTGGGCATGTCGCCGCTCTGCTCCCATTGCTTCAGGTATTGGATAAAGATCTGCGCCCGCGCCACGTCTGGCACGGCCAGCGTCCAGTAAGGGAAGTCGTGGACCACAATTTTGTTGAACGACGGCGTCGGCGCCTGCTCGTGGAAGCGGCCCTTAAAATTTTCGCCGGCTTTCCACGCGGCCAGGTTTTTGGCGCGCTCGCGGATGCTCATCTCGCCGCGCGGAACGGGCACGTACTCGCCAAAGTCCGCCACCGAAATCCGGTGCGCCTTCGCCTCATTCCAGATAAACCCGCTGCTGGCGGGCGCGATGGGGTCGGCGCCGTCGTAAGGATAGCTTCGTCCGTCGTAGCCGGGCCAGTAGGTGTAATCGGTCTCGGCGGCCTGGGTCAGCCACTGGTGCCCGTCGGCGCTGTTGCCGCCCGAAGCATAAAAATTGTCGAGCAGCACAAACTGTTCCGCCAGTCGGTGCTGGTTGGGCGTCACGTCCGGGCCGTATTGCACCAGCGTCGGGTCGCTGTTGCCCTGGCTCATATCGCCAAAAACCTGATCGTAGGAGCGGTTTTCCTTGATGATGAACACCACGTGATGGATCAGCGAAGGGTCGCCCGCGCGCAGCGGCACGGGCAGCGGCTTCACGTCAGCGCGTTCGGCGGCCGCGGCGGCTGGAGCCTCGCTGTTGGCCAGCGCCAGGTGGTTGTTGTGCGCCACGGCTTTGGAATAGCCTTCCAGTTGCGCAGCGTCGGGCACCCGGACCACTTCCACCGACGAGCGGTCGGAATGCACATACCTTCGCGTGGGTCCCGGCAGAATGTCGAGCCCTTCCATCCGCGCCATGCGCTCAATGTCAAAAGCGTCGCCGCCCGGCCCCACGCCCATCAGGTTGGCTACCAGGAGGTATTGGCCGTTCCCGCTCAGCCGCAGGTCGTTTGGATACCACGCCGTCGGAATCAGCCCTTCGATTTTCCCATCGTCAGCCCGCATCACGGCCACGGCGTTGATGCCGCCACAGGCCACGTAAAGCGTTTTTCCGTCCGCACTCACGGCCAGCGCGTTGGGAGCAACGCCTTCCGCCTTCTTCTGGAAGGGATCAATCTTAAAAGTCTGCGCCACGCGGTTTGTGTGAGTGTCAATCACCGTCACCGTGTCGGAATTGCTGTCGGCTACGTAAAGCCGCGCACGCGGCTCGTCCCACACCATGGCCGTCGGGTGCAGGCCGGTCTCAATCGTGTGGGTCACCTGCATCGTGGCGAGGTCCACGCGGCTCACGGTGCCAGTGGAAGCAATGCCGCGCTGGTCCACCACCACGCGGTCGGCGCCGGGCCGCACGCCGGTGGTGCGGGTCGTGTCCTGCGCCGTTGGGAATCGGCCGCCCCAGTTTGTAACGTAAGCCACCGTGCCCGCGCGGTCGACGCGCACGCCAAAAGGAGCGATGCCCGTCTTCACGGTGCCTTTCACTTTGCCGGTTGCGAGGTCTATCACGGCAAGCTCGTCGTTGAAGGTGAGGGCAACGCCCGCCCGGCGCTCGCCCGCGGCGTTCTTCTCGCTGGCGGCGGAAACCTGCCCCACGGCAAAAGTCCCCAGGCGGTGGGCGATTACCTTCATCTGCGCGCCGCTGATGCGCACAAGCTGAATGGCGATCTGTCGCTTGCCATCCACGCTTCCCGTAATGGTCCCGGTCATCAGCGGCTCATCGCCTGTTGGGTCAAGCGCCATGCCCTGCAGGCCCGGGTTGCGCCCGCCGTGGATCACTCGGAGCACTTTGTTCCTGCGCCAGTCGAGTTTGTAAACCAGGCCGGAAGCGAGCGCCGCGTAGATCACGTTGTCACTGCCGCCAAACATTGCCGCATGCACGCGCCCGCTGAAAATGCTCTGCGCGCCCGCTGGCGTGATCGATTGCCCCGTGGTCACAACCCCGGGCTTCGCCACCGCGCGCGCCGGCAACCGCCCCTCCTGCCCCCGCGCGGAAGTTGTCATCATCCCCGCCGCAATGAGCGCAATGCCGGCCTGCAGCAGCGCCGTTGCCAGCAGTTGTTTGAATTTCACGATTAGTGCCTCCTCGATTCGCTTTGCAGAGGTAGCGCAAAGTTGTTCTTTAACTTTGCGGCTTTTCGTAGCGGCGGCCTTCAGGCCGGCACGGGGCGCGGCCACGATATGCGGGCCTTGGGGCACGGGTGGCGCATTCCCCTTGTCCGTCATTCCGATCCCGCAACGCGGGAGAGGAATCTGCTTTTCTTCTTCCTGGCTCACGCAAGCTTCCCGCAGTCTGGAATGCACGCCGTACGTTTGACGCTCAGGTCTTTCGCCCCTCCGGGGCCGGCCGAGCTTCTTGCTTTCCGTTGTCCCATCCCGCAAGGCGGGATGGGCTAAATTCTTTCGCCCTCTTCGGGGGCTCGGATGGGCGCGGCGTTTTCTCCGTTGTTTTAGCTGTTCTGCCCCTTCTTTTCTGATTACGCCCTGCTGGGTTCTGCCTTCTGTCTTCGCCAGGCCCGGAGTAGGGTAGCGCGGACCTCCGTTTTTGAGGTCCGCGGTTCTTCTCATGTGGATTATCGGGCACCGCGCCGGGCATGCCGTGCTAGTTGGTCAGCACGAATGGGACGACGCTGACTAACACATACCCTTCATGGGAACGCGGCAAGGGTGCTATCAGCTTGAGATTTGCCGTGGTACCAGACTTAGGCTGCCAGTCGCCGAACGGTAGCCAAGCCACTGCAAACTTGGCGACCCAGCCACCTTCGCCTGGACAGGCAATCCCTTCACCGGACAGCACCCGAAAATCTTCCTCGTCGTTTGTGCGTCCGAAGAACATTGATCTCAGCGGCTTTGCGTTTGGCGCGCGCACATCGACATGCATTTCCGTCATCCAGTGGTACCATGACGGTGCTCCGATTTCTACCACCGCGGTGCTGTAGAACATGTCGTCTAAGGCCACCGCATAGGGAGAGCGTCTAAAAGCTCTTTCGGAGATCTTGTGATGTCCAGAGTTCACATCCTGTTCCTCGATCACAACGTAGCCGTAAAGCCTGTTCTCATCCCACTGAAACGCATATTGGGCGCGGAAGGAATCGAGTTTGCCCTCGATCTTGCTGGGAACCTTTGTGACCACCGCATTTGGATCACTGCTGAGGAATTCAAGAGCAAGCGGTCTCTTAAAATTGGCACGCATTACCGTGCCGGACTCCCTGGAAAGGGTTACCCGTGGCACTCCTTTCCAACTCGCGTTGCTCTCACTGCTGCAATCAAGCAAGACAGGTCTGGTTGTGTGCGGTATTTGTAGCAGCTCGGCAGTCTTGTTGGTGTTTTCCTGTGGCTGCGAAGCCGCTAACGATATCCCAAGCGCGACCACGGCCAATGCTGCGGGCAGGACGATTCTGGATGTACGCCACGCCATGTTTTTAGCTCCGGATGGAATGTGTACTACTAAAACTGGGCCCATAACGCTCCTCTTGCGACGTTGACTACTTTGCGAAAGGGCACGAGTTCACTCGTACCGTAAAAGCGCGCCACCGTCGTAGGGTAGCCCAGAGTTATTCTTTAACTCTGCGGTTTTCGTTTTTATGAAACGAGCCGCAGAGTAATCCCGCCGGGCGGGGCCGGCAAGAGTTCTTAAAAAATGCCGGGTCTAAAGCCCGGCGCTACAACGTCAGCCCCACATTAATTCATGGACGCGGCAGATGATGATATCACCGCCGCGCGGCGAAATTCTGAACTAAAACCGCCAGAATTCCGCAACGACGTTACGCCGTGATGACAAGGACGTGAAGGGGAGGTTAAGAAGGAAATTATGAATTATGAATGGTGAAGGGTGAAGGCTGAAGGATGAAAAGAACCGTAGCGAGTTATGCGGGTGGGCGAAATGATTCGTGGTTTGCGTTTTACTGAACAGTGATTGGAAAAACGGAAATTACAAATTACGAATTACCAGTAACCAGCCGTGCGCGGCACGGCCCGCTGACATCCCACGACGATCTCCGTTCCAGCCACGACCTTGCCATGACCAGGAGTCTGGAGTACGATTCACGCAAAAACGGCTGGACGGAGAGGAGGAACTCGTATGGGTC
>DASSJE010000353.1:0-2901 GCA_035691365.1 Terriglobia bacterium
TGGCTTTCTCGCAATACAACGACCGAATTCCCGAACCCGATCCTTCTATCCAGTTGGATCTGTTCAACATATGATGGGACAGCACTGACTTTGGATCAAGGATTGTGGCAACCCAACTTAACCACTCAAAGCTATACTGTCATGCCGAAGGAAGCAAAGCGTCCCGCTATAAGCTCGAGGAGAATGCTGAGATCCTTCACCCGTGCTCAGCGTGACAAGACACCGCATCAGTCAACGATCTTTTGTTTACCCGAAGCTAGTTGAGCGCTGCGCCCACCAGTTCCATTTGCTGGTGCTGCCCGCTCGTTTTCACCCGTGAAAGCGGAAGGAAGCCCGGCTCTCCCAGGCCGGTGACCTCCGTTCCCAGGGTCGTTGCCGACGGGATCTCCACCAGGTATTTGCCGTGGCTGGCAAAAACCACCTTGCACTCCGGAAACCCTTTTCGGATGCGCTGGAGGTTTTCCGAACTCTCAGCCGATTCGACAAAGATGAACGAAGCGTCCTGTGCCGGTTCATGCTGATAGAACGTGACACCCAGCACGCCATCGGTCCGGCGGAGGAAATTGAAAACGTGGTCAACATCCGATGCCGGACTGTCCACAACCGCCATCAGGGAATAGGTCTCAGGCTTTGCGGCCACGGCCATGGTTTCAATCACCAAACCCTTGCGGCGGAAGATGTTCATCAGCCCGCAAAGCACGATAGGATCGCGATCACTTTCGAGTGTCAACAGCCATTGCATAGCGTACTCCCAAAAAAATAAGTATACAGCCTTTAACGAACCCTTAAATCGCAGCACTCTTTTCCGGCGTTGCGGCCTTTCAACCCTCCGCTGCAAGCTGTTACTTTGCCCACAGGTCGTCCAGCACTTCCTCTTCCACCATCATGCGCGGTGGCTCCACCACCATCTCGGCCAGGCTGGCCCCGGGTGGGACCATGGGATAACAGTTTTCCGCCGGGTCCACCCAGATGTCAATCAGGCTCGGTTCGCGGTCGCTTAGCATTTCGCGGACGGCGTCTTCCACATCCGTCCGGTGTTCCACGCGGCTGGCCTTAATGCCATAGGATTCCGCCAGCTTGGAGAAGTCCGGCGAAAAGTTAAGGTCGATGTCGCAGTAGCGCTTTTCAAAAAAGATCTCCTGCCACTGCCTCACCATGCCCAGTGACCGATTGTTGATGACCACAATCTTCACCGGCACGCGGTATTGCACCATGGTGGCCAGGTCATTCAGGGTCATCTGGAATCCGCCGTCGCCCACAAACGCGATCACCTGGCGCTCGGGGAAGGCCATCTGGGCGCCCAGCGCCGCGGGAAAGCCGTAGCCCATGGTGCCCAGCCCGCTCGACGAAAGCCAGGTGCGGGGGTAGCGAAAGTTGTAAAACTGCGCCGCCCACATCTGGTGCTGGCCCACGTCCACGCCGATGATGGCGTCTTCGTCGGCCAGCTTGGCCGCCGTTTCAATCACGTACTGCGGTTTCACAATGTTCGTGTACTTGTCGTAGGCCAGGGGATGCTCAGCCCTCCAGGAATCAATCCGCTTCAGCCAGTGCTCGCGCTCGTCCCTCGCAGGCTTGTGCCCGTTCCTCTTCAGTTCGTCAATCAGGCCCCGCAGGGTGTCACATGCATCGCCCACCAGCGCCAGATCCACATTCACGTTCTTGTTTACTTCAGAGGGATCAATGTCAAACTGGATCTTTTTGGCGTTGGGGGCAAAGCCGCTGATGCGCCCCGTCACGCGATCGTCAAAGCGGGCGCCTACGGCAATCAACAGGTCGCAATTGCTGATGGCGGTGTTGGTGGCGTAGGAACCGTGCATGCCCAGCATGCCCAATGAAAGCGGATGCTGTGAAGGGAAGCTGCCCAGGCCCATCAACGTGGTGGTCACCGGAATGTGGGTGAGTTCGGCCAGCTCGCGAAGAAGTTCGGTGGCGTTGGCTGCAATGATTCCTCCGCCTACATAAAGCACCGGCTGCTGGCTGGCCTCTATCATTTCGCAGGCCTGCTGCATCTGCTCGCGTGTCCACTCGCCGGGCTGTGGAATGCGGTGCGACTCCTTGCTTGCCGGATAGCTCGGCTCGGCCTTCTCCACCAGCACGCTCTTGGGCAGGTCCACCAGCACAGGACCCGGCCGCCCGGAAGCTGCAATCTCAAACGCCTGCTGGATGACCGCGGGAATGTCGACAGCTTTTTTCACCAGAAAGGCGCGCTTGGTTACGGGCAATGCAATACCCACGGTGTCGGCTTCCTGAAAAGCATCTTTCCCGATCAGGTTAGCGGGCACCTGGCCGGTCAATGCTACAACCGGGATGGAATCCATCATGGCCGATGTGAGCGCCGTGATCATGTTCGTTGCGCCGGGACCGGAAGTCGACAGGCACACCCCGGGCTTTCCTGTCACTCGCGCATAACCGTCGGCCGCGAAAGCCGCGGCCTGTTCGTGCCGCACCAGCAGATGGCGGATTCCCGCGCTGTACATCGCGTCATAAAGCGGAAGCACTGCACCGCCCGGCAAGCCGAAAATCACCTCGACTTTCTGGCGCACCAGGCTTTCCAGCAGAATTTCGGACCCTGAAAATGTTTTGGACATAAGGCGTTAGTCCCTGAAAAGAAAATGTATTGCCGGGCACTCAAGGTGCCTACATTAGATACCGACCAGTCGGTAGGTAGAATAGCACCCCCTTCCCGCACTAGTCAACTGGAATTTATGCAGGATTAAAACGGCGACGACCTTTCTAAATGAAAACAAAAGGCCGCCAGTACCCGACAGCACTCTCGAAGCGCGGGAACTTCTCACCGTTGGTTCCGGCCAGGTTTGAATTTCGGATCGCTGGTGATGGCAGGTTGGTAGCCTGCAGGTACGACCCGCATGCTTTTGACCAGTGCTCGTTTGACAATCTCCT
>DASSJE010000354.1:0-7705 GCA_035691365.1 Terriglobia bacterium
TACGGGAAGCCGAACGTTGTTGCGTGTCCACGGAGGGAGTGGACATCGGTTCCGCAGGCGGTCTGAGCGAACCAGAGCATGAAGAAATTAGTTATCTTATCATTGCCGATTTGTGGGTTGCTGGCCCTGGGTGGATTCCTAATCAGGACATCCCTCGTTGCAGCCCCACCCGCCGCATCCAGCCAGGCAGTTGTGGCCTACGGCAGCGCTTGCCTGAGAGTAGGCCCGCGATTGCTTGCCCGAATCAGCCGCCCCGCCCTGCAATACCTCGAGCAGAGCACGGATGATTTATCTGCCGGGTTGAACGAGCAGCGGCAGAACTCCAGCCGTGTCCGGCGCGGCCGGCGTTCAGTTGCTATTCAGGTTCCTCCATTGGTGCCAGGCGATTTCCTAACGCCAGGCGCATCTTGCGGCCGGCTATCAATTTACGACGGGCTTCGGTACGGCCGCTCTCCTCCTGAAGCTTAATTCTCTCACAGCACAATTCATATCCAGTTCACCCGTGTTTTGAACAGGGGTGCTGTCCATCTGCCCAGTACATGCGAAATGGGGCGTGGATATCGGGGTGAAGCCGGGGGGCTTTTGGCGCCGGCTGGCCACGAAACAGAAACCCAGGCACGTGGACCAAAACAGAAGAGCACCCAACCTGAAGTGTAAGAGTCTGAAAAGGATTGTTTGGGAAAGATTGCCACGAGCCGGTTCCCATCAACCTATTCCCCGAATGAGGTGACCGAGCCTATCCATATGACGACCAAGTCCCGGTATGTTGTGTCCGCTTCCCTGCTGCTGTTGATTTCGACGCCCATGTTTGGCCAGGCGGCGCCGCCGCAATCTCCGGCGCCGGCGGTCCGATCTTTTACGGTACAGGAGGCCGTCAATTACGCGTTAGCGAATTACCCCGCCGTGCGGGCTGCGATGGAAAGGTACATCGCCGCTCGTGAAGGCGTGGGCCTTGCAGCCACCAGCTATCTGCCCAGTGTCAACATGATCTGGCAGGAAAACAGGGCCACCCGCAACAACATTGCGGGCATGCTGCTGCCGCAATCCGTTATTCCGAACCCTTCCGGAACGGTCCTTCCGGAATCCGGGCGGTCATTCTGGGGCAGCGGGACGGGCGTGCTCTTCAGTTATGAGCCCTTCGATTTTGGATACCGCCATGCCCAGGTGCAGGCCGCGAAATCCACCGAGAATCGCATCCAGGAGGAGCTGGCGCTGACCCGCCTTGACGTGGCTTCCGCCGTCGCGGATGCTTCGCTGCTGGTGCTCGCCGCCGAACAGCAGGTCCGGGCCTCACAGGCGGACGTGGACCGGCGCACGGTCTTCGCAAAATCCGTGCACGCGCTGGTGGATGCACGCCTGCGCCCTGGCGCTGATGCTTCCCGCGCAGATGCTGAGCTTGCTGCTGCCCGGATTCGTTTTGTGCTCGCGCAGCAGGCGGAACGCGTAAATGCGGCGGTCTTCGCCCAGGTTCTTGGCCTTGCCGGCTCCCGGATTACCATCAAGCCAGGTCCTTTCGAGCAGGCTCCTTCGGAAAAGATCTGGCCGACCGGTTCCGTCAGCAGCCATCCTGCCGCGATTGCTGAAGAGCGACGAATTGAAGAGGCGCAGGCGCGTGTCAAGGTCCTGGGGCGCTCTTACTACCCGCATATCGCGGTCCAGGCGCTGGCTTCGGCGCGCGGCAGCGGCGCTAATGGCCAGGGAGTTCCATTACCTGGATCGCCAGGCCTGTGGCCCCGCGACGCCACAAACTGGGCGACGGGGTTTTCGGTTACATTCCCCCTGATGGATATAGCCTCCATCCGGGCGCGCAAGAGAATCGAGATGGCAAACCAGCGCCGGGAACAGGCGCTCTATGATCAGACCGTCCAGACTCTAACGGGGCAGATGGACCAGGCGGAGGTCGTTCTGGACGCCTCCCGGCAAATCGCCCAGAACACTCCGGTGGAATTGCGGGCCGCGACGGACAGTGAGGCGCAGGCCCGGGCGCGTTTCAAGGCTGGACTTGACACCATCGTGGACGTTGCTGAAGCGCAGCGGCTCCTGTTGCAGGCTGAAATAGATGATTCACTCGCCACGTTGAATATCTGGCGCGCGTTAGCCCGGCTGGCGGTTGCCCAGGGCGATCTGCAGCCGTTCATCGACCTGGCGAACCACTCCCCGGCAGGAGGCCATTAATCCATGTGGATGGTTAAAGCAGCTCTTCGCAGGCCCCTGACCGTGATGGTGGGAGTGATTGCCATTGTTCTCGGGGCGGTTTTCGCGCTCACGCGCATGCCCGTGGACATCTTTCCTGATCTTAATGTCCCCGTCATTTATGTGGCGCAACCCTACGGCGGCATGAGCCCCGCCCAGATGGAAGGCTACCTCACTTATTACTACGAGTATAACTTCCTCTACATTGCCGGGCTGCAGAGCGTCGAATCCAAATCGATTGAAAACTTCGCCTTGCTGAAGCTTTCCTTCCTGCCCGGAACGGACATGAACCAGGCGCTGTCGCAGACCATTTCCTATGTCAACCGTGCGCAGGCCTATATGCCGGCCGGAACAGTGCCGCCCTTCGTGCTGCGTTTTGACGCGGGAAGCGTGCCGGTGGGATATCTGGTGTTTTCGAGCAGCTCCCGGAATGTGAATGACATGCAGGACCTTGCGCTGCACCGCGTCCGCCCGCTGTTTACCACCCTGCCGGGCGTGTCGTCGCCTCCTCCTTTCGGCGGCAGCACGAGGACCATCGTTATTCACGTTGATCCGGAGCGGTTGAGCGGTTACCGCATGTCAACGGCAGAGGTTGTCAAGTCCCTTCTGTCCGGCAATTTGATCGCTCCCGCCGGGGACGTCCGGACTGGAAATCTTGACCGGATCACGCCCACAAACTCCGTTGTCTCGGATATTCACCAGTTGAACGACCTGCCCATACGCATGGGCAGCGGGCCCACGGTCTACATGCGGGATATAGGCTATGTTGAAGACGGGGCTGACCTGACCCTGGGCTATGCGCTGGTGAACGGGCGAAGGACCGTCTACCTTCCCGTGACCAAGCGGGCTGATGCCTCCACCCTGGCGGTTGTGAAGGAAGTGAAGGAGAGCATGTCAAAATTCCAGAATGCGCTTCCTCCAGACGTCCAGGTCGCTTTTGAATTTGACCAGTCCGGCTACGTGAAGAACGCGCTCAATTCGCTGGTCCACGAAGGCCTGCTGGGCGCGCTGCTTACCGGCCTGATGGTGTTCCTCTTCCTGTGGGAATGGAAGAGTTCAGCCATTGTGATTGCCGCCATCCCGTTCAGCCTGCTGGCCGCAGTGGTGGGCTTGTGGCTCACCGGACAAACCGTCAACATTATGACGCTGGGAGGGCTGGCGCTGGCTGTGGGCATTCTGGTGGACGAATCCACCGTGGAAATTGAGAATATTCATCGCAATCTTCAGGACACGCCCTCACCCTCCGTAGCGGCATTTCATGCCACGCGGCAGACCCTGCTTCCGCAGTTTCTGGCCATGCTGGCGATCCTGGCGGTTTTTGTGCCCTCTTTTCTGATGGTGGGCATTACGCGCTCGCTTTTTGTCCCGCTGTCGCTGGCCGTGGGCTTTGCCATGATTGCCTCTTTTGTGCTTTCCAGCACTCTAGTGCCCGTCCTGTTTATCTGGCTGCACAAAGGCCCTGTTAAACACTCGAAAGCCGACTCTCCGCATTCCAGGTTCGCGCGTTTTCGGGAACGTTACCTTGAGCTGCTCAATTTGTTCTTCCGGCGCCGCAAGTTGGTTCTGGCGGTATATCTGGGATTCGCGGCGTTCGTTATTCTCGTCCTGGGCCCGCTGCTGGGCCGGGAAATCTTTCCCCGCGTGGAAAGCGACCAGATGCAACTTCGCCTGCGCGCCCCGGCCGGCACCCGCATTGAGACCACCCACCAGATTGCCCTGAAAGCCCTGGATGAAATCAAAAAGCTGGCAGGCCCTGAAAACGTCACGAGCAGCATCGGCTACGTCGGCACCTATCCGCCCAGCTACCCTGTCAATCTGATCTACCTCTGGACGAGCGGGCCGCAGGAAGCAGTCCTGAGGGTCGCTCTGAAGCCGGATTCCGGAATTAAGGTGAGCAAGCTGCAGGAACAGCTCCGCGACCAGTTGCCCAGGCAATTGCCTGGCACCACCGTTTCCTTTGAGCCGGGTGATATCGTGAGCCAGATTATGGATTTCGGCGCGCCAACTCCCATTGAAGTGGCCGTCCACGGCCCCAATATGGCGGTGAATCACGGATACGCGGAAAAAATCCGCCTGCAATTGAGCCGCAACCAGCACTTGCGTGACCTGGAATACGGCCAGCCGCTCGTATATCCCAGCCTGAACGTCGATATCGACAGAGTGCGGGCAGGGCAGCTCGGCATCACCACCCAGCAGGTCGCACAGTCGCTGAGCGCCGCAACCTGGTCCAGCCGCTTTGTGGCGCGGAATTTCTGGCAGGACCCCGAAAGCGGAATCGGTTACCAGGTGCAGATCGAAGTGCCCAAGGAGCAGATGAGTTCCATCGAGGACGTGGCAAAGATCCCTCTGATGCAGGGCGGACCTTCCGGCCATCCCAACCTGGGCGATGTGGCCCAGCTCTCCTACGGAAACGTCGTGGGCGAATATGACCGTTACGACATGGAGCGCATGGTAACGCTGACCGCGAACATCGAAGGTGAAGACCTGGGGCGCGCCGCGGACCAGGTGGATTCGGCCATCAGCGCAGCGGGCTCGGCTCCGCGCGGCGTCACGGTGCACGTCCGGGGGCAGGTGGCCCCGATGCGCGAGACCTTGCGGAATCTCGGTCTCAGCGTCTGTTTTGCCATTGTTGTGATCTTTCTTTTGCTGGCCGCCAACTTCCAATCGATGCGGCTGGCCTTTGTAGTGGCCTCGACGGCGCCCGCTGTGATTTCAGGGGTCATCGTGGCCCTGCTCATTTCCGGAACAACCTTGAACTTGCAATCGTTCATGGGAGCCATCATGGCCCTGGGAGTTTCCGTGGCAAATTCAATCCTGCTCGTGACGTTTGCTGAAGAGCATCGGCGTGCCGGGGCAAATTCCATCGAGGCGGCCCTTTACGGAAGCTCAAGCCGGCTGCGGCCCATCCTGATGACCAGCCTGGCGATGATTGCGGGCATGATTCCCATGGCCCTAGCGTTGGGAGAGGGGTCCCAGCAAAGCGCTCCACTGGGCCGTGCGGTGATTGGAGGCCTGATCGCCTCGACGCTGGCCACCTTGCTGGTTCTTCCTGTTTTCTTTGCTAAAACCCAGGAGAAAGCGAGCGTGGCATCGCCCTCGCTCGATCCGACAGATCCGGGCAGTCAGTACTATGCCCAGGGCACTTAGATGCCTTCGGTTGATTAAAAGGAGATTCGATGAGACGCATGAAACATCCGCGCAGCTTGCAGCACGTCACGTGGGGCGACCCCGGGACTGTCTTGGCGGCCCTCGGCTTGATTGGCCTCGCCCTCGTGTACTCGGGATGCGGTTCCACTTCTGCTTCCACCTCGCCTCGGGCGGACGCCAAGGCGGAGCCGCCGGCCATTCCGACAGTCGACACGGTCAGAGTAGCCTCCAAAAAGCTCAACCTGAATATTCCTCTGCCGGGCGAGCTGCAACCGTATGAAGCGGTGGCTATCTATCCGAAAGTGTCCGGATTCGTCAAGTGGATTGGCGTGGACCGAGGGTCGCATGTGAAGCGGGGCCAGCCGCTGGCGCAACTGGAAGCCCCCGAGATTGTCTCCCAAAAGGCTGAAGCCCAGGCCAGGCTGCAGGGCGTGGAAAACCAGAGAATCGAAGCGGAAGCTAAACTCGCGGCCGATGAAGGCACATACTCCCGGCTGAAAGTGGCCGCGGCGACGCCCGGCGTGGTTTCTGAAAACGAACTCGAAGTTGCACAGAAAATTGCCGAGGCTGACCGCGCCCGCACAATCGGCTTGCGCAACTCCGTCGAAGCGGCGAAGGCTACGTTGCACTCTGCTGAAGTGATGGAAAGTTATCTTCGCATTGCCGCGCCTTTTGATGGAATCATCACGGAGCGCAATGTCCACACCGGCGCGCTGGTCGGCCCCTCCGGCGGCGGCAGCCAGGCTCCGATGCTTCGCATCGAGCAGATTTCGCACCTGCGGCTGGTGGTGGCGGTTCCTGAAGCCTACGTGGCAGGAGTCGCGGTGGGCACGAAAGTCGATTTTACAGTCCCGGCCTTTCCCAACCGGACTTTTACCGGAACAGTGGCGCGCATCCCGGATTCTCTGGATTCCAAGACGCGGACCATGCCCGTGGAAATGGATGTTGCAAACTCTAATTGGGAACTTCATCCCGGAATGTTTCCGGCCGTCGTGTGGGCTGTCCATCGGCCACAGCCTTCACTCTTTGTCCCCCAGTCTGCGGTGGTGCGCACGATGCAGGGAACGTTTGTGATTCGCGTGCACAATGGAAATACGGAATGGGTGAACGTTAAGCAGGGGGCCTCATCATCCGGGACGGTGGAGGTTTTCGGGGACCTTCATCCCAACGATGTGGTGGCTCTGCACGGGTCGGAAGAACTGCAGCCCAACAGCAGGGTCAATCCAAAAGACGGCGGCCAATAGAGATCCACACTACGCCGGCGTCGAAAAACTTTCGAAGGATAAACCAGCCTCCCTATCGAAACAAAGCGGGGGATTGCCCATCGCTGCGGTTATTCCCCACCTTTTTGCATCTGCTCCAGCATTGCCACGGACCGTTTGGGATCGATGTTGTGGCGCCGGCCGTCTTTGCTTGTGGTAGCGCCGGCAACGATGAGATGGATGGTCTGTTCCGGCGTCAGTTTGGGATCGAGTGCGATAAGTTTGGCGGCGAGGTTCACGACGTTCGGCGAGGCCATCGATGTGCCCGACATGCGCAGCGTGTGTCCGCCGGGGACGGTGGATTGGACTTCGTAGCCGTCGGCGTCAACGCGGACGGTGGGGCCGTAGCTGGTAAAGCTGGCCTCGTCTCCGGCCTGGTCCACCGCGCCCACGGTGAGCAAGTTGGGCAGCTTGAAAGATGAGGGAATGTCTTCGTCGAAAGTGCTGTTGCTGTTTGAATTGCCCGCGGCGCAAACGAACAGGATGCCCGGGGCGCTCTTGATGGCGTTATAGAGGCCGGCCCGCTCGATGGCGAACAGCTTTGCGGCGATGGCCTTGCGGTCGGCCGCATTTTTCCCCATGCCGTTCTTCTCGAGGGCCACCTCGTCGTCGCGCGGCCCCCCGCCCCAGCTCATGTTGACGACCCGGATGTGATTGGCGCGGAACCAATCCACATAGGCCTGATAGTCTTTGGCGGCGCGCTCTGAAAGTTCCTTGCTGGGCGGCAGCGGAACGTTGTGCCAGTCGAAGGTGATGCGGCCCACCGCCAGCCGGACGGCAGGATTACCTCTCGCCGCAATGCCCGCCACATGCGTCCCGTGGGAGTGGATTGCGAAGAGCTCAAGATTTTCGAGGAACGCCGGGACCTCGGATGACGGCATGTGGGCGAGCCTCTGGCGAAGGGCCGTCGCTTCAGGGCTGTCGATGGAGGCCTGGAGATCAGAAAAGCCTTCCAGCTCGCCGAGCATGGAGGGAAGCTCCTTCTTCTGGTCCGGCTTGAGAGGAAACAGTTCGCCGTGCGTGGGAAAGCCTTTCAGGTCGAACGCGATGTCGTGCGGATCGTCGCTCGGACCGGGTTTGGGAACGGTATAGACGCGGCCCGA
>DASSJE010000355.1:0-2048 GCA_035691365.1 Terriglobia bacterium
CGCTCGCCGCCGGAAAAGCGCACGCCGCGCTCCCCGATCACGGTCTTGTAACCTTCCGGGAGGGCCGCGATGAAGTCATGCGCCAGGGCGGCCTTGGCCGCTTCCATAACCCGTTCCAGGGGGACGCCGGGCTGGCCGTAGGCGATGTTGTTGCGCACCGTATCGTTGAAGAGCACGGTTTCCTGGGTGACGATGCCGATCTGGGCGCGCAGGGAGGCCAGGGTGAGATCGCGCACGTCGTGGCCATCCACGAGCAGGCGTCCGCCGGTGACATCGAAGAAGCGTGGGATCAGGTGCACCAGGGTGCTCTTACCGGCGCCGCTGGAGCCGACCACGGCCAGCACCTCGCCGGAGTGTACGGTGAGGTCAATATCGCGGAGCACGTCGCGAGCCTCGCCATTCTGACCATAGGAAAAGCTGACATGGTCGAAGCGGATGGTTTCACCAAAGGGCGGCAGGATCCGTGCAGCGGGCTTCTCCAGAACCGTATCCTCCTGGTTCATGAAGTTGAAGATGGAGGCGGAGGCTCCCAGCGCCTGCTGGAAATTATTGTTGAACACGGCAAATTTGCGAACCGGCTCATAGAGCTTGTAAACGGCAATGATGAAAGCAACAAATATGGGGCCGGTAAAGGTTTTGGCTTTGATCAGTTCGCGGCCGATCAGGAGCAGCAGGGCGATGCCGATGGCCCCGATGATGTCCATGGTGGGCGAACTGACGGCCGCGGCTGCCACCGAGCGCATGTTGGCGCGGAACAACCGGCGGGCCGCCGCGCGGAAGCGGCCCATTTCCCAGTCTTCCATGCCGAAAGCCTTCACGATGCGGTTGCCGGTGATGGTCTCGTGCAGCAGGTTGTGGATGTCGGCCAGCTTGTCCTGGCCGCGGCGGGTAGTGTGGCGCACGCGCCGGCCAATCTTGCGTGCGGAAAGAATGACGAAGGGGATGAACAGCACCAGCACCCAGGCCAGCTTGCCGCCCAGGACGATGACCACGCCGGCCACGAAGATGAGGGTGAAGACCTGCTGCAGGAATTCCGCCAACACGGTAGACATGGCGTACTGCACGCGCTCGATGTCGTTCACGATGGCGGAGAGCAGGGTGCCGGTGGAGTGTTGCTGAAAGAAGGCAGCCGAGCGGCGCAAGATGGAGTCGTGGACGTCATTGCGCAGGTCGGTGATCATGCCGTAGCCGGCATAGTTCACCAGGTAGGTCCCGAGGTAATCGAAAATCCCCTTTAGAACCGTGGCCGCGACCAGGGCGAACGCTACCACTGTCCAGGCATTGGTAAAGTGCGAGGGGACAAAGCGTTGCAGGTAGATGGTCTGGTGAGTCCCGGGGACGGTAAATAGCGCCAGCTTCTTGGTCTGGTTGGCGGGATTCAGCACCGCCCCCAGGATGGGGCCAATGAGCAGGAGGCGGAAGGCGTCCAGCAGGCCGACCAGCGCCATGGCAATGACGGAGATCAGCAGTTGGAGCCGGTAGGGCTCCACATAACGCAAAAGACGCGTCAGTTGGCGCATAGGCCTGCGGGAAACGAAATTTGCTGGGCGCAGCGCAAACGCTGCCTCTCAATCCTCATGCCTGCTCGGAACCGTGGTACCCAGCATTTTACTGGAAAGGAAGGAATTGCCGCTCGGGGAAGTTGAGGCGGAGGCGGGCGGGTGCCCTACGGGGCTCGTGTGTCATTGTGCCCGTTTTCCCAGGGCTGACGTCCTGGGAAAAGAGCTGTTTCGCCCTTTGGGCTCACCTGTGAGGACACTACCTGCCTATCGCCGTTGTGGAAACCGCGGTTTTCAGCCGTGCGAAATCGCAATGACAGGTGATTTCGGTTTAGCCCCCCGCGGGTTCTCCCTAGAAGTCCGGGGCTTCCACACCGCCGAGAGAGACCGTGGCGGTGCACGCGAGATCCCTCGGGCCGGAAGGCCCTCGGGATGACGCCCGAAATGTAGTGGTGATTTGTGGAGGCGGGGATACGCCCCACCCTGCACGGGGCGAAGCCCCGCGCCCACACAGGTCTCGTCGAGACCGGATGAAAGTAGCCCGCCAGT
>DASSJE010000356.1:0-2088 GCA_035691365.1 Terriglobia bacterium
TGCACCATCCCTCGGGAACTCTCGGAATGACCCAAGGATATATCCGAATTCAAATCGATTTTGCTCACTTTCGCACCCAACTCGAATTGTTACATGTACTTGCAGGAACTTTTGAAATCAACATTGGGACAGCACTGATCCAAAGTTAAAAATTCCAATCAGCAAAGGAACAGGTGACGTTATGGCGAAAGCTTATTATGAAAAAGACGGCGACGTAAAACATCTGGCGGGCAAAACCGTGGCGGTGATTGGCTACGGCAGCCAGGGACACGCCCACGCGTTGAATCTGCGCGACAGCGGCCTAAAAGTGATTGTAGGACTGCCTGCCAATAGCCAATCGCGGGCCAAAGCCCAGGCGCAGAAGCTGGAGGTCTACGACCCGGCGGAAGCAGCCAAACGCGGCGATCTGATCGCCATGCTGGTTCCGGACCCGCCGATGGCAAAGCTCTATAAGGAATCCATTGAACCGAACCTCACCGCTGGGAAGACGCTGCTGTTTGCCCATGGATTCAACATCCACTACAAGTTTGTGCAGCCGCCGAAGAACGTGGACATCATCATGATCGCGCCCAAGTGTCCCGGCCATCGGCTGCGCGAACTGTTCACGGAAGGCATCGGTGTTCCGGCACTGCTGGCCGTCGAACAGGACGCATCCGGCAAGGCCGAGCAGACGGCACTGGCCTATGCCAAAGGGCTTGGCAGCCTGAAGGCAGGTGTCATCCGCACAACCTTCAAGGAAGAGACCGAAACTGATCTATTCGGCGAACAGACCGTCCTTTGCGGCGGCGTTTCGGAGCTGATCAACTCCGGTTTTGAAACACTGGTCAAAGCCGGTTACCAGCCGGAAATCGCCTACTTCGAGTGCCTGCACGAATTGAAGCTGATTGTCGACCTCATCTACCACGGCGGCATCAAGTACATGCGCTACTCGGTGAGCGACACGGCGGAATACGGTGATTACACGCGCGGCCCGCGGGTGATTGACGACCACGTGCGCGAATCGATGAAGAAAGTTCTGGCAGAGATCCAGAACGGCAAATTCGCCAAGGAGTGGATGGGCGAAAACGAGGCGGGTCGGAAAAAGTTCAATTCCATGCGCGCGGAAGCTTCCGCACGGCTGATCGAAAAAGTGGGAAGCGAGCTGCGCAAGATGATGCCCTGGATCCAGACCGCCAAGGAAGAAGCCACCGCCGCCCAGGCCCAGGCCAAGACCTAACAGGCGGTTGAAAGACCTCCCTGCGCCACGTCGTCCTGAGCGGAGTGAAGGATCTGTTTCGTTCATTCTCCGGAAGGTCAAGCAGATGCTTCGCGGAGTCTACCCTGACCCCCTCGACTTCCCTCAGGGCCGTTCGCAAGCGGAGGGCGAACAGACTCAGCATGACGGTTGTTTCTTTTTAACAGCCTGCAAAACGCAAAACCCTCGGCGTTAACCATCAACACTGCGCTACAATAGGCTTCGCAGGTCCATCGCAAACTGAGAGGATTTCCATGAAAAAAGAGGCGGAAGCCGTTGCCGCGTCTACGCCGGCAGCCAGGAAGTCGCGGGATGAAATCAAAAAGCTGGCGCTGATCGGAGCCGGGAAGCTGGGCGAGGGACTGCTCTCCGCCATGCTGCAATCGCAGGTGATTCCCTCCGTCCGGGTGGAGTGCACGGTGGCCCATCAGCCTCGCGCGGATTACATTTGCGGCAAGTACGGCGTGAAGGCGCATACCAATAACATCGAGGCTGTCAGGGGCGCCAGCCTGGTGCTGATCGTGCTGAAGCCCCAGCAGGTGAAGGGTGTTCTGCATGAGGTCAAGAAGGCCATTTCTCCCGACGCCCTCATCGTTTCCGCTGCCGCCTCGGTAACAACCTCGATGATTGAGCGCGAGCTGGGCCACCCTGTGCGCGTAGTCCGCGCCATGCCCAATACGCCATGCCTGATCCGCCAGGGAATGACGGCGCTGGCAGGCGGCAAGCACGCCACCGCGCACGATCTGGAAATCGCCCAGAACATTTTTGGCGCCATGGGCCGCACGGTAGTTGCGGATGAAAAACATATGGATGCCGTCACGGCACTTTCGGCTTCAGGCCCGGCTTATGTTTAT
>DASSJE010000357.1:0-6624 GCA_035691365.1 Terriglobia bacterium
AGGCGCTCTGGCACAGGTGGCTCACCGTTTCGTGATCGATCATGTAGTCAACCGGCGAATGCGTGAGCACCAAAGAGGGGCGTGTCTGCCGGACCAGTTCCATCACTTTGTTCAGGTGCGATTGGTCATAAAAAACCAGAAGGTCCTTGCTCTTCAGGCAATAGTAGCGGGCACCGATCAGTTGAGCAGATCGCGATGCCTCCTTCTGGCGCACTGCCGAAATTCTGCCCGCGGGCAGAGTTGTACTGCCGCAATCTCCCGCCGTCAGTGTTGCCAAATGAATTCTCGCCCCGCGTTCGGCAAGATGAGCCAGCGTCCCGGCACAAAGGAATTCGGCATCATCGGGATGCGCGAAAAGCGCCAGTACGCTGACAGCAATCGGCATTGAGTTGGGTCTCCTTTTGGACTGGCGCAGATGTCGCCCCAGATGCGCCCACGATCGGAAAATGATGGATCCGCTTCTGCAACTATTTAGCCACGTTGAAGCTTGCAGCCAGACGTGATGTTCCCCAGGCAACTTCGACATCGCCCTGATTTCCGTGGCCGGAAAGCTTGATGGTCATCTGTTCCACCGGGTCATGGCTTTTTTCCAGCTTCATGGGAGTTTCGGCGATCTTCGCGCTGGGGTCGTAGGCGTCCCAAGGCTTGGTCGAAGCCACCAGGACCCATTTCCCGGGCTCGGTCATCTGGGCCAGCAGGATATGCTTTCCTTTCGGCAGGCGCGTGTTTCCGAACATCAAATCCTGATCGGTGCTGATGGTAGTCGGTGCGCTGGCTCCGATGCGCCATACCTGGCCGGGTTCCATCAAGGTCAAAGGATCACGCCCCTTGAGCATTGGGCGGCCGTAGTCAATCGAAATGTGAGCGGAACCAACGGTTGCGCTGGCTTTCCCACGGCTGCCGCCCTGTGCCAGCACCAAAACTGTTCCCAGGCTGATTACGGCCACGGCAGCTATCGTCAGGCTTGTTCGTGTAAGGTACTTCATCGATGCATCCTCCTTGTACTCATGGTTGTCAGGTTTCTGGATGAAGACCTATCGAAGTCAGATTAATGCCTTCCGGATGATTCAGCTAAGGTTTTCGAAATGGCCTCGCGAAGCGTTGCCGACGCTGTAAAGCCTACCCAATGGTCAGCAATGGCGCCATGTCTGTCAATGAGAAAAAGTGTCGGGTAAATTGAAATTTCGCCGTAAGCATGGTTGCTCTCTCTGGTCCACCGGACCACTGGAAAATGGATTCCTTCCTTTTCGGCATAACGCTGGCGGTCCTCATCGCTGATTCCGAGCCCAAGCAGGGTGTCAGCGTTTGCGCCGATCACCTCAAAACCCCTGGCCCCAAACTCGTGCTGAAGCCGCACCAAACCCGGTGCCTCTTTCATGCAAGGCGGACAGCCGGTGAACCAAACATAGAGCAGTACGACCTTTCCATCGAGTCCCCTGGAACTGACATGTCCGCCGCCGGCTCCCGCCAGATCAAAAGCCGGAGCGGTTCGGCCTTTCCAGCCGCCAAGCTCGTGGGCTGCGCCCTGGGCAAAGCGGGGATCGTTGCGGATCATCTCCACATCAACTTTAGTGATTTCTCCCGTCTTTGGATCGCGCGTGATAAATTTCGGCACGCGGGGGTCGGTTTCCATCACGCGAAGCAGCGTGTCGGCTTCTTCCGGAGTCTTCAATGCAAACTGCCCGGCGATAGTCTTCAGACTTGGCGGAGCCGAAAATCGCTGCTGGTAGTGAACCACAAACATCGGAATCCTGAAAAAGTCCTTGTACAGTTTGTTCAGTGCCGCGTGGTCCTCAGGCGTTGTAAAAACCGAATTGTAAAGCTCGGTGATCCGAATGGACTGGCCGGCCTTCAGATGATCACGGATGTAATTGAGGATTTTGGCCTGGGGATCAGCCTGTGCCGCAAGGCAACGTATACCAAGACCCAGGACTGCGGCCACAATCAGCAGGGATCGAACCGGTTTTTTCAATGCGTGCTGGCCTCTGCGGGTGATTTCGATGCTTCCTCAGCCTGTTTGAGCCAGTGCCACTCGAAACGCAGGGAAAGGGGCATATACTGGTCCAGAAAATCCCATCCGTGGCCGCCCGGACGCAAGGCGTAAGTGTGAGGATAATTCTCCTTGTCGAGAATTCCATCCAGGATGGCAGCGCCCTTCTCAAACCCGTAACGGTCCTGATCACCGACGTCGAAATAAATCTTCAGTCCCTGGAATTTCGATGGATCTTTGGCCAGTGTCAGCGGGTTGTTTTCTTCCCAGTAAGCTTGGTTGAGCGGCGACCCGAACGCGTGACTCAGGATACGCGAGTAAAAGCGCCACCTGCCCTCGGTGGGAAGGGGATCGGGCAATTTGGGGATAAGGACAGCACTGGTTGCGGCCACTGAGCCGAACACGTCGGGGTGCCGCATGGCCAGGTGCAAAGCTCCATAGCCCCCCATGGAGAGCCCGCTAATCCCGCGCGCGTCTTTCGTCGCGATGGTACGGTAGTGCTGGTCAATAAACGGCACCAACTCCTGCAAAAAGAAATCCTCGTAGCGGTCTTTGCCGTCTGCCGAATTAATGTAGAAGGTTTCGCCGCCATTCGGCAGAACAACGATGAATGGCCCGATGGTTCCATCGGTCGTCAGGCGGTCAAAGGTCTCTTTGCCGCCACGGTCAATCCAGCGGTGGTCGTTCCCAAACATCCCGTGGAGAAAATAGAGCACCGGGTAACGTTTGCCGGAGGATGCATAGTCGGCCGGGAGATCGATGCAGTAATCGACGGGACAGTCCAGAATCTTGCTGGGGACTGAATCGCACTGGACATTTCCTGGCGCGGCGGCGACAAGGTTGCCCCCGGAGCTGAGAGTCCAGACGAGGCTCATCACTGCGGCGGCGAACAGAAACGTGCAATGCACCCGTCTACCCTTCCAACCACGGTTCTCAAAATAGATTATTTTGCTCATATTTTAATGGGAACCAGGAGTGTTATCGTGCGCGTGTTCTCCCTCCACGTACACGTTGAACTTGCCGCCGCGCGAATCGGCGCCCACATCTCCGCCCTCAACGTTTCCACCTCCGATTCCGGAAGCTGCCGCCCCATAGGCGCTTCCATGAATATTCTTCAGCGCCGACTTCTTTCTGTGGTTCTTCACCTGGAAAGTTTCTTTGGAAGCGTCCGCCGAAGTTCCCGCAGTCGGATGAAACTCCAGCACAGCAGGGTTTGCTGTTGACTTATCCCCTTTGTGCCTCGCAGTTTCGGAAACTGCATGAGAGCCCTGCACCTTGGCGCTTTCTTCCTCTGCCACCTTGCGCGCAGCCTCCCTGGTGTTGACCATGGTCACAGATTGAAGCGGCAGTTTGCCAGGTGTTCGCGTGTCTTTTGAGTTCTGTAGGTTGGAGGGAAGCGGGCCGGAAGGTTTCTCCTGCTGCGCGGGAGCGGCAGCGGGCAGAAGAATGAACAAAGCCAGTAAGACCAGCATTGTTTGCCAGAGCGTTTTGCTCATGTTCCCATCCCGCCAGATACACCCATTCTGGCTTTGATGCAGGGTAGAGTCAAGATGCGTGAGCTTCTTCAACCACTGGTTGGAAGGGCGACACGAGGTCCTCCGAGTGGTCAAAACTTGCCGTGAGTTCTTCCGGCAACATTTGCCATCCGGCCGGCGCACCGGCCTCCTTCATAAATGATGAGGAAACGGCGATTCGGTTGAGTTCGAGGGTGTTTCGGATCCAGATGATGCGCTGGTCTGCAACAGCCGGCGTACCCAGCGTCGCCAGCATGTAGTCGAGAGCTTCGCGGTCAGAAGGCAGATGTATGGGCACGCGGGCCATCATCGGGTTCAGCGATGTCCGGGCGTTCATATACATCTTGCTCAGCTCAATCTTGCGGTAAAATCGCTCGTGAATAGCATCCGCCATTCCCACTCCGATGGAGTTCCCCCCGCTTTCGTCGGTCAGGTCGCGGACGTAAATCAGGCCGATCTCCGGACTGTAGTCAGGCAGTGGTCTTGCACCCCGGCCGACAACTTTGGTGTCTATGCCGGTGCCGCTGATGTTTTTGCCCATCTCGTCCACCACCAGCAGTTGGCACTTCGAAAAGGGCAACCGCGGAACCAGGTCCTTCGCCGTTGGCAGGATCGCTTCCTCCATAGCAACAATTTGTTCCGGAAGGCAAGCACGCAGGACCGCGATCTGGTGCAGCTCATTCTCCGCAACGGCGAGGCCGCAGAGAATCTTCCCTGTGCCGAGCGTGACGCGCGCGATCGACCGGATCACGCGTTCATTGCCGTACCTGCGGCTCCAGCGATGTGTAACCGCAGCGCCTTCGCGCTTCCCGATTCCAACGGCGATCATCTTCAGCAGGCCGCTTTCTATGCTGCCGGTAAAATCGGTGTGGGGCTTGATGCGGTTCACCACCAGAATGCTGTCGGCTTCCCAGGCGTTCCGATCCACATTCACGGAGAATCCCTCTTCCGTTTCACCTATCTGGATTGTCTCCATGTCTGACTTGACGTCAGCGCCAACAAAGTCAGGCGTGACGCCGTACTCATCAAGAATCAGACGCTGGCCCTGTGCGGTGGCGCCGCCGTGGCTGCCCATGGCCGGGAATACAAACGGACGCACGCCCTGCGACTTCAGCCAGCCACACGATGCCCGGATGATCTCCTTCAGGTTGGCAATGCCGCGGCTCCCGGCCGTGACGGCAACGCTCTTGCCGGCCAGGTGTCCCCGGGGAATGGCGAGGCCCGAAAGCGACTGCCTCACTTCCGCTTCTACGTTTGCAAGGCCGGGCATGGTGGGCGAGGTCCGCTGAAGCAACCTGAAACTACTAATCGGAACATGAACGTGTTGTGACATCTAAACCCTCAACAATGAGCTTACGAATGCAAGGGCGGTGCGGTCAAGTCCAAAACTTGCAATGCCTTACGCCAACCTTTGTTTTGTTTCCCTCTGTTTGTTCAGTCGGGTATTTCTTGAACTACAGCAGGGAACGATGAAATTGCTCCGCCAGCCGCTTCCGGGAACGCGACTTTCACCGCCGCAAGCAGTTTGATTTCCGGTTAGCCGGCGTTGCATCACGGACATTTTGCTGCAAGGATAAAGCAGGAGTCCGCATGATCCGATGACCGCCAGGCACGTCCTGGCTAGGGTAAATGTCGCGCCCGCTGCGGGTCTGATACGATGAACAAGCGGACAACTGCCCGAGCGGGCTGAACTCGCGCGGGCGGTTCCTGCATCCTATTTGCCGGGTGGACCTGCCATCCGTTTGCGCCGCTGTCCACTTGGAGATTTCACAAACTCGAAGGGTTGACCGGTGATTGACGATTTGAAATCGAAGGGTTCCACGCCGCCTGGCGGCCCCATGCAGGCCGGCGTAATGTTCAAGGACCCCGTCTGCCACATGGATGTTGAGCCGTCCTCGGCGGCCGGAAGCTGCGAGTATATGGGAACCACCTACTACTTCTGCTGTGAGGCCTGCCTCGAGAAATTCCGGGCCGCGCCCCAGGATTACATTGGCGCGACGAAGCCTCAGCCCCGGCCAGCCGAGCCCGCCCCGGGATCGGACTACACCTGCCCGATGGACCCGGAGGTTCACCAATCGAACCCCGGCGCCTGCCCCAAGTGCGGCATGGCGCTCGAGGCCACGATGATTGCAACTCCGCAAACCAAAACGCAATACGTTTGCCCCATGCATCCCGAGGTGGTGCGGGACGGTCCCGGCGCCTGCCCCAAGTGCGGCATGGCGCTGGAGCCGCGCACGGTGACGCTGGAAGCAGAAGCCAATCCCGAATACGCGGACATGAAGCGGCGATTCTGGATCAGCGTGGTGCTGACGGCCCCGCTCATGGCGCTTGAAATGGCGCACATGATCTCCGGCCGGCCGATGCTTCCTGGCGCGGCAGGGAATTGGCTCCAGTTCGCGCTGGCCGCGCCTGTCGTGCTTTACTGCGGCTGGCCATTTTTCAAGCGCGGTTGGAACTCCATCATCAACCGCAGCCTCAACATGTTTACGCTGATCGCTATGGGCACGGGCACGGCATTTGTTTACAGCGCCGTCGCAACCATTGCCCCGGCGATTTTCCCGGCTTCGTTTCGCGGCGCGGGCGGGACGGTTGCGGTTTACTTTGACGCAGCGGCCGGCATCACCGCGCTGGTGCTGCTGGGCCAGGTGCTCGAATTACGCGCGCGGAGCCAGACGTCGAGCGCCATCAAAGCGCTGCTGGGTCTTGCTCCCAAAACGGCCCGGCGTCTGGCGGACGACGGTACGGAAGAAGACATTCCGCTCGACCGCGTGAACCACGGTGACCGCCTGCGCGTGCGGCCGGGAGAAAAGGTTCCCGTGGACGGCGAAGTGCTCGACGGCGCGAGTTTTGTGGACGAGTCAATGATTACAGGCGAGCCGACGCCGGTTGAAAAATCCGCCGGCGCGCGTGTGACCGGCGGAACGGTGAACGGGAAGGGAAGCCTCATCATCCGCGCCGAGCGCGTGGGCAGCGAGATGCTGCTCTCGCAAATCGTACGGATGGTGAGCGAGGCGCAGCGCAGCCGCGCGCCCATCCAGCGCCTGGCCGACGCCGTCGCCGCCTGGTTCGTTCCCGTCGTGGTGGCGGTTGCGGCCGTCGCCTTCATCTCTTGGGCGTTCT
>DASSJE010000358.1:0-9913 GCA_035691365.1 Terriglobia bacterium
GCTCGGGGATGTAGCGCTGGTCTAACCATGACCGTAACTCTGATTGAGCTACCGGCCTCCCTTTGAAATCGAAAAGGGAGTCAGAAAAAGCCATCATGGTCCCCAGACGGGATCGAATAGATGTGTGGTGGAACCTGGCCACCGTTCCATGGCGAACTAAAAAACCAGGACGCAAAACCAGATTTGTGCTTGACGGAACCGACAACCTTATAGATGCGCTACCTACTACCCCTTCGCGAATTGCGCGCCTTGCGCTGACGCCGTACCATGGTGACGAGCGTTTTTTTCCCGCGGGGCGGAGAAGCTGAATGAATTTGCGGAAGGTCCATGGACCTCCAGGACAAATAGCGATCTCGTTTGCGTGGGTGCTTGCGGCCATGCTCCTCGCCGGGCCGGCGGGCGGGAGCGCCGGGGCGCGGCACGGCGCGGGGCAGGCGCATTATCAGCAAGGTCTCGCGGCCTACAGCAAGCGCGACTGGCCGACGGCCATCCGCCAGATCCGCTGGGCGCTTGAATATCTGCCCAAGTCTCCCGCCGTCCACAACTCTCTGGGATTGGCCTATCTGCACAACGGCGACGCCGACCATGCGGCCATCGAATTCCGCAGGGCCATCGCCCTCAAGCCGGATTTTGCGGAAGCCTATTACAACATGGCGCAGGCACTGGAGCGCCGCGATGACGAGGCCGGCGCAGCCCAGTTTGACCAGTGGGCCGTCCATGCAGGTCTCGCGAAGGCGGAAGGTCATGACGCGCAGGGCTTCCTGCTGCTTCATCATGGCGACCTGCCGGGCGCGGAATCGGAATTTGAAGCCGCCATTCAGGATGAGCCCTCGCTGGCCAGCGCCCATTTCCACCTGGGGAGCGCGTTGCGGCGCGAGCAAAAGTACGCTGAAGCCGTCGCCGAATTGAAGAACGCCCTCGCGCTCGATCCCTCAAACGCCAGGGCGCGCGACGAGCTTGCATCGGCCTCCCGGCATTTGAATCAACCGAAGCAGCAATAGCCGGCGCCAATTCCTGGCTCGTCCCCGGTTTATTCATCATTCATCCTTTTCCCCATCCTTCATCCTTCACACTTCATCCTTGCGCGGCACATGCGCGGGGCGGCGGGGTATAATCGCCAGCGGACCGGGGTGAATGTTCGCGCAGAGATCGAGCATGATACAGGCCGAGGCCATCCCATCGCGAAAGGCAACATGACTGAAGTTGATTTAAAGGCAAGCGGCAATTCGCCGAAGGGAGATATCCCGCGCCCGGCTTCTACGCCGCCGCTGTGGCGGTTTTGGCAGCGGGCCTCGCGGCCGGTCACGTGGATTCTTCTCGCCGGCGGCGCCCTTCGCATCCTCTTTTTCTTTATCGGAGAAAACGCGGGCGTGGATGCCCTGGCGCGCGCCCAGTTGACCGCAAGCTGGTTGCAGCACCCCGATTTTCGCCTGGACTTTGGGGTCTGGCTTCCCATCCACTTCTGGCTGATGGCCGGACTGGCGCTGCTGGTGGGGCACGTGGAACTGGCCGGCAGGCTGCTGAGTCTTCTGCTGGGGGTTGCCTCGCTGGGCGCGTTCTGGGCGCTGGCGAAGGAGGTTTATGGCGCGCCGGCCGCGAAGTTTTCGCTCCTGGTCTTCGCGCTCTACAGCCTGCACATCGGATATTCCACCACCTCTTCTTCAGAAGCTCCCTACCTGTTTTTTGTTCTCGCCGGCATGCTCTGTTTTTTCGCTTACCGCCGTTCAGGCTCGCATCTGGTTTTGGCGCTGGGGGCGGCCACGCTCGGGATGGGCGCGGGAATACGCTATGAGGCCTGGCTGTTTATTTTCGCCGCTTTTTTGATTCTGCTTTTCCTGCCGTCCAGGCCGGGCAGCGTCGGGTTCTGGAAGGCGGCCCACCTGCGGGAAGTGTTGCTCTTTGGAGTGATCGCCGGATTCCTGCCCGTGTTGCTGATGGTCTATCAGTGGAAGTTCTTCGGCATGCCGCTCTATGGCGCGACGGTCAACCACAGCCTGGTTGCAGATCAACTGGCCGCCGTCCCCAGATCCATGATCTACCGCCTGGCGCTGTTTCCGGGCGTCATCTTTCTTACGCTGAATCCGGTGGTGCTCGCTGCGGCGCTTTACGGGCTTGTCCGCGGCTTTCGCCGGCGCGCAGGGCGCGACTTCGCGTGGATCTTTCTGCTGGTCGCTGCGGTCACCGGCTATCAGATTCTGGGCGGCGGCCTGCTGCCTTTGGCGCGTTACACCCTCACGCTCGGGTGCCTGCTGGCCCTTGCCGCGGGTCACGGAGTGGAAGAGGTTGCAAGGTTCCTTTCGCAGCGGAGCGCCGTGCGGCTGCGCCTGGCGGTGGGATTGCTGGTGGCGCTGAATCTCTGCGGCATCTATGCGCTCAGCAGAGTTCCGAACCGCTTCAACGGCAAGTTCAGGGCGATTTCTCCGAAGCTTCAGTTTCAGCCGCGCGTCGAGGGCCTGGGCCATTATCTGAAACCGAAGCTCGGCCCGAACGCTTCCGTGGTGATCGAAGACTACGAGTGGGACGCGGGCCGCATCGCTCATGTGATCGGACTACCGCTCCTTCCCGGCAGCCGTCTGTACGTTCCGTCGAAGAACGATGTGCCGGGCCTGCTGGCCTATATGAAATCGAAACATCCTCAGTATTTGATCTGCGCCAACCGCGGCGTGCTGCGGCCCCTTCTCCGCCTGACCGAAGGCTGCGCGCCCGCCGATGCCGCCGGCATGAGCTTCCGATGCCTGTTTGAAAATGATACCTATCGAGTCTACGCCGTCGGCTATTAAATCCCGCCGGCGCGCGCCCGCTGCAGCGAGGAACCCGGCAAGGGCCGGAAAGGTGTGGAAACATTTTGCGCTGCCGCTCTTGTCGCGGCGGGCGTTGAGGATATACATTCGATGGTGCGCGGTGCGGCGGAATGCGATGCGCCGGCGGCGCAGAATTTATTCGAGGAGATTGATATGCAGAGTCGCATTGTTGGCACGACCATGCCGGTGCTGGAAATTACGCTGGACCCGAACGAAGCGGTCATTTCCGAGGCGGGTGAACTTTCATGGATGACGAGTTCCGTCGAATTGACCACGCACACGCAGTTTGGCGGCGGCGGAGGATTTTTTGGCGCGCTCAAACGCGTGGCCGGGGGCGGATCGCTTTTCATGACGCAATACCAGGCCGTGGGCGCGCCGGGAACGGTTTCATTCGCCACCAAGCTGCCGGGGCACATCGTGCCGGTGGAAGTCGGGCCGGGGCAGGAATATCTGATTCATCGTCACGGATTTTTGTGCGGAAAGCCGCAGGTGCAGCTCAGCGTGGGCTTTCAGCAATCGCTGGGAGCGGGAATTTTTGGCGGCGAGGGTTTTCTGCTGCAGCGCGTAAGCGGGAGCGGGGCTGCGTGGATCGAGCTTTCCGGCGAGCTGGTGATGAAAGAGCTCGCGCCGGGTGAAAATCTGCGCGTGCATCCGGGACACGTGGGCGCGTTCCAGTCGGGCGTTTCCTTCGAAATCACGACCGTGCCCGGCATCAAGAACATGCTGTTCGGCGGCGACGGAATTTTTCTGGCGTCGCTCACCGGGCCAGGAAAAATCTGGCTGCAAACGCTGCCCATCGCCCGGCTGGCGCACGAGCTGATGGAATACATGCCCCGGCAAAGCACCTCGGCTGCAGAGGGTGGAGCCATCGGCGGCATCGTGGGCTCGCTGCTGAATAACAGATGAAGTGACGTAGCGAGGACCTCCGATTTTTTCCGCGGCATTTCGTGCTGCATTCCACTGCCCGATTTGTGCGGGAGCCGCGCTCTTGAGGAGAAATTTGTGGCCGATGCGGTCAAAGTCTTCTTTCTGATTATCAGCGCGCTTTTTCCAATCGTCGACCCACTCACCGGAAGCCCCATCTTTCTGGCGCTCACGGAGCATTACTCAGCGGGAATTCGCCGGAGCCTCGCGTGGCGGGTCGCCCTCAACAGCCTCTGCCTGATGGTCGGCTCATATTTTATTGGAGCGCAGGTCCTCAAATTTTTCGGCGTGTCGCTGCCCGTGGTGCAGGTTGGCGGAGGGCTGGTGGTGGTTGCGGTGGGTTGGGGGATGCTGATGCAGCAACAGCCCGTGAGCGACGTGTCCCGCAAGGACGTTGTGGGTCCGGATATTTACCAGCGGGCTTTCTATCCCCTGACGCTGCCGTTGACTGTGGGCCCCGGTTCGATTTCCGTCGCCATCACGCTGGGTGCCAACTCGACACGCCGTTATGGTTTCCACATCCTGCTGGTTGTGGCTGCGCTGGTCGCCATGGCGCTGATCACTCTGAGCATCGGTCTTTGCTATGGCTTCGCGGACTGGCTGGCCCGCAGGCTCGGGAAGACGGCCATGATCGTTGTCGTCAGGCTTTCCGCGTTTCTGCTGGTTTGCATTGGCGTACAAATTATGTGGAATGGAATCAGCGCGCTGCTTTTATCGGTCCGATTCCTCACTCAATAGCGCGGCGCGCATTGCCCGGTGCGGGACTGGCGCATGAGGTGATAGCGTACATGCCCGGCCGGGGTTGTGCAGGGACGGGCTCTGCCTTCCTGCCCTTCACCTGACTTAGTACTGCTCTCCGCCTGCTGCCTGCTGCCTGCTGCCTTCTGCTTACTGCCTTCTGCCTACTGCCTGCTGCCTGCTGCCTACTGCCTCTTTGTAAGAGGGCGCTTTTGAGGGGCGGGGAGCTACCGACCCGGCGCGGTGGTGCACACGAAGTTGGCGGCGTCGTTGGTATCTCCGTGGCCCTTATATTTTGCAACTTCCGGGTAAGGGCACAGCGGGCGCGTCATTTCCACGCCGCTCGAAGGTTTTGACGCGTCCCTATATTTGGTTGCGATGATTTCCCCGGGCGCCTTGCCGTGCTCCACCCAACGCTCGAGCGAGCTGAACATGTTGTGTTCGGGATCGGCGCCGTTGGACATGTAGGCCCCAAACGAATCGGGGCCCGGGCCGCCGCCGCAGTGCTGCATTCCGGGGAGCATGTAGAGACGGACAAATCGCTGCGCAGGCTCGTAGCCCATTCGCGCCACGATGTTCCTGTAATAGTCGACGGTGTTGAGGGCGGGGATGGCGGGGTCATTCCAGCCGTGAAACATGATCAGCTTGCCGCCGCGCTTGCGGAATTGTGTCAGGTCAGGATTGGTGGCGTTGAAAACGGCCGCCATCTTGCCGTCGGTCGTCTCGATGTCCGCGTCGAAATTCATCTTGCGGAAATCCCACGACGGGTCGTCGAACACCATGTTGGAAAAAAACTGCGTGCCAAAAGCATAGTCCAGGCTCTTGCGGGGAGCGCGGCCGGTGATCCAGGTTTCCCAGCCGTTGGACCCCAGCTCGGCGCCCGGCAGGAAGCCCGGAAAAACTTTCTGCCCGCTGCTGTTGCCGGGGCCGGCATAAATGTTTTCGAGCGCGGCCGCCTGCGCCGCGGTGAGACATGCCGCGGAATCAGCACCCTTGCACAAAAGCGTCTGGGGATTAAAGTGGCACTGCCGGGGATCGTTGAGGATGCCGTCCTTCACGCCGTCGCGGGCGTCACAGGCGGCGAGCACCGCGCGGCTGATGGCGGGCAGCTTTTCGGGCGGGATAAAACTCGCCGGATTGTCGAGCAGGGCCTGGATGTTCCAGACGGCCATGGCCAGCAGGTGCGTCCAGTAGTTGGCCGGCGCGCCGGCGACGATGCCGTTGAAGTCGGCGGGAAAGCGCTGCGCTTCCATCAACGCCTCACGGCCGCCATCGGAACAGCTTGCGAAGTAGGACCAGCGCGGGGCGTTGCCATAAAAATTCTGCGCAATCGCTTTGCCTGTGACCGCCGTCAGGTGGATGGCGCGGTAAGCGAAATCAATAATTTTTTCAGGATGGTCCAGCGCCCAGCGCGCGTCGGTGCCGCCGGCTTCATGGCCCGTGTCGGTGGCGGCCGCGGCAAAGCCGTTGCGCAATGCCCCCGCCAGCCCGGCGTAGTCGATGGAACCCGCAAATCCGCCGTTGCCCACGCCGTACAACTTGCCGTTCCAGGCGCCGGCGGGCATCCAGACCTCAAATTTGATGTCGGAGTCGGAAGTCGGCCGCAGGATGCCCGCCACGCGGCAGAAGGCCGGCACCTTCAGTGGCGGGCGATTGCCCTGCGGACCTTCCGGGCTTTTGAACTCGCCCGCAGGGACCGAAACAGCCGTGGTGATGGTGGTGTGCGGAAGCTTCAGGTTTGAAAGGCCCTCGCAGGATTGCGCGGCCATGCCCCGCGACGGGAAAATCGCCGCCGCGGTAAATAGCGTGGCAAAACAAATAATCGCCTTTCGCACGACCATCAGTAGTTCCTTTCAATTGAGAATTCGGGCCGCAGATACGGATGCCTGTTTCACGCCCCGGTCTGCGCTAGATTCTACATCCGATCTGCGCGGCGGCCAATGCGTGTCCTAATGTTGTTCAGTGAATGGCTATGGCACGGCACCTGTGTCCGCCGGGGCGAAGAAACCAGTCCTGGAATTCAATGCCTGCGAAGGCGGCTGCCCTACCTGAACGTGATGCCGAAGCGGAACGAGGCGGAGTGAGGGCCGGGCCAGCCATTTTCACTAGGATTGACGTAGTCCCGGATTTCAAGCCGCAGTGCTGCGTGTTGTGCCAGCCAGACGTTGACGCCCCCTCCAAAGTTTCCGACAAGCGCTCCACGGCCGTGGCTGGTGGGGAGGTATGCCGATGGGCCGATGAGCACAAACGGGTCCACCTGCCCACGCAGGGCGCGGCGGCCAAAGTGGTAGGACAAGTCTCCGGAAAGGATGAACGCTTCGTTGTTCAGGAAGTTATTGGGCCCCCAGCGCGCATACCCAATCTCGGCTCCCGCACCGAGCCCCTTGTAGAAGAATCCTTCTCCGCCGAATCCGGTGTGCAAAATGGTGGCGCAGTTTTCACAGTCGCGGGCTGCCGTGCCTGCGCCAAAGAAGGCATACCCTTGCCAGGCATCCTGAGGGTCGGTTGTCTGTGCCAATGCCAGCGTGGGAAGTAGCAATAGAAAAACCGCTGCCGCTATCAGCTTCTTCAAAGTCCACCTCCGCCGTGATGGGGGTAACGCATCAGAGTTGTTCGCAACTCTGCGGCTCCTACTTATTATGAAGCAAATCGCAGAATAATCCTGTGTGGCGGGGTAATTCTGTGCGTGTATCCACCAACTACCGGAACGTGACGCCAAAGCGGAATGAGACAGAGTGAGGGCCAGGCCAGCCATTGTACCTGTCAGGATTGACGTAGTCCCGGATTTCAAGCCGCAGGGCCGCGCGCCGCGCCAGCCAGACGTTGGCGCCTCCTCCAAAGTTTCCGACAAGCGCCCCTCGGCCGTGGCTGGTGGGAAAGTAAGCTGAAGGACCGATGAGCACAAACGGATCCACCTGCCCGCGGAGGGCGCGGCGGCGAAAGTGGTAGGAGAAGTCTCCGGAAACGATGAGCCCTTCGTTATAGTTAAAGTTGTAGGGTCCCAAATGAAAGTACCCGGCCTCGGCTCCCACGCCAAGCCCCTTGTACAGGAATCCTTCTCCGCCGAATCCCCCGTGCCAAATGGTGCCGCACGGAAAGCATTCGCGGGCACCCGTGCCTGCGCCAAGGAAGGCATAACCCTGCCATGCATCCTGAGGGTCGGTTTTCTGTGCCAATGTCAGGGTTGGAAGGATCAACAACAGGACAGCTGCCGCGACCAGCTTCTTCATACTCCACCTCCACCGCGATAGGCACGGCATCGCTGTTGCGAGCGTCAATTAACAAACTTATTATCCCGATGGCGGCTTGTCAGTGATGGGCGTCACGGCGTGCATCAGAGCTGTGATGAAGCGAGGGCAAGGGCGGGACAGTGGTGCGTCGTTTTGTTCGACGGAGCGGACCCCCTCGTCCGCCCCGTCCCACGACTTATTTCCCGTAAACGGCTTCGTGCCAGTAGGCCGTGTGGCCGATGTAGTCATCATCGGGCAGGTTGGCGATAATCAGCCGGCGAAGTTTGAGCGCGTCGGCGGGAGCCTCCTCTTCGTAGAGCACTTCGCCTTTGGGGCTGATGAGGACGGTGTAGGGAACCGCGCCTTTCCACTTGGGATTGAACGCCGCCATGAGATCGTAAATCTGCGGCGCGCCGAAAAGGAGGTTCTCGCTGGAGGCATGGTCGTTCTGCAGCACGCGCAGGACGCCTGCCTTTTCGTCCGGGTAGTTGACGCTCACCGTCACAAGCTGGAACGGCCGGAGGCGGTACATGCGATACATGGTTTCGAAAAGTGGAAGTTCCCTCACGCAGGGGCCGCACCACGTGGCCCAGAAATCAACCAGCAGCAGCTTGCCGGTGTTGTTCTTGCGCAGCGCAGTGAGGTCGGCGGCCAGGACCGGCTTTACCGTCACGGGCTCCTTTGCAATGCGGGCCATTTCTTCGTCGCTTGCTGCTTCCTTATACATCCACTTGGTGGAACAGCCGATGGCGGGCGTGACGGGCACCTCGACGGCCTTGCCGGCCAGCACCTCGTCGATGGCGATGTGGGCGTCCTGCCGCGTGACGTATTGCGGGCGCGGATTGTTGTCAACCCGGCCGTCGTACTGCAGCTTGCGGTCCGGGCCAAAAACGAAAACGTGCGGAGTGGCCACAGGGCCGTACTCGCGCGAAACCTTCTGCGTCTCGCCGTCATAAAGGTAAGGGAAATTGAAGTGCCGGTAGGCGGCGCGTATCTTCATCTCGGCAAAGGAATCGCTCAAGTCCGTGTAACCGAGCTCGTCAAGCTGGATGGCCTTGGGATTGTTGGGCTGGATAGCGACAAAGTCCACGCTCTGGCCCTTGAAGTCGTCCACAAGCTGCTTGATGCGCGTTTCATAAAGCTGCGCCGTGGGGCAGTGGTCGCAGGTGAAGATCACCACCAGCACTTTGGCGGAGGCGTAGTCCTTCAGGCAATGCGTCTTGCCGTCAATGCCCGGCAGGCAGAAATCCGGCGCCGCGGAGCCGATGGCCAGCGTCGGCGGAATATCCTCTCCACGGAGCGGCCCGGATAAGATTGCAGCGGCAAAGCTCAATGCCAATATGCCCAGGGTGCGTCGAAACATGTTCGCGACCTCCCGTTCAGGATGACGTGTCTGAACTGCCCCGAAAAGTATGGGCCATATGTTATACCATGTGGCACGGATTCGGAACGGGTCCGGGGAGCCATAGCGAGTTTCAAGACCAATCGTGGCGCAATCTCAAAGCCGGGCCTCTCGCCGCGCAGGCTCACAGACACTCCAAGGCAAGCATCTGCGCCGCCCGATGTGGCGGCAGCTTCGCGACTTTTCCAGCGATCCGTCGCGGTACCCCCATCATTCATTAAGCATTCATGGTTTGCCGATTATGCTCAATAGGGGGGCGCTGATAATGGGAGGCCTCGTGAGTGAAAGTCAATTTCTGTTAGAATACTGCACTGGTGGACATCCGATGAACGGCAACGGCAACGGTTCATACCGACCGCTCAGTAGCGTGTGGGAGGGAACGGACGGCGAGCTCCTTGAAGCCATCTTCCGCTTTTACCCGACCATTCCCGTTGAGCCCATATTGGACTCGACATATAACGCCGGTCGATTCTGGAAAGGGTCCAAGCGACGGGTCGTTTCGATGGATATCGACCCGAAATACAAGCCGATGATTGTTGGTGATAATCGGATCATGAAAGGGGTCAAGTCTTCGCGATTTGGCATTGTCGTCTACGATCCGCCACATGTTGGGCCGCAAGGAAGGGATAAAAGCCGCAAGCGGTTCGATGTGGATTTCGGGGCCTTTGTGGAGTGCGGCAAAGAGCAAGATTGGAACCTGAGCTACCTCTATCCGCCTTTTCTGACACAAGCGAGGCGTGTTCTGAAGCCGGGTGGGCTGTTGCTCGCCAAGATCACGGACATGGTGAACAATCACAAGTCCAAGTGGCCGCATTGTG
>DASSJE010000359.1:0-15757 GCA_035691365.1 Terriglobia bacterium
AAGTACTTCTGGCGTGCATCAGGTGAAAACAGGTACGATCAAAGTCTGCGCCAAGGGAGCCATCATCGGGTTCTGCGATCGTTGATTTATGCATAAGAGTACCGTCCCGAAGCCTGAGAAGATTCTTGTTCGCGCCACCAACTGGGTTGGCGACGGAGTCATGTCCCTGCCTGCACTGGAAGCCCTGCGCGAGCGGTTTCAAGGGGCTGAAATCGTCCTGGTGGTAAAGCCCTGGGTGGCGGACCTCTATCTCCATCACCCGGCGGTCAACCGATGCATCGTGTACGACCCGGCGGGCGAGCACCAGGGCCCTCGCGGCTTTGCAAAGCTGGTGGAAGAAATCCGTGCCGAACGTTTCGAGATGGCCGTTCTGTTTCAAAATGCGTTTCAGGCTGCATGGATGGCCTGGCGTGCGCGAATTCCAGTCCGCATCGGATATGGGCTCGAGGGCCGTGGGCTTCTGCTCACCGATTCCGTCCCCGTTCCTTCGCCAGCGCATTACGGCCACCAGAGCAACTATTATTTGCAACTCCTTTTCCGCGCGGGCCTGGTGGAAAGGATTGAGCCGGTTGAACAGATTCGCCTCAGCCTTGAGAACAGCGAAAGAACATGGGCGGCAAAGCACTTGAAGGGTCTGGGACTGGGCGGACCTCGCTTTCTGGTGGGCCTCACACCAGGCGCCGCTTTTGGACCCGCCAAGCGCTGGCTGCTGGACCGCTATGCCAGCCTGGCCGACAGGCTGATTGGAGCGCTTAACGCGGATGTGTTAATCTTCGGTTCCGCGTCTGAGAAGCCCCTGGCGGAGGAAATTGCGCGTGGGATGAGCCACACGCCGGTGATCCTGACGGGAACCACTACAGTGCGCCAGTTGATGGCGTTACTGGCGCAATGCCGGCTGGTGATCACAAACGATTCCGGCCCCATGCACCTGGCCGCAGCACTGGGGTTGCCGGTGGTCGCCATTTTCGGTTCAACGGATGAAACCGCCACCGGCCCGGTCAGCCCGCTGGCCAGAGTTGTGAAGCATCCGGTTGAGTGCAGCCCTTGCGGCCTGCGCGAGTGCCCTATCGACCTCCGTTGCATGACGGGCGTCACGGTAGACCATGTCCACCGCACAGCCCTGGGCTTGATCAAGGAATTCGGAGTTACACATGAACGACCTGCAGCATACTGATCAGAATTCGGCGCGGATGGCCGGATCGAGGAACAACGGGACGGCCCTCCGCCCGGCGATCTTTCTGGACCGCGATGGCACCGTTACCGATGAGGTCGGCTACATCAATCACATCAGCCGCGCGAAGGTTTACCCCTTCGCCCCTGATGCTGTCCGCATACTCAAATCCACAGGGCTCCCGGTCATCATCGTCACCAACCAGTCGGGCGTCGGACGAGGATACTTCACTGAAGAGCTCGTGAGCCAGGTCCACCTCATGGTGGAGGAGACACTTCGGGCCGCCGGCGCGGGCATCGATGCCTATTACTACTGCCCGCACCATCCCGGTGCCACGGTTAAAGGCTACCGTCAGGAATGCCGTTGCCGGAAACCCGGCACGGGAATGCCGGAAGAAGCGGCAGAGCGGTTTGGCATCGACCTCAGCCGTTCGTACGTGGTGGGTGATACCTATCGCGATATGAAAATGGGATTCGCCATCGGCGCCCGCACCGTCATGCTGATGACGGGTTACGGGCGCGGGGAATATGAATACCGACGCGAAGAGTGGTTCCGCATGCCCGACCTGATTGCCGAAAACCTGCTGGACGCGGCGAAACTCATCGTGCAGGAACTGAATGCAAGCACCGGCGCGGACGCGGTGGCAAAAACAAACTTCTCATGAATCTCACCCGAAAATTCCGGGCGGCTTTGCTTTCAGCGGTTGGGCGATTCTCGCACCAGGACATTGTCGTACTGGGCGATATGGTCGCCGACGAATTCATCTATGGTGAAATCACGCGGGTGTCGCGCGAGGCGCCGGTCCTGATTCTAAAACAACTCGACAGCCAGATTGTGCCAGGCGGCGGAGCGAACGCCGCCAACAACCTTGCGGACCTGGGCGCCCGAGTCACGCCGGTGGGCTTGCTGGGCGATGACCACTCCGGCGATGCGCTGTTCCAATATTTCAAGGGCAAGGGCGTCGCGACGCGCGGGCTTCTGCGCGTCCCGGGTTATACAACGCCGACCAAGACGCGTGTTCTCGGCGGGCTCAGCCATTGGCAGCGGCAGCAGATTGTGCGGATTGACCGCGAACCGCCGGAAAATAATCGGGACGAACTGCGAAGGCGCGTCAGCCGGCATGCCATTCGATTGCTGAAAGGCAAAACAGGCCTGCTGATTGCCGATTACGGTTACGGAGCAACGGATGCTTCGGCGGTCGCATCACTCCAGCAGCGCATCGCAAACAGCAGGTTTCCGGTGGTGGTGGATTCACGGTACGCCCTCCAGAGCTATTGCAAGGTCACAGCAGCCACCCCAAACGAGCCGGAAGTGGAAGCGGAATTCGGCATGACCATTGGAAACAATCTCGATCTGCTCTTCGAACTGGGAACTACAATGCTGGAACGGCAGGCGTTGCACGCTCTGCTGATTACCCGCGGCCGCGACGGAATGGCGCTGTTTGAGCGTGGCAAAAAGCCAAAGATCATCCCCGTTTTGGGGTCCGATCAGGCCGTGGACGTTACCGGCGCCGGCGACACGGTGGGAGCGGTTTTCACACTGGCTGCCGCCGCAGGAGCCGATTTTCTTGCCGCCGCTCTGCTGGCAAACTGCGCGGGCGGCCTGGTGGTGATGAAGCGCGGGACCGCTACTGTCACGGCTCGGGAACTGAAGGAGGCCATACGGAACGCTTGACGGGCAAGATCATTCCCCGCGCGGAGGCCTCGGTTCTCGGCGAGCAACTGCGGAAGGAGGGGCGGAGGACTGTGTTCGCCAACGGCTGCTTTGACCTTTTCCACGTTGGACACGTCCGTTATCTTGAAGGCGCCCGTCAGCAGGGCGACGTGCTGGTGGTGGGAGTTAACAGCGACCGCTCCGTGCAACAACTGAAAGGCAAGGGGCGGCCGCTGCTGCCTGAAGATGCGCGCGCTGAACTACTGGCGGCGATGGAATGTGTCGATTACGTGGTCATCTTTGACGATCTCACGGCTGAAAACCTCATGCGCGATCTGCGGCCTGACGTTCACTGCAAGGGAACCGACTACACAGAGGCCAGCGTTCCGGAACGCGAAGTCGTCCGCAGATGGGGAGGCCATGTCGTGATTGTAGGCGATCCGAAAGACCATTCAACGCGCGATCTGCTGGCCCGGATTGCACAACTCAAGAAAGTGGAGAGATGAGGCGCCGGAAAAGATCGCCAGGCAGGTTCTTCGTCCTTGCGCGTCGTCCACATTGACCTGAAAGCAAATGCCGGATTCCCGTCAGCGTTTCCTCGTCATCCGTCTCAGCTCCATCGGCGACATTGTCCACACCCTGCCGGCGGTGGCGGCTCTGGGCCGCGCGCATCCTCAGGCGGAGATTCACTGGGCGGTGGAGAACCGTTTCGCGGAGCTCCTGAGGGGAAACCCATATGTCAGCCGGGTGGTCAAACTGGACACTTTCAGTTGGAGAAAAAACCCGACATCCGCCGCGACGATGACGGAGATTATGCAGGCCTTCGACGCGCTGCGCGAATATCCGTATGACGCCGCCATCGATTTCCAGGGATTGATGAAGTCCGCAGTGTTTGCACGGCTGAGCCATTCACAGCAGCGGATCGGCTTCGCGTGGGGAGCGCTGCGCGAACCGCTGGCGTCTCTTCTTTACACGCGGCGCGTGACTCCGATAAACCGTACGCACATTATCGAGATCAACCTGTCGCTGGTGGAACCGCTTGGAGCACATGCGGCAGATCGGGAATTCCCTCTTCCCGATGAGCCTCGCGACCGGGAAGCCGTGCGAGCAGAACTCGATCGGCTGGAAACAAAGGAATTCATCATCGTCAATTTCGGCGGCGGCTGGAAATCCAAGCGATGGCCTCCGGCGAATTATTCTGAACTGATTGCCGCGCTGACCGCGCAAATCCCTTTTGATATTCTGGTGACAGGGTCGCCGCAGGAGGAGAGTGTAGCGCGCGAAGTCATCACCGGCGCCAATGCGCCTCGCGCGAAGTGGTTTCCGAGCACGCTGCTGCAGTTTGTTTCGCTGGCTCGGCAGGCGAAGCTCCTGATCGGAGGCGACACAGGGCCGCTTCATCTTGCGGCAGCGGTCGGGACCCCGATTGTCGCCCTCTTTAATGCGAATGATTTACGCAACACGCCGGAGAGGAATGGCCCGTTCAATCCGGCCGACATCATCCTCTGTGGCCCCAGGCGGCCGAAGCAGGCGAGGCACGACAAAGACTCGAACTATATTGAAGGGGTCAGCGTTGGGTCCGTCATCAAAGCGGCGATCGAGCGTTTGGGGACGGCACATGGATAAGGATTTTTCAGCTTTCGTTGCGCGCTGGCGGGTGCCGTTTGGGTTTGTCCTGGGCGTTGCGTATCTCGTGTTCGCTCAGCCGACATGGCCGTTGCTGATTGCCGGCTCCATCGTGGCGCTGGCGGGGCTCGGAATTCGTGGGTACAGCGCCGGCCACCTGGAAAAAAATCAGAACCTGGCCGTGGGCGGCCCTTATGCCTATACACGCAATCCCCTGTACCTGGGCAGCCTGCTGATTGGTGTGGGCCTGATCATCGCTGGCGCCCAATGGTTTCTTGACGTGGCTTTTATCGTTTTTTTCCTGGCGGTTTATTTGCCCGTGATGCGCCGCGAGGAGAGAAACCTGCGCCGGCGCTTCGGCAGGGAATTTGATGATTACGCGGCTGCTGTTCCGTTGTTCTTTCCGCATCAAAGACCCCTCAAACCTTCACCTACGAAGTTTGAATGGCATCGCTACCGCAAGAATCGCGAATATGAAGCGGCGCTGGGCTACCTTGCTGGAGTTGTTTTCCTGATCGTGAAGATTCTGCTACGTTAGAAGGGGCAGGTTCCCTTTGGCAATGGGATGTTCTAAAGAAGGTATGAGATTTTGCCGGTCTCGCGTTGCGGTTGCCCTTGTGTTCAGCGCCATTCTTGCCTCAGGGGGCGGCGCTCAGGCGGTGGAAGGCACGTCACAGCCTTTTAGCCCCGGAGAAACACTGACCTATGATATCAACTGGTCAGTCTTCCCCGCGGGAAAACTGACGGCCGTTCTCAGCAGGGACAAGCACGGCCTCCGCGATGCTTATGTGATCAAGACCACCGCTGATTCACAGGGCTTTGCGTCGATATTGTATAAAGTGCAGGACGAATTCCGATCCGTCTTTAATCCGCAAACGTTATGTTCCATCGAGATCTCCAAGAAGATCAATGAAGGCGCCCACCACAGGATCACGAAAATCAAGTTCGACCGCTACCGCGGCCTGGCAATCCTCGACGAACGTTATCTTGGCGACGAAAATAAGCCCCCCAAACATGATGAGCAAGCGATCCCACCCTGCGCCCAGGACATTGTTACGGCTTTCTATTACGTTCGCAGCCAGCCTTTGCACGTGGGCGGCAAGGTTAAACTTGCTGTCAACGATGGATCAAAAACCAAGACGGTGGTGGCGGAAGTGACCGGGCGCAAGAAAATCAAAACTCCGCTGGGTGAGCATGAAGCCTTGCAGGTGGTCCCCTCCGTTTTTGGCAATCTTTACGAGCAGAAAAAAGGAAAGATCGTGATTTGGTTCAGCAATGATGCCTATCACTTCCCGCTACGGATCAGGGTATCGCTGAAGCTCGGAGCCATTACAGGCACTCTGATTTCCGTCTCGCCGCTACCCCCGGGCTACAACGCCCCAGGCAAATCGGAAGAGGAAATAAAATCGGCCGGCAGCGCTTCCGCGATCAAATAATCTTGTATTTCTCAGAAAGGATCCGTTGCAGCCGGGGCCGATAGAGCAGGTCAAAGGTGTGCCCCTTGTCAGGAAAGAGATTGAGGGCAAAGCGTCGCGTGGCCGCAACCATCTCGGAGGCTTCCTCAACGGGCATGTCCGCCTCCTGGAGCGTGCTCGTCACCAGATCCATCACGAGCTGCAGCCTTCGGACTTTTCTGGCTTCTTCCTTGATTTCCGTATCAGTTGCCACGATCAGCCCACCTGGATAGCAAACCCCAAAACATCATTATAGGCCAGAAGCGCTCGCGGCACGGCCCGTTGAGCGCTGCAAATGGATTATTCTTGAGGTACCGTAGCAACGCACGCTGAGAGCAGAGTCCTTCAAGTCGATTGTGACAGCCCCTTCGTCCGCCGTGTTGAAAACAGGCACATTCCACAAGTCGGTCTTCTCGCCCAAATGCCTTCGCCCTTTTTCCGCTGTTTCGTGGCCGCCGGTCTCCAGAACTATCCTGGGGTCCACACGCGCCAGAAATTTCTTCTCGTCGGTGATTTCAGCAAGAGGATGCGCGGACTCCACAACATCACTTGAAAGCTCATATGCAGACGCAGCCAGGATGCGTTCCACGCGGTCATCGGTCGTTCCACACAAGAGTAGGCTCCCATCCCGATCTACTATGCGCAACACCGGCACACGGTCACTGGAAGGTAAGCGGGTGTTTTGGGAAGCGTCTGAGGGCCATAGCACCTGGATGTCAGCCTTGCCTGTGCCGTCGCTGCCTCCCGCCGCGATGTTACGAATCCGAACATTCCGCTCACGCGCTGTTTCGATCAGGGCAAAAGCGCCCGCTCCTGTGAACCGCGAGCTGTGCCACAATTCGCCCACCGCAAAATTGCGGAGGATGGTCGTCATGGCACTGATGTTTTCACCGGTCGCTCCCCCCAGCACAGCGATGTCGATTCTCTTGATGCCACGTGACCACAGGTAGGGGGAAACGATCTCTTCACCCGGATTCCACCGCCCAATGTCCGGTCCGAAACTTTCCCGCCCCCCCGCATCCACCAACAATGTTGTGCCGTCCGGCAACACACCGAAGAGGGCCTCACCCCGGCCACAATCAAGCGCCGTCACCTCGATCCTTGCCTTCGGGATCCTCGCGGGAAATGGGTAGGAAACTACTAATGCTGTGAACATAGTGAACAAGCAGACGAAGACAAGCAACGCACGCCTGCGGCGCAGCGTCAATGTGACACCGATTACCGCCAGCGCGAAGCCCAAGGCAACCCAAGCGGGCGGTCCGGGAATACGATAGGACATCCATAAAGGTTCACCTCGGAACTCTGTAAGGGCTAGCAGGCCGTGGGTCACCCAGAACAACAGTTTCCCTGGAAGCACGGCAAGGGGCGGCACCACAGCCGCAAGAATCACGGTTGGCACGGCTACGGCGATCAGCACCGCCATCAAGGGAAAGGCCAGCGTATTCAGTCCGATTCCGACGATCGTTATTCGGTGGAAAGTTTCTGCCATGGGCATCAATAATCCCAGTTGAAGAATGGCTGAGAAAAGCACGAGGTCAATGACCCATAAGACGCCTCGGAAGGGCGTAGTCACACTCAGCTCGCAAAGTACCGGGTGACTGTTCAGAAAGGGAAGCTTCGTTTTGAGCCAGGCAAGAATCATGCGCAGTTCCACCCGAAATTGGGCATGGCGCGGGGCCATATTGATGTCGCGTTCCATTTCGCGCAGATGAAACAGCGCACTTCGGTAAGGAATCGTGGTGCGCTGCAGAATGGGAAGCACCAGTCCCGCAATCAGCAGAGCCGCCGAGAAGGAGAGATCAAATCCGGCCTCAAACAACCAGGCGGGCTTGTAGAACAGTAACACCAACGCCGCGATTCCGACCGCGTTCAAGGCCGAACGGTCCCGGTAGAGATACCGGCCCAACAAGTAGGCGGCGATCATTAGCGAAGCGCGCAAGGTGGGTGCACGCTGCTCAACAAGAAGCGAATAGGTGCCCAAGAACGTCAGCAGCCAAGCGGCCCGCCAGGCTTCCCCCACGCGCAGCAGGTAGAGAAAAAACAGAAGCACTGAAGCCAACAGGCCCACGTGTAGCCCGGCAATCACCAGCAGGTGATACAAACCCGATTGTCGGAAATTCTCAACGGTGTCCGAATCCAGTGAAGAGCGGTCCCCAAAAAGGACCGCCTTCAGCACTGCGCCAACACGCCCTTCATACGACCAAGGAGGATACAAGCGGTCAATCCCGTTTAGCAGGCGCGATCTGGTGTTTTGTACAAACAGTGAATAAGGAGACACCTGGGACTCCGAAATTTTCCGAACTGCCAGCGAGTTCCTGATGGTGCCTTCCCAGGAAATGTCATTGATGGCTTCCAGCCACCAGCGGAAATTAAAACTTCCAAGGTTTCGATACATTCGCGGTTTCTCAAATCGGACCGGCGCCTGAATCAGATTGCCATAACGGAGACCAAGGTCCTCGATGGCCACCCAGCTTTGGGAATCCGCAGGTGTAAACAATCGAACCTGGATTTTTCCTCGCACCTTCCGCCACCCGTTGTCATATTCAATCCGCCGGCACTCCAGATCAAATCTGATGCTGTTGTGACTGCGAATCGGGTCGCTGACGAGCACACCCTCAGTTTCCACGTTCCTCTTCAAATCCACACCCCAGCCGGAGAGGTTATGGACGTCGTTGCGAAGGAAGCGATATTGAAAACCCGCGCCAGCAACCGTCCCTGCAAGAACAAAGCCTGAAAGTGCCAGGCAGGCAGAAATCCGAATCCTTCCCCGCCGCAGTGAGATAAGCCCAAGCAGCAGACAGACAGAGGCAGTGGCAAGCAGCAGGGAGATAGCGGCGAAGTCAGGGTCAAGCTGATGCGCAGCCAGAATGCCCATTGCAAAACAAGCTGCCAGAACCAGCAGAGGACATTTCATCAGGCAGTCGGACCCTCACAAACAAGACGTGCCAAACATTCGATATGATAGGTGTGTGGGAAACAGTCAAACATCTCAACATCTTCAAGGCGATAATTCCTACTGAGCAAGTAGGAAAGGTCACGGGCCCAGGTGGGCGGGTGACACGCAACATAATGAATCCGCCGCGGTCGCAAATCAACCAGATATTTCAGCGTAGATTTTTCAGCGCCGCAACGGGGAGGGTCAAGGACCACGAGATCGGGTCGGTCCTGCGCAAAGCGACGAAGGAAGTCTGACGTCCGCTGCCCAACTGCACAGACATGTTTCAGGCCATGCCTCGCCGCATTAATTTTCAGATCGCCCGCCGCTGCCGGGTGCGATTCCACACCCACCACCTGCCGGAATCGCCGGGCCAGCGGCAAAGTGAACAGTCCCACGCCTGCGTAGAGGTCCAACGCCAGATCTTCGGGTGAACTTTCCGTTACGGCCTTTACGAGCTCAGGAAGGAGGTAGCGCGAAGACTGGAAAAAAGCGCCCGCGCTGACTTGATACATATACTCACCCACGTGGTAAATAAATTCCTGCTGCCCAAACACCCGCGGGTTTGGTCCATTGTGGAACACCACAGTTACAACCGCATCCATTTCTCTGATGAGGTCTTCCGCGAGCACCTCGTGCCCGCTTGCTCCCGGGTTTTCATGGAAAACAATCCGGACCTGCTCATCGCGATCATCTGCCAGCAGCTCAACTTCACGGCAGCCCCGCAGTCTGCTGACCCACTCGGGCCGGCGCAGCTTGCCGAGCACATGGTTCAGGCGGGGTGAAAGTATCAGGCATTCGTCGATAGGGATAAGCTGGTGCGATTCGCCCGCAAAGAAACCCAGTGCAATTTCGCCAAATTCGGTCTCTGCCACTTTCAGTTGGGCCTGGTTGCGGTAATTCCAAGGGCTGGCTTGATGGACTCTGATCTCGCGGTCCCAAGAGATCTTTCCAATCCTTTGTAGCGTCTCGCGGACGATCTTCAACTTCCAGTGCGCCTGGTGTTCAATAGCCAGATGCTGGTAATGGCACCCGCCACACCGGCCAAAGTATGGGCACGGAGGGCTGACTCGTTCGGGAGCTGCTTCCAGGATGCGCAAAGGCCTGGCATGGACTACGCCTTTGGCATCCCGAACGGTCTCAACTTCCAGCCGCTCGCCCGGTAGCGAATGCGGCACTAGAACCGTGCGTCCTTTAGCATGCCCCAGAGCTTCGCCGCCATAGACCAGTTTTTGGGGGGAAAATTCAAACGGCACGCATCACCTTTTGGACTTCGGACAAAATGAAAAACGGGTGCCAGAGCAGAACAAGAGGCTCCAACAGGTTTACATATAAAACAAGCTCAACCGCGGAAGGTTGTAATGTTCAAAGAGGCCCTTCTTGATGAATTGTCTCTCGAGCGATTCGATCTCGCCTCTTCCCATGTTCCTGCGGTAAGGAGCCATGGCTCGCTCCATCTCGGCGCGGAAAGAGGTGAGCAATTCGATGGGCGCGGCCCGCGTGAGAGAGGCTAAAAGCTTGTCTTCTAAAGCCGTCAATTGCCGCTCAAGGCTTTCCGGGTCGGCGTCCCAGTCCGCATCACGGGCGGGAATTTCCGCCAAGGCATTTCCCACTTCGCTGAAGTCATGAGCCAGGACACTTTGCCCCTCTCTCTCATGCGATTTCGACGCCAGCTCAAGGACGTCCGCGTTGCGCTTGAGAAAACCGGCAATATCGCCTTTTTCAAAAAGGGGCTCGTCGTTGCGCCTGCCTGCGCGGGTGCTGCCTTCATCAGGAGTGCCGGCTGCCTCTCCGGCGCGCAAAACTTCCTGCGAACAATAGGCAAGACTGTTGACTTTTCGGAACCGTTGCGGCCGCCTATGGTACTTCTCGAAGGTGCGTTCGATGCCGATGAGAACGGACTCAAGCGGAATGCCTGCTTCTTTCCAGGATTCGATTAGCGCCCAATCCAGGGTGGAAAGCAGAGTCGTCGCACCCCGTGCGCGCTGGAAGCACTCTTCAACTTCGGTAAAGTAATTAAAGTAGTTGTCCATTGTTATTTGCGACGAGGGGTTGAGTGATTCCGTTCGTAGATAATCCGCAGCCCTTCGAGCGTGAGGAACGGATCTACAGGCGGTTTGTGCTTTAAAGCCGAGGCCAGGAGTTCCGCCTGACCGCCGGTAGCGATCACGCGTGTTTTGGGGCCCATTACGTGGCACATGCGGTCAAGAAGGCCCTCCACCAGCCCGACGAACCCGTAGAACAAACCCGACTGCATGCTCGCAACTGTATTGGTGCCGATCACGCGTCCAGGCTCACGAATCTCGACTCGAGGCAGCCGAGCCGCACGCGCAAACAGTGCCTCCGACGAAATTCCGATTCCAGGAGCAATCACTCCTCCCAGGTATTCCCCGTTTTCAGAAACAGCGTCGAAGGTGATGGCCGTGCCAAAATCCACGACGACACACGGTCCCCCATATTTTTCAAATGCGGCCACACTGTCTGCAATCCTGTCAGCACCAACTTCCAGCGGATTATCGTAGCGAATTGCCATTCCGGTACGCGTGCCGGGACCAAGAAAGACGGCCTTGAGCCGAAAATATTTGTCCGCCATATCCTCTAGCAAGCCGTCGAGCGGCGGCACAACGCTGGCAATCATGAGCCCAGTGATCTCCTTGGACTCGAGGCATTCGAGATGGAAAAGATTTCGAATCAGGATGCCGTATTCGTCCGCTGTCTGCTCACGGTTGGTGGAAAGTCTCCATTGCGCACGCAACTCGCGCTCTTTAAAAACTCCCAGGCTCGTGTTCGTATTACCCACATCCATGACGAGAAGCATAGCGTTCCCTGTCCGTCGGAAGCGTTTTTGATAAAAACATTTGGTACGGCGCCTATCTTAGCTCCGTAATTTCGCCGGCCACCAACATCTCCATCCGTCCGTCGCCGAGGCGAATCTTGAGAGCGCCGCTCGCATCGAGGCCGATGGTCACGCCGGAATATTCGTTTCCGCCGGCCCTCACTCTGACTCGTTTCCCTTCAGCATAGCTCGACGCCGCCGACCACTCTCGAATGATCGCCGCCCGGCCTTCATTCAAAAGCATATGATAATAACGTTCCACGCTGCGAAGCAATTCGGCCAGAACCTGCAACCGGGAATAGTGACGGCCACCTTCGAGCGCAAGCGAGGTGGCGATTCCCCCAAGCTCTTCCGGCATTGAGCTGTGATTCACGTTGACGCCGATGCCCAGCACGACCATGTGAAGCCGGTCCACTTCTGCCTTCATCTCAGTGAGGATTCCGCAAACTTTCTTGCCGTTTACAAGCAAGTCGTTGGGCCAGCGGATGTCCGCTTTGAGGCCGGTGGTTGAAATCACCGCGTGGCGGACGGCAACACCGGCCATAAGAGTGATGATGGACGCAGCCGCCGGCGACAACGGTGGCCGTAGGACGATAGAAATATAGATCCCACTCGACTTTTCAGAAAACCAGTTCCGCCCCAGGCGGCCTCGTCCCGCCGTCTGCTCTTCCGCAATGACAACCGTGCCGTGAGGGCCTTCATGCTCGTCCAGTGCGAGCGCCGCGCTATTGGTTGAATCGGTGCGAAAGTAATGGATGATCCTATGCCCGATCGTGGCGTGCGGAAGTTCAGCGCGAACAAGGCTGGGCACCAGGATATCAGGCAGTTTCTCAAGTTGGTAGCCGTGCCGGGGATGCCCCTTGATGGCCATTCCCAGTTCGCGCAACTTCTCAATCCACTCCCAGACTGTGGCCCTCGAGACCCCAATTTCCGAGGCGATTTTGGGGCCGGGCATCACGACCGTTGCATTTCTGGCAAGCACATGGATCAGGCGGTCGATTTTATGTTCTGTGATTGCGGCGGTCATACGACCTTGGCATCCTCTGCTTTTCAGCGGCCCGGCAAGGGAGATCACGGGCCAGATCCCTCTCGCAAATCGGCAGAAGTGTAAAAGAACGGAAAATCCAACTTATAATGATTCGATCAGAAAGTTGATGTCGACCGCAGGGGCCGAGTGAGTCAGGGCGCCCACGGAAACCCGGTCGACCCCGGTCTCGGCATACGCGCGAATGTTCTCCAGGCCAACGCCACCCGAAACTTCCAGCAGCACACGACCTCGAGCCAGGCTGACGCATTTCGCAACGTCTTCCGGCGCCATATTATCCAGTAGGGCGATATCCGCCCCCATCGCAATTGCTTCTTCAAGCTCCTGCCGTGTCCGAACCTCAACCTCAATCGGCATGCTCGACGGCTTATCGCGATTCACACTTTCAATCGCGGCAGCAATGCCACCGGCAATCGCAATGTGATTGTTCTTGATCAGGATCCCGTCGTCGAGTCCCATCCGGTGGTTTGTCCCACCGCCCATGCGCACGGCGTATTTTTCAAAGATCCTCAAACCGGGCGTAGTTTTGCGAGTGTCCAACAATTCTGTCTGGAAACCCGCAAGCTGATCTTTGAACTTTCGGGTCAAAGTTGCAACGCCGCTCAGCCGTTGAAGGAAATTCAGGGCCACACGTTCGCCGGAAAGCAGCGTGGCGGCTTTCCCTTCCACCCTCGCCAGCGGTTGGCCCGGGGGGACTTCGGTCCCGTCAGATATTACGGCATCCCAGATGTAATCCGGCTGAAGCATGCGGAAAACTTCCTCGGCGACAGGAAGTCCGGCAACGACTAGTGGCTGCTTCGTATAGAGAATCCCGCGTGCTTTCGCAGTTTCAGGAACCGTCAGGGTGGTGGTAATATCACCTTTCCCAAGATCCTCAAGGAAGGCGTGAGCAACAACCTTGCGAACCTGCTGCACAGGCAGGCCCTGAACCATTTCGTCCAGAGAAACGGAGGATCCTTTGTTCACTTCTGCCACGAAGTCACCCCCAGCCTCTTAAGGGCGTCGGTCACCTTCTGCAGCTGAGCTTCAAGATCTGCGTGATTATCCACTGTCTTTCGAACAACGTCTTCGGGGGCACGATCCAGAAAGTTCCGATTTTCCAATTGATTTTTCACGCGTTGCAATGAGATTTCCAGTCTGTCTCTCTCTTTGGTCAACCGAGAACGTTCGGCATCATGATCAACTTGCCGTTCGTATTTCAGTTGGAATTCGAACGCCGAAGTCACGTGGGTGCCCATTTCAAGCCTGCCCCACTTGACCTCCAGCGATTCAAGCCCCGCCAGCCGCAGAATGGTCTGCTTGTGCACATTGAAGAGTTCACTCGTTGGTTCATCCTCACTCGCCGCGCGCGCCGCCACCTTCTCTTTCTGCAAACCCGCCTCCGCTTTTGCATTGCGCACGGCCACCACCAGGCTGCGAATGTTCTCAAAGTTCTTTTCTGCATCAGGGTTCAACGCGTCTTTGCTCACCTGTGCAAATGGCGTCAAAGATATTGAGACTTCATCTCCGCGATTGGGCAGACGGTGCCAGAGTTCTTCTGTGATGAACGGCATAAAAGGGTGCAGAAGGCGAAGCAACGCCTCGAATACCAGCAGAAGGTTAGCCCAGGAATTGCACGAGTCATCCGGGCTCAGGGTCCTGGTGATTTCCGGCTTGATCCATTCCAGATACCAGTCACAGAATTCATGCCAGAAGAAGTGGTAGACCTTAAAGCTGGCTTCATGGAAGCGGAAGCCCGCAAGGGCTTCTTCAATTTCCTTTGTGATTGCTGCCAGGCGTGAAAACATCCACTGGTCCGCGAGTTCCAGGGTTGCGGTTGCAGCCAAAGGCGCAACGCTTTCCCGTAAAGCCGCTTCCCTTGCTGCTGAAATACGAATGCGAACCTCGGGCGCCAGCTTTTGCAGATTCAACAAGATAAAGCGCCCTGCGTTCCAAATCTTGTTGGCAAAGGCCCGGTAAGATTCAATCTTGTCATAACTGAAAGCAATGTCGGTGCCAGGCGCGGCACTGATGGCCAGAGCAAAGCGCACGGCATCCGTCCCATACTTCTCCGTCACCTCCAGCGGATCAATCACGTTGCCCTTGGTCTTAGACATTTTCTGGCGTTCGGCGTCGCGCACCAGTGCATGGATGTAAAGCTCGCGGAACGGCACGTCGTCCATAAACTTCAGGCCCATCATGATCATGCGTGCACCCCAGAAAAACAGGATGTCAAAGCCCATGATCATCAGGTCTGTGGGGTAATAGCGCTTCAGGTCATCGGTATTCTCAGGCCATCCAAGCGTCGCGAACGGCCACAAAGCCGAACTAAACCACGTGTCGAGAACATCAGTTTCCGGCTGAAGGGAACCACTGGAACACTTTGAACACGCTTCCGGAGATTCTTCCGAAATTATTACCTCGCCGCATTGCCTGCAGGTCCACACGGGAATACGATGGCCCCACCAGAGCTGGCGTGAAATGCACCAGTCATGGATGTTGTACATCCAGTCCAGATAAATCTTGCGGTAGTTTTCGGGCACAATTCTGATGCGGCCTTCCTCTACCGCACGGATGGCCGGCTTGGCCAACAGAGACATCCTCATGAACCACTGCCTTGACAGGATGGGCTCAATTACAGTCTTACAGCGGCTGCAGACGCCAACGCTCAGCGCATAGTCCTCTTCTTTTTCCAGAAGGCCCGCCTTGCGGAGGTCTTCCAACACCCGCTCTCGCGCCTCGTATCGGTCCAAATCCTTGTAAGGGCCGGCAGCTTCTGTCATGCGCGCTTCTTCGTCCAGAATCTTCACACGCGGCAGGTTCTGGCGGATGGCGATGCCATAGTCATTTGCGTCGTGCGCAGGCGTGACCTTCACGGCGCCTGTTCCAAATCCAGGGTCAACAGCGACATCAGCGACCACGGGGATCACGCGTTCGAGCAAAGGCAGCACGAGCCGCCGGCCCACCGTGCTGATATACCGTTGGTCCGAGGGATTCACGGCCACGGCCGTATCACCCAGCAGGGTTTCAGGACGCGTAGTAGCAACCGTCACGTGGC
>DASSJE010000360.1:0-16976 GCA_035691365.1 Terriglobia bacterium
ATGGACGAAACCGGAAAATTCCTGGCCCACGACGTCATCCACTTGCAGCGTTCGGAGGGAGAGCGCGAGGCCGCCGCCCGCACCCTGGAAGCTTTGCTCGAGCGGCACCACGTCCGCGCCATCGCTATCGGCAATGGAACGGCTTCGCGCGAGACCGACGCTTTTGTGCGCGACTTCCTGCGCGAACGGCACATAGACAATATTTTTTCCGTGACGGTCAGCGAATCAGGCGCCAGCGTTTACTCCGCCTCAGAGGTCGCGCGGCAGGAGTTTCCGGACCTGGACCTCACCGTGCGCGGAGCCATCTCAATTGCGCGCCGGCTCCAGGACCCGCTGTCGGAGTTGGTGAAGGTGGATCCCAAATCGATTGGCGTGGGCCAGTACCAGCACGACGTTGACCAGCGCCAGCTTCAGGCGTCGCTCGCAAGCGTCATCGAAAGTTGCGTCAATCGCGTGGGCGTTGACCTCAACACATCATCGTGGACGCTGTTGCGTTACGTTGCGGGCGTCTCGGAGCGGGGCGCGCAGAACATTGTCACCTTCCGGAATGAGAACGGAAGCTTCCGCTCGCGCAAGCAATTGCAGAAGGTTCCGGGGATCGGGCCGAAGACGTTCGAACAGGCGGCCGGGTTCCTGCGCATCCGCGGCGGCGACAATCCCCTGGACATGACCGCCGTCCATCCCGAGTCCTACCAGATTGTGGAACAGATCGCCCAATCGCTCGGCGTTCCCATCGAGGAGCTGATTCAGAATCCGGCGCTGCTGGAAAAAATCGACCGCAACCGCCTCGAGGCCGGCGCCTACACTCTGAACGACATCCTCGAGGAACTTCGCAGGCCGGGGCGCGACCCGCGCGACAAGTTTGTGGCGCCCAGCTTTGACGAGCAGGTCCGCGAAATCACCGACGTCGAAGCCGGCATGGTGCTCGAGGGCGTGGTCACCAATGTAACCAAATTTGGGGCCTTTGTGGACATCGGCGTCCATCAGGATGGCCTGGTGCATATCAGCGAACTTGCCAATCGCTACGTCAAGGATGCCTCGGACGTTGTGAAGGCCGGACAGATCGTGAAAGTGAAAGTCTTAAGCGCTGATCCCAAAACCAAACGCATCGCGCTCTCCATGAAGGCCCTCCAGGGGCCGTCACAAGCGCGCCCGCCAAAATCGCAACAGAAACCTGAAACCGCGATGGAAGACAAGATCGCGCTGCTGACTTCAAAATGGAAAACCCGTTAGCAGCGGCCGGCTTGAGTCGTGCCACAACGCTAAAGCACGGCGCGTCATTTCCGCGCAATGTGTCCGCCGCCATCCAGGCAGAAGGTCAGTGAAATGCACGAGAAAATCCCCGGTCTTCTTGCAAGTGTTCAGGAACATGCCTCAAGCTGGGTTGCTTCATTGGCCGGCCGTCCCATACCCGCCACCGCATCAGCGGAAGAATTGCGACAGGCGCTGGGCGGCCCGCTACCTCAGGAAGGCGCCGATCCGGAGATCGTTACCGGAATTCTCGCCCGCGCGGGCATGAAAGGTGCCGTGTCCTCGACGGGGCCGCGATATTTCGGCTTTGTAGTGGGAGGCAATCTACCTGCGGCGCTCGCCGCGGACTGGCTGGTGTCGGCCTGGGACCAGAACGCCGGCATCTATGTGCTCTCGCCACTCGTTTCGGTGATTGAGGAAATCACCGGGTCGTGGCTGCGCGAACTGGCCGGGCTTCCCGCAACCATGAGCTTCGGGTTTGTAACCGGCGGGCACATGGCAAACTTTACGGCACTGGCCGCGGCGCGCCATCGGGTGCTGCGCGATGCCGGATGGGATGTGGAAGCTGACGGCATTTGCGGGGCGCCGCCCGTTGAGGTCGTCGCCAGCGAGGAAGCTCACTACACGATCTCCACTTCGGTCCGCTTCCTGGGTTTGGGGGCCAATCGAATCCGGCGAATCGCCACTGACGGCCAGGGCCGGATGCGCGTCCCTGATTTATCCGCTGTCTTGCGGGGCGTCCGGGGGCCGTGCATCGTGTGTGCCCAGGCGGGCAACGTGAATACAGGAGCAATCGATCCCCTCGATGAAATCGCCGGGTGCGCCAGGAACTCCGGCGCCTGGTTGCACGTGGACGGCGCCTTCGGCCTGTGGGCTGCTGCATCGCCGGAGCGCGCCGGCCTGCTGCGCGGGATCGAGAAGGCCAACTCTGTGGCAACCGATGCGCACAAGTGGCTGAACGTTCCGTACGACTGCGGAATCATCTTTTGCGCCGATGAAGCCGCGCACCGAAGCGCCATGTCTCTGCCCGCCGCCTACATTCTTTCCACGGGAGGCGAGCGCGATCCTCACGAGTTTGTGCCGGAAGAATCAAGGCGCGCCAGGGCCGTACCGGTTTACGCCGCCCTCCGTTCGCTCGGGCGGCAGGGCCTCACTGAACTTGTGGAACGCAACTGCTGCCAGGCACGCCGGTTTGCCGAAGCGCTGGCATCAGCAGGCTACGAAGTGCTCAACGAAGTTGCACTCAACCAAGTCCTGGTTTCGTTCGGCAGCGCGGAACAGACGCGGCGTACCATCACGGCCATCCAGGAAGACGGCACCTGCTGGTGCGGCGGCACGGTGTGGAAGGGCCGGACCGCCATGCGCATCAGCGTCTGCAACTGGTCAACAACGGATGCGGATGTGGAACAGAGCATCGCAGCGATACTGCGCGCCGCAAGTCAGTCCGGAGCTGGGATGTAGATTTCTTGAGGGTACGCCGGCTGTCACCGCCGGTAAGAGATCAATCGTTCAGGGCCGGATGACCAATTCACAGCTCAGTTTCCATAACCGCGTTCGTGGAACGGATACCACGATCGCACGGCCAGGATGCGCGCCAGGTTTTTTCCTGTGTTATAAAAACCCACCGTGGCGTTCACCCGGAAAAAATAGGCATCGCCGGGTCCGCTGGGGTGCAGGCCTTCGATTCCGTTGTTTCCTCCGCCGGCCACGATGTTGCCGTGCCCGTCGAGGATCACGTAAATCTCTTCGGCCGTGTCATGATGATGCGGGAAATTGGTCCCCCCTGGCTTGATCTCCATCACGAAAAGGCTGGTCACAACGGTGGCGCTATCAATTTTATCCCTCGTGCCCTTGCTGCCGCCCAGCAGCAGCCTGAATTGACATGATTTCGGATGCCCTGAAACAAACACCAGTCCGACGTCGTTCGCATTGGCGATCTGGAGTTCCGAGGGCGCAGCCGGAACCGTTACTCCTCGAGGAATGTTGAATCCCATCACCATAAAATGCAGCGGCGAACTGGATGAGTTCTCCAGGCCGTGTCGAACTTGCGGGGGAAAGTACATGAAATCGTCTTTTTTGACGGCAGATTTTTTCCCGTTGTAGCTGACGGTCCCACTGCCTGAGAGAATGTAGTAAATCTGTTCCTCGGCCGGATAGGAAACATCTTTGCAGTTTCCACCCGCATCCACGGTCGCTTCGCCGTACCTGGCCACGCTGCGAACAATCCTGGTTTCCGAGTCGCCCGCCCCGAACAAAGGCTTGTAATGGCAGCTCGGCGTCGTAATGTCTGAAGGTTTTACCGGAACGCTCGCAACACTCCGATGGAGCCAGGTGGGATCAACAGTTCTCTCCTGCGCGCTCAGCAGACAAGGGACGGCCAGCAGGAAGATTACGAATGCGAAGCGCTTCATCATCTTCAACCTCCGGAAGAATACCGTTGACTCACGTTGACAGCTTGGAAAATATAATGATGCGCCCGGCAGCCGCCCGCCTTACAACGTCTTCAGGTAAGCGATCAGATCGTTAAGCTGCGTCTTTGAAAGCTTGTCTGCAAAGGGCGGCATGGGCATGGGCTTGCCCTCCGGGTTGCCCTTTTCGATCTGTTCCTGGACATTGGCCACGGTGGCCGGCTTGTGCGAATAAGGAAGTTCTTTATTCTTCAAAATCCCTTTCAGGCCCGGGCCGATCTTGTTCTTGGCCTGGTCGGGGAAGTGGCACAAGGCACACTGTTGCTCGAAAACTTTCTGCCCTGCCTTGGCGGCAGGAGAGAGTTCAGTCTTACTCTTCGCCCAACTGACGGTTGCGGCGGGTGCAATCAAGGCAAGTGCTACAATCATCCAGGTTCCGGCGGCGTTCCATAATCGTCCGTGCATGATTCCTCCTCAAATTCAGCTCGCAAATTGTTTCACAACTTCCGCGCCCGCGGCGGTCAATCGTTTTTCAAGTTCTTCCCGTGCGTTTTCGGGCGGGTTGGTCACTCCAATCAAAATTCTACCATTGCTGATGGCAGGGTCGTAGAGCTTGCGCCCGCTCCAGTCCGGGATGCGCGCGGTGATCAGGAGGACAAACAGCGTGGTGAGGATGATCCCCAGCATCGTCAGTTCATAGGTGATGATGCCATTCGGCCATTTGGTCACCAGGTTCATGCCTCCCGAAATCATCGGATAGGTTTTCTGAGAGAAGGCAACGAACCACCAGCCGCTGAGCCCGCCCACAAGCCCGCCGAGCGCCGCCAGCCAGGGCATGCGCGTCACGTTGTCACGCTTACCGAAACCGTATTCTTCATAAGGCTCGCCACTCAGCACGGCGATGTCGCTGTTCTGGAATCCCAGCTCGCTCTGCGCGCGCTCGAGCACGTTCAGCGCCCGCTGCGCCGAGCCAGGATCGGGATACAGTCCGTAGATAGCGTTCATCTCATTCCACTCCAGCCAGCCATTCCAGAGGTTGCTCAAAAAACCATTCACGTCCGTCATCCCGAGCGAAGCCCTGTCCCGGATGGGACGGGGCGAAGCGAGGGATCTGCTTTTGATCGCGTGACTTTAAAAAAGCAGATTCCTCGGACCGACAAAAACCGTCGCCCCTCGGAATGACGTTTAGGGGCATCATGCAGCAACCTCCCTAAGGCTGTTCGGCCGCGGTTTCCGGCGAAGCCAGCGCCGGCGCTTCCGCCCCTTTCCCCATGCCCAACTTGAGTTCCCAAACAGAAATGATGGGGAACACTCTTGAAAAGATCAGGTAAAGCAGGCCCATGCCGGCAAACGTTCCCACCGTGATGATAATTTCCACCCAGCTCGGCCGGTAGGAGCCGAAATTGTAGGGCATGATCTTGTAAGAGAGCGAAGGCACGATAATCAAAAATCGTTCAAGCCACATTCCGATGATAATCGGGACGGAGGCCGCCACCGTCCAGCCGATTTTGTTTCGCAGGCTTTTGATGGCCAGGATGGGCACCGGAATAATGAAATTACAGAAGACCATGGTCCAGAACAGGGGGCCGAACCTTCCCACCTGCGTCGACCAGAACACCGACATTTCGCTGGGGAAATTGCCGTACCAGGTGGTGAGCCGCTCCGCAAAAACAAAGTAGAACCACAGCAGGCTCATCACCAGCAGCAGCTTGCCCAGGTTGTCAAAGTGAATGGGCCTGAGATATTCCTCCAGGTGCAGCAGCTTGCGCAGCAGGGCCATGGCGATGATCAATGCGGCGATGCCGCTGAAGATGGCGCCCGCCACAAAGTAGGGGCCGAAGATCGTGGAGTGCCATCCCGGCACCGGCGCCATAGCAAAATCCCAGGAGACGATCGTGTGGACGGATACGGCCACCGGGATGATGGCCACCGCCATGATGCGCATGGCCATTTCGAGGCGGTGCCACTGCTTCGGCGTGCCGCGCCAGCCGAGCGAGACAATGGTGTAGACCTTCTTCCGCCAGCCGGTCGCGCGGTCGCGGATGAGCGCGAAATCAGGAAACGACGGAAGCAACAAAAAGGTGACGCTGCCGATCAGGTAGGTGTTGATGGCGAAAAAGTCCCACAGCAGCGGCGAGCGGAACTGCGGCCAGATGCCGCGCTCGCTGGGATAAGGAATCAGCCAGAAAAACAGCCACGGCCGCCCCAGATGGATCAGCGGGAACAGGCCCGCAATTGAAAGGGAAAAAACCGTGATGGCTTCCGCGCAGCGAGTCACCGGCCGCCGCCAGCCGGCATTGCACACGCGCAGGATGGCAGAGATCAGCGTGCCCGCGTGGCTGATGCCAATCCAGAAAACAAAATTCGTGATGTAAAAGGCCCAGAAGACGGGCCGGTTCAGGCCCGAGACGCCCAGGCCGAAATACATCTGGTAGCCCCAGGCAAAGAACGCCGCCAGCACAAGCGCTGCGAGGACCGCCGCCGAGGCATAGAAGCGCCACGTCGTGTGGTAAATCGGCCGCAATAGGTCCTGGTTGATCTGTTCAGGCGTTTTGTTCATTGTGCCAGGTATCTCGCTTGAGATAGGTCACCGCCGGGTGCGTTCCAAGGTCCTCCAGCAGCGTGGTGCCACGGCTGGAACGGGAGAGCCGGGAAACCCGGCTTTCCGGATCATTCAAGTCGCCGAACACCATCGCATCGGTGGGACAGGACTCCACACAGGCAGGATTGAATTCCCCGTCTTTCAGCGGCCGCTTCTCAGCCTCCGCATTGATTTCGGCTGTCTTGATGCGCTGGATGCAGAACGTGCATTTTTCCACCACGCCCACCGAACGTACCGAGACGTCAGGATTCAGTTGCAGGTCGAGCGGCTTGTCCCAGACAGGATTGTAAAAGTTGAAAACGCGCACCATGTACGGACACGCGTTGGCGCAATAGCGCGTGCCGATGCAGCGATTATAAATCTGCGCGTTCAGCCCTTCGGGATTGTGGTAGCTGGCATAGGTGGGGCACACCGGCTCGCAGGGCGCATCACTGCACTGCTGGCAGAGCACCGGACGATACTTCACCCGAATGTCGGGAAAGTCGCCTTCGTAGTAACGCTCCACGCGGATCCAGTGCATGGCGCGGCCGCGCGCCGCCTGGTCGTCACCCACCGTGGCAATGTTGTTTTCGGCATGGCAGGCCGCCACACAGGCTTCGCATCCGGTGCACCGGTCCTCGTCGATCACCATGCCCCATCGATGTCCCATAGCTCTTTTCACCTTCCGGCGTTAGCCCGGCGCCGCCGCCAATCTTGCCGGCTACCGGTGGCGGAACTCACGCGGCCACTCGCGCAGCCCGCCGCCATACAGAATGAGCTCGCCCTTTTTGCCCACGCGACTGATCTTCACCCGCGTGGAAGCCCAGGCCAGCGCGCCGGTCGAGGCCTCAGTCTGCGGGGCCAGAATCTTTATGGGATTCGCTCCGCGGCGGCTGGCGTACCGTCCGTAATTGTCGTGTCCCTGGCCCGCCGGCATGGCCACCGCGTTGGGAGCGATGCCCGGCGCCATCAGCGCGGGCGCCTGCAGCTTGCCGTGCTGCGAGGCCACTTCGAGCAGGTCGCCTTGACGAACACCCATCTTCTCCGCGGTCGTGGGATTTATCTCCACCCACGTGCTCCACATGGCTGTCGAAATCACGTCCGGCATCTCTTGCATCCACGGCAGGTTGGCATGCCGCCCATCTCCAAACTGCTGCGATTCGTACGGAATAAAGTTGAAGGGATATTCCTGCTCGGCGCCGTCAAATTGCGGCTCTGTAACCTTTACTGCCCCAGCCGATGTTTTTGCCGCGCGCGTCGCGCTTGATGGACCCGCGCCCCACCATCCGCCTTTCGCCTGCGCCTCGCTCCAGAAATCGTCGGCGCTCTTTGCGGAAAGCGATCCGGCGTGCCCGCGAAGCGAATCAAAGGACGCCTGCAGCATCACCTGATAATTTTTCCACGGCAGCGCGTTCGCCACGCTCCCGTCCAATTGCTGCGCCACTTCGAGCAGAACGTCCGGCATGGCGCGCGTGTGGTGCAGCGGATTCATGGCCGGCGGGGCCAGGCTGGCCACGGCCTCGGCTGTTCCCGATTCGGGAATGCTGTCCACCCAGGATTCCAGATACGAATGGTCCGGCAGAATCAGGTCAGCGAGAATGCTCGTCTCATCCACAAAGCTTCCAAAGCTGGCGATAAATGAAACCTTCTCGAATGCCTCGCGCACCCGCCACGCCAACGGGCTCGCAAACACCGGATTGGCGTTATACACCAGCAAAGTTTCGACGGGAGTTGACCCCTTCAGGATACTTTCGCAAAGCGCCGCGAGGGATTCCCCTTCTTTTTGCGCGGCGAGGTCCGGCATGGGCGGCTGCGGCGTGAAAAAAACTCCGCCCGGCTTTCCCACGCTTCCCAGCAGAGCGTTCAGTGCGTTGGCGGCGAGAGCGTTGGCCAGGCCGTTCGTCTGGGCCAGCGGCGCTCCGCCGATCAAAGTCACCGCAGGCGAATGCGCGGCCATTTCGCGCGCCAGCCGCTCAATCTTTCGCGAATCTACGCCGGTCAGTTTTGCAACCGCTTCGGGGGTGTGGTCCGGAAGCCCGCTTGACCAGCCGTCGATCTGCCGTCCGGCCTCGCCTGCCGCATCCGCCGGCCGCAGCTTTTCGTTCAGAATCACGTGCGCAAAGCCGAGCGCCAGCAGGCCTTCCGTTCCCGGCTTGGCGTAAACCCACTCGTCGGCATTCGCGCCGGTCTGAGACACTCGCACGTCCACTTGCACGAACTTGCCGCGCTGGCCCGGCCGGCCTTGCCGCATCATCCCGTAACCCACGTTCTGGGCCACGGGTGAATTCCACCTTCCCAGAAAGTCCGCGCCCAGCGAGACCACGTAGTTCGAGTTCGCCAGGTCGAAGGTGGGCAACTGATGATGGCCAAAGCTCAGCTCGTTGGCCCGTCGCAGCACCGTTTGCTCGAAGAACTCGAATTCCACCGCCGGCGCAGCGCCTAGCGCTTCCAGGAAGCGTTCGATCAGTACGCCGCGGTGGTCCCGAAGCGGCTGCGTCAGAAATGCCACCGGCAACGGCTCGCCCGGCGATTTCTGCTTCTTCAGGTGCGAGGCCAGTTCCTTCACCGCGTCTTCCCAACTAACCTCCTGGTATTCACCCGAACCTCGCGCTCCGCTGCGGCGCAGCGGAAATCGAATGCGGTCGGGATTGTAGGTCACCTGCAAGCCGGCCTGCCCCCACGCGCAGAGCTTGCCCCGGTTGACAGGGTGGGCGGGATTGCCCGCCAGCTTTTTTGCCAGGCCCATGCTCAGCAGACCCAACTGCCCGTGGCGGGTCACTTCCGCCTCGCCTTCCATCACCCGCACCTGCAGCCCGCAACCCGCCGCGCATTGCGTGCAGACTCCGGGCTTCAACTGGGCGACGCCCGGCACGAGTTCTTCTTCCGGAATAAACCGGATGAGCTGATGCTCCGGCTTGCCGCAGGCATCCAGCGCCGCTGTCGCGCTGCCGATGGCCGAGAACTTCAGAAAATTGCGACGATCCATAAGCCTCTTCGCTGCTCCGCTGGTTTCCGCCCTATTCCGGGCCAGCGCACCGCGCCTAAAAATGACAAGTGGTGCAATCCGTGGGCGCCTTTTTTTCGCGATGGCAACCCACGCAGAATCCCATTGTCAGCCCCGCCTTGCGCACCGCCGTCGTCTCCTGCCGCATGTCGCCGTGACACGTCTTGCAATCGAGTCCTGCGCGAATGTGCGGCGCGTGCCGGAACTTCACGTGGTCCGACTGGTAGAACCAGTAGACCCGGCGCCAGGGGATCTGCTCGCCCTTTTTCTGGTAAGCGGCGACTTTTTTGATTTCCGGTTTATCCGTTGCGATCACCTGATGACAGGTCATGCAGAGCGAGACGTTGGGGATGGAGGCGTCCGGGCCTTCCGCCACTCCTTTGTGGCAGTCCGTGCATTGCATTCCATTCTTCAGGTGTACTTTGTGTGTAAAGGCGATCGGCTGCTGAACATGCGTCGGATATTCATCAAAGTAATCCTTTGCAGCAGATAGCATGTTGGGGTGCGCGACGGTGAATTGTCCCGAAGTTACATAGAAGGGATGTTCGGCCTGATGTTGATTTCCGCTCGAGCACGAGACAAGAGCAGCCACCACTCCTGCCATAGCCAGGATGAGCGGAGTGCTCTTCCCCCCCCTAAAAATGACCTTGACGAGCAATCGATCCATCCTTTACGTAATGCCCCGACTGAGATTTTTCGTTTGCCTGAAAGCTGTTGTTTGTTGCTGCCCCGAGCCGGTCACTCGTGGATGGGTGCAGACCATTCCGCTTTACCTCGCCCCAAAAGGTCCGCCCACTTGTCCGTCTGAAAGTGTATACCTTACACAGACCCCGGCGAATCCATCCTGCCCACGAATGTTCACGCCAGACTGAACGCAAATTAAGACTTATATCTCACTGATCCAATCTTGTAAAGTACAGGATTGCAGGCACCGTGCAACAATGCACGCGCAACCCGGCCTTACGCTTGAGCTGGATGCGCCGGGAATGCTTGAAACATCCTCCGCACTCACTGGCCCTGCAGAAGAATAAAAGAGACTTGCACTTCAGCAACAGGGCGCTCCGCGAACGTCGCTTCCGCCAGCCGCGTGTGACGGAAGGCATTGTGTTCCGGTCCGGCATTTGCTAGTATTTCGCCGCGTTCAATTCCACTCCGCGAGGGTAACCATGGCGATGCGAACACGTGTGGCCGGCATTCTGATTTTTGCGACAAGTCTGCTGTTTATTTCTTGCGGCCCGGGAACGGGCTCCCACGGCCTCAAGGCCTGGTACGTGGATTCGCTGGTGAAGGTTTTTCCGGGCGACGCCGTGGGCGCGGGCCAGTTGGCTTCGGCGGAATTCGAGGCGGCGCGCAACCAGCATGTAAACATCCAGGTGGCGCTTCGCTCGACGCAGGCGTTCTCTGCGATCACGGCGACCATCGAACCGCCGAAGGACGGCAGCGGCCACGTCATCACTGCCTCGAACGCCAGCATCCGGCAGGTGGGTTACGTGGTGGTGGGTTCGCACACGCCCGGATCGCCCGCCGATGAAGTGATTGGCACGGCGCCAGGCTGGTATCCCGACGCGCTGCTGGCGCTCCCGCTCGATCTCAAAGCCAACCGCACGTATTCCATCTGGGTGGAGATCCAGGTGCCAACGGACACTCCGCCGGGCGATTACCAGGGCGCCGTCGACATCAACGCCGGCCAGGAGGCGCTGGCGCGCCTGCCTTTCCACCTGAAGGTTGTGGCGGCGACGGTGCCGGAAAAAGAGACGCTCAACGTCACCAACTGGTTTTCGCTCGACGACCAGAAATCGCAGCAGTTTTTTGGCGTGGCGGCCTTCTCTGACGGCTGGTGGAAGCTGGTGGACAATGTGGCCCAGGTGTTTGCAGGGCATCGCCAGAACGTTATCATCACTCCCTTGATGGAACTGGTGCAGCCGAAGGTGAAGGGCGGCGGGCTGGAATACGATTTCAGCAACTTTGACCGCTGGGTGGAGACCTTCAAGGCCGCCGGCGCGTTGAAATACATCGAAGGGAGCCATCTGCTGACGCGGCCCTACTACACGGCGCCGCTGGGCGTGGAGGTTTTTGAAAGCGAAAAAGGCAAGGTGGTTACCAAGACGCTGCCGCCCGATTCGCCGGAGGTCCATCGCTTCCTGGCCGGATTTCTCACGGCGCTGGATAAACACCTGGAGAGCAAGGGGTGGAAAAGCATATATCTGCAGCACGTGCTGGACGAGGCGCACGGTGATGAGATTCCTTACTACGGCAAGATTGCGGCATTCGTGCGGCAGTATCTGCCCGGCGTGCAGACCATCGACGCCATCGACGCGCAGAATATTCCGGAGATTGAACGGAAGGATTGCGACATCTGGGTGCCGCAACTCGGCAGGTTTGACAATGCCATCGATGTAGTGGAACAGCGAATCCAGAGCGGACATCCCGTCTGGTATTACACCTGCCTCTACCCGCAGGGCAGGTACGTCAATCGCCTGATGGACTTCCCGCTGATCAAGACGCGGCTGCTGGCCTGGCTCGACTTTCGCTACAACTTCACGGGTTTCCTGCACTGGGGAGGAAATTCCTGGAGCCCCAAACCGATGCTCGATACGCAGCCCGTGATTGACAACAACACCGAGCTTTTGCCTTCCGGCGACGCGTTCATCTATTATCCCAACCGGAAGCAGATGACATTTGACAGCTCGATCCGCATGGAAACCTTCCTGGCGGGGATTGAGGATTATGAGCTGCTGCAGCAACTGAATGCCTCGAACCCCGCTGAGGCCAAACAACTCGGGTCGAGCGCCATCACATCGTTCACGGACTACGTTCGCGATCCGGCGGCCTTTCGGAAGATCGAGTCCAAACTTCTGGCTGACGCCTCCAGGCAATAGCCGACAAGAAAGCAGTAGGCAGAAAGCGGAAAGCAGAAGACAGGCGATTGAAGGATGAAGTGTGAAGGATGAAAAAGAGAAGCAACCTTTAGTGTTTCAGCAGGCCCTGGGAACGGTTCATTCTGCGTGGCCAATCTGCGAAGCCCTCCGAATCGCCGGCTACTGCACACTCCGATCCAAAGCCCGTATCAATAGCCACGGTGCTGCCGGGGCCGGGCAGCAAAGCCAAAGGGCAGCGTTGGTCTGCCCAACGTGACAGGCGGTCTTCAATGAAGTGTCGATACAAACCGAGTTTCGTCTTCGATCGATAGAATGTGAAGCCGGCGCCTGCGCTAAAACCTGCTACGAAGGCCCCGGCCAGATTACTCCAGATGTCCAAACTCATTTTGATCTCCCTGGTTCCCGGTCAGCTTGCGGGCCGGGAGTCCGGTCCGGAAATTAACGACATGATTTCAAAGCCGGCCATTCTGGCTCCGACCCTCGCCGGTTTGCGCGAGCCGGCCGCAAAAACTCCAAGATTCTTCAACGTCCTGCCGGGCAACTGCACATTTGCGCTGGGCCGGGGGCCTAAAGAGGTTGCGCAGGCCCATTGTGCGCGAACGGGTGTCCGGTAAAAACGCGCTGGATTTCAGCAACAAGGTCCTGGTAGAGACGGTCTTTCAAGACAAACCCGTCTGCGCCAATCTCGATGCACTCGTTCCGGACCTCCTCGCCATGGACAAATGTGACCACGATGATCCGCACATTTTCCATAAAGCCGCGAATCATCCGGATGGCGCTCAGCCCGTCGAGCCGCGGCATTTGCAGATCCATGAGGATCAGGTCCGGTTGCAGGTATTCGGCCTTGGTGACGCCGTCTTCGCCATTTTCGGCGAAGCCTACGATTTCAAGGCCCCCGCGGTTTTTCAGCAGCAATCGAATAGCACCCACAGCGATCGGCGAGTCGTCTACCACCAGGGTCCTGATCCGTCTACCGCTCTTATCCACGACGGAAGATTTTCCTGCACCTGAGTATCTCAAACCGCTCCCCCCGTTTGCATCAAACTCTGCACTGCCACGGTCCCCGAATAGCTTCTGCAACTCTCTCGGTTGATTTTCCGCAAGCGCCCGGCATGGCCGGTGAAGCAGCGGTTTCTTCCCGCGCCCGGCCAATGACCACGGGCGTCATGGGCCGGGCACTTCTTCCGATGTGTTATTGCGAAATCACCATCTGCGATGAGTCGCTGAAGTTCATCTGGTAAGAGGCCAACACCGGCGTCATAAACTGAAAATTATCTCTCACCTGCACCTTGACGGTGCTGCCGGGGTTTTCATCGGGAGACCAGGTCGTGGTAATCGTGAGTTGATTTGGGTCAACGCCTTCCGGCGTGATCGACTTCACGTAGGCCTGGATATCGCTGGCCGTCACCGGATTCGTGCTGCTCGATCCCCGGACGATTGCGTAACGAGTGGCTTCACAGGCTGCATTGCTCACAAAGTGATAAGTGTAGAGAGCGCGCCCAAAGTCCATCACACCAAACACGAACATGAAAAACATCACAACAACCAGGCCAAATTCCAGAACCGCACTCCCGATTTCATTCAGCCTTGGTTTACGGTCTTTACTGATTCCATTCCTTTTCATAACCATCCCCTCCTGTAATTATTTTTGGTCATTATTTCAGTCTTGCTGCGGACGACCCGTCCCCACGGACCGTCCACAATCGTCTTTCCGTACTACTGGCTCACCCGCATGATCTTCTCTCCCTTGACCGCGTACGACTTGGGAAAACCGGGATAAGAAAACATGCTGGGCATTGAAACTTGCGTATCCACCTTGACGTACTCGATGATCCGGCTGCCCGAGCAGTCTGTGCCGGTGCAGGTTGAGGCTGTACCATCCGCACAGGTGCAATAGTGGCTGGGCGTCACGGTCATGGTTGTGAGGTTGGGCGCATCATTCTGCGCAGCCTGAATGATCTGAGTGTTGCTCGAGGCTGTAACTCTGTTCTGGGCTGCGTAATGCACACCCGCGGTGGCGGCATGGCTCACCATGATGGATTCGTTCGCATACCGTCCGATTTCCGCGATGCCAATCAGCAGGCCGATTGCCACCGGAAGAATGACGGCCATTTCTATGATGGCTTGGCCGGATTCCGATTTGATTCCCAGCCGGCGGCTGAAATTAAAGTTCCGAATACGAGATTTCAAATTCATCCTCTTCATCATTGTCAGTCTCCCCTCCCTGTTAAGTTATTCCGAAAGAATGGCGCTATGGATCGGTGACGATCCGTTAGGCAAAACCTGGTAAGTGTCCTGAATTACTGTTGTGTTGCTGATCTTCACGGTGTCGGCAATCAGAATGGTGTAAAGCGAATCCACGCTGCTGCCGGCGTAGGTAAGATTGGTAGTCGGGAAGTAGAGCGTCCCTTCAATGGCGGTTCCGCTGCCGCCGGCGATATTGCTGTCAGCGCCGGAGGAGTTGGACGTAAAGGACCGGTCCTGGAAAAACAGGATGGACGCATACTGCCCGGATGTGGGAGCAATCAACTGGCTGTTAGTCCCGCCTGTGATCGTCACTCCCTTGAAAGAACTCGAATTGGGGGCCGTGATGTAGAAGGTGACCCCGTCACCATGAACATTGGCGCCGCCACTGATGTTCAATCCGCCGCCATTGATGATGTAAGTCCCGGGGCTGAAGGTAACGTCAGTGGAACCGCCGCTGATGCTAAGCCCGCTGCAATAGACCCCCGGGTAGATGGTGGTTGTGCCGCCGGTGATGGATGTGTTTGTGTAGTCGCAAGACCCTACTGTGGGCGGTTGCAGGTAAGCCAGAGGATCAGAAAACGCCGCAACTCCGCTGACCGGCGTGGGCGACGGCAGGCATGAGGAGTTATTCTTAAAGGACCCCACCACACCGATATACTTGGCTGAAAGGCATCCGCCGCCGTTCTGCACAAGTGCTGCCGTGGAATTATTCGAGTTGTCCAGAATGCCGCACTGGGCTGTCAGGTTGGAGTTCCCGTTGACCGAAAAGGCGCTGGAAACTGAGGGATCCAACGCGTAAATGCAGGCGCCCGAAACCCCCGAGTAGGCCACCGAGCGCGTGCTGACCATCTCGGACTGAACACCCAGCAGCTTCATGAAGAATGTCGGCTGCTGCTGGGAAATGAGGACTTCCACATATTGTGAGTTGCCCTGTTTCGGCCCGCTGGTCGGGGGATTATTAACCGTGATGGTGGTCCCGTTCACTCCGTTCGTAAATCCGTTGGTGGATGCGTCCGAATCCGCCGCGGTCGTCACGTCTCCGTAGCCCACTTCAGCCGCGCCGGCCAGCGCAGCGCTGTCGGTGGCTGACTGCATCTGCCTTTTCATGTAACGGAGGTAACCCATGTCGATGCCCAGTCCGGCAAAGCCGCACAGGACAATCATTGAAAGTGTCATCAGAAGCAGGGCCTGGCCTGCTTCGCTCTTGTATCGTTTCATATCCCCCTCCCAGGGTGAATTCCTGATTCGGCTCCTGATGTCGAGCATCCGTCTTTGCGGGTGTCTCTTCACATCGGAACGATCCCAATTTAGGGCAGGGAGAGAAATAAGGAAATCGGCAGGATTGTGTAGAAGGCAGGGAAATGTTGTGTAGGTAGGGTAGGGCTATTGACCACCTGGTATACAGCAGGCGCCCTTCTGATATCTTCGCAGGGCGTTCAGGGTTCAATCATCTTGTTGCGGATGGCGTAGCGGACAATGTCGGCCAGTGTGTGCAAGTTCAGCTTACGCATCAGGTTGGCGCGGTGCGTGTCCGCCGTTTTCACGCTGATATCGAGCGCCGTGGCAACCTCTTTGCTGGTCTTTCCCTCAGCCAGAAGCTGGACAATCTGCCGCTCGCGCGCCGTCAGCCTGTCTCCAACGGGAACTTCGATCTGGGCCGGCGCCTGCCCCTGGCGGAACCCTTCCAGCACCATTTCAGCCACCTTCGAAGTGAAAAACGGCCTGCCCTCGCTGAGGAAGCGGACGGCATTCACCAGGTCGCGCCTCGCGTCCGTCTTCAGCACGTAACCCCGTGCTCCGGCCGCGAGCACTTCCCGCACGAGTTCGTCGCTCTCATGCATGGTCAGAATCAGGACCTGCGTTTCCGGAAGCTGTTTCAGAATCTGTTTCGCCGCCTCGAGTCCGTTCAACTCAGGCATGGTGATATCGAGCAGGGCGATGTCCGGTTTGAGTTCCAGCGCCCGGGTCACGGCGTCCGCACCGTTCTGGGCTTCCGCAATGACGGTCCAGTCAGCCTGGGACTCGATAATGGTCCGCACGCCCTGGCGCACCACTTCATGATCGTCGGCAATCAGAATTTTCAAGTGTCTGGTCATGGGTTCAATCAACGGGGACGCTGGCGGTCACAGAGGTGCCACTGGCACCCGACGCAATGTTCAGCTTTCCCCCAAGTTGTTGGAGCCGCTGCTTCATTCCGGCAATCCCGACGCCCAGCACGGCCCCTTCGCGCCTCACTTTTTCCAGGGTCTGCGCATCCATTCCGTGCCCGTCGTCAGATACAACCAGAGTGACCTCTTTTTCCATCCGCTGCATGCGGATCGTTGCGCGTGAACTTCCCGAATGGCGGTGAATGTTGGTGAGTGATTCCTGCACAATCCGGAACAAGGCCAGCTCAATCTCATTCCCCAGCCGTTCCCGCTTAACTGGCAAGTTCAGATCCACCCGCACTCCGGACCGCTTGCTGTATCCTTCCACATACCACCGCAAGGCCGACTGGAGCCCGTTCACATCCAGCAGCGGGGGATGGAGCAGATAGGAAAACGTCCGGATTTCCCGGACTGAATCTTCAATGATTTTCAGGGTCGCATCGAGCGTCCGGGCGGCCT
>DASSJE010000361.1:0-21040 GCA_035691365.1 Terriglobia bacterium
CGTGGGGGAAGTTGATGGCCTGGCTTTTCGCCTGGGAGTTCCTTTTCTTCGGGCCACTCGAAATCGCTTCCGGCACCGTCGGCATGACGCAGTACATGAGTTACCTTTGGACGGGACTGGCCCGCCATCCGTGGGAAATCAAGCTGGTCGCCGCCTCGATTGCCATCATCGTGATGCTCTCGCTCTACCGCAAAATCCATGATGTTGCCAAGCTGATGCTGGTTCTCTGGATTACCATGCTGGTCACCACCGGCTGGGTCATCGTCACGGGTCTGACCCACATGAACATCCACATGGCGCTCAGTTTCCCGGCCGGGGCTTTCCATCTCAACTGGGCGTTTCTTATTGGCCTCGGCAACGGCACCATTGTGGTGATTTACAACTATCTCGGTTATTACCAGGTGTGCTACCTGGGTGACGAAGTCAAGCGGCCGGAGCGCACCATTCCTTACGCCGTCATCATTTCGATCCTTGCCGTCACCGTCATCGATTTCCTTCTTTCCTTCAGTTTTGTTTCCGTCGTTCCCTGGAAGGACATGATCAAGCCGGATTCGCTGGCCAATCTGGCTGTGGCATCGGTGTTTATGCAGAGAATTTACGGGCACTGGGCGGCGATTTTGCTTACGGCCATGATCCTGTTCACGGCATTTGCTTCGGTTTTTGCCCTGATGCTGGGCTATTCCCGGATTCCTTATGCCGCGGCGCGTGACGGCCTGTTCTTCAGTTGGTTCGGCAAGCTGCACCCCCAGGGCGAGTTTCCCAACAGGTCGCTGGTGCTCGTCGGGATTCTCGCGGCGGTGGCCAGCATGTTCAGCCTGGGCGACATTATCACCGGCCTGATGGTGGCCCGCATCCTGGTCCAGTTTGTCGGCCATACCATTGGATTATTTGTTCTCAGGAAGACCCAGCCCGAGGTCAAGCTGCCTTTCAGGATGTGGCTCTATCCGTTGCCGGCCATCCTGGCGCTTGTGGGGTGGCTCTCCATTTTCGCAAGCTCTGCCTTCCAGCCGGGCGGGTGGAAATTCATGGTCTACGCCTTCACGACCATCTGCGTTGGCATTGGCGGTTACTTTATTCTCGCCTACAAAAAGCGCATGTGGCCCATGGTTCCGCACGGGCAGTAGGGGCCGGCGCCCAGCCCTGCACCGCGCAGGCTGCAGCCCTTTTATCCTGCCGCATGCCGGCGCCTGCCAGCCGTTGCCCAGGTTCGTCCTTTTTCGCAGACTCGCTTATAATGATGGGTTGGCATCTCGACAGAACTCTCCATGGCTATTCACACAGTTTACACACTTTCCAGGGACGACCCCGAAGCGCGTAATTGGGTCGCATTTTTTCATCGGCACGGATACACGGGGCTGGTGGGCATCACCATCGAGCGGGTCTTCTGGCTCGAAGGGGAAATAGACGTCAGCCGTCTCAAGCCGCTGTTGATCAATCCGCTTTATCAGCAGGGCTCGGACCGCACGCAGCTTAATTCCGAACTGGGCCCGGTGGTTGAGATCGCCTATCGGCCGGCCGTCACCGACCCTGAGACGCCATCCATCCTGGAGGGCGCCCACGCGCTGGGTGAAACCGGCCTGGTCTTCGCGCGCCTCAGCCGGCGTTATCAGTTTACAGGGCTAAACGAATCTGAAGCCCGCAAGCTGGCCTCGCGGTTTCTCTATAACAAGATTGTTGAGCGCGTCCGCGAGTCTGACGAAATTGTGGAGACGCTTCGGCCCACGGGCACGCCCGACCCCGTCGCCGATGTCCCGCTGAGCAGCCTCAGCGACCAGGAACTCCAGGCGCTGTCGGCAGAGCGCTCCTGGTACGCGCCGCTGGCGCAGATGAAAGCCATTCAGGCGCACGAAAACCGCCGCGGCCGCCCGCACACCGACGCGGAAATTGAAATTCTGGTCCAAAGCTGGAGCGATCACTGCTACCACACCACCTGGAAAAGTCTCGGATTGCTCAAGCGGCTGAGCCAGGCCACCGCGCAGATCAACCATCCCCTGGTGGTTTCATCCTTCAAGGACAATGCCGGCGGAATGGAGTTTTACGACGGCTGGGTGATTACCATCAAGGGCGAGACGCACAATTTTCCCAGTTCCATTGCTCCGTTCGGCGGCATCGCCACCAAACATGGCGGGGTGATTCGCGACACCCTGGGCTTCGGCAAGGGCGCGTATCCTATTGGCGGCACCACGGTCATGGGGACCATGGATCCGCGCATGGCCGACGAAGATGTTCCCGCGGGCGCCCTGCACCCGCAGTTGATCGTTACCGAATCCATCCGCGCCACGTCCTACTATGTAAACCCCATGGGCATCCCCATGATGCACCCCGTTTATCGCATCCATCCGGGCTATGCCAAGTGCTTTGCCCTGGGCCACTCCATCGGATTGATTCCTGCTAAGGACGCTATCAAGGATTCGCCCGAGCCGGGCGATATCACGCTGCTGATCGGCGGCGATACCGGCCGCGACGGAATCCACGGCGCGACCGCCAGCTCGACGGGCATGACCGGCGCCACGCTCGAAAAGGAATTTGCGGCCGTCCAGATTGGCCATCCCATCACCGAGCGGCGATTCACATCCGCCATTCCCGTCCTGCGTGACGCCGGCTGCATCCGCGCCATTACGGACCTTGGCGCAGGCGGCATCTCTTCGGCAGCGGGTGAAATCGGCGGGGAATGCGGCGTGGAACTTGACCTTGACCGCGTGCGCCTGAAAGACGCCAGCCTCACAGCCTGGGAAATTCTCCTTTCAGAATCGCAGGAGCGCATGCTTGTTGTGGTTCCTCTCGAAAAGCTGGATGAAGCGCGCGAAATTCTCGACCGCTATGACGTTGCGCACGTCGAGTTCGGGCGTTTTACCGGCAGCGGGAGGTTGCAGGCCACGTGGCATGGCCGGCGGGTTGTGGACCTCGATATGGAATTTCTGTGGAACGGCTGCCCTATTGAGCCGATCGCCGTTATCGAGCACAAGCGCCCGCTCAAGCCGCTTTCAATTTCCGAGCCGCGGACGCAATCGGAATGGCAGAAAGCCGTGGAAAGCGTCGTGTCGCATTACCACTGCTGCGACCAGAGCGCGGCTGGTGTTCGTTTTGACACCACGGTGCAGGGCCGCACGGCGGTCGGTCCCTATGGCGGGCGCAATCATCGCATGCCCACCAATATTTATGTCTCTGCGCCGCTGCGTGGAAAGCCCTATGGCATGGTTTCGACGCTGGCGTTCAACCCGTTTTACGGCGACGTTGATCCTGCCGCCATGGCGCGCCTGATGATGGTCGAGGCTGTGACCAAGGCCGTAGCGGCCGGCGCCAGTTACAAGGAAGCGGTGCTCTGCGACAACTTTTATACTCCGCGCGTCACTCCGCAGACCGCCTGGGAACTCTCGCAGATGGTAGAAGCCATCGCCGGCCTTTCCGTCGAGCTGGGCATTCCATTCATCTCCGGCAAAGATTCAAGCTCCGGAACGTTTGAATCTGCCGGGCGGAAAATTGATGTCCCCATGACTCTCGCCGTGGCCCTGATGGGCCGCGTGCCGGACGTGAAGAAGATTGTGACGAAGGAGTTCAAGCAAGCAGGGAACAAGCTTGTCCTCATCGGCGCGACAGGCGCCAATGGATTGGGCGGCAGCGTTTACGCCGATACGCACGGCCAGCGCGGCGACCGGCTGTTCGACCCAGGCACGGCCGCATCCATCCATGCGCCGTGGGATGCCGTGCTCGCGCTCCATGATGAACGGCGCGGCGTTTCCGCCTCGGCCATCGCTGAAGGGGGATTGCTCCTTCGCTTGTTTGAGGCCGCGTTTGGATCGGGGCTCGGCGCCCGAATCCAGATGAATGCAGAACCAGGAAGGCGCGCCGACGAATTGTTGTTTGGTGAATTCATCGGCGCCGTGCTGCTGGAAATTTTGCCTGAGTTCGAGAAGGGGCTGGCAAAGCTTGCCGTTCCACACCTGACAATCGGTGAAGTTATCGCTGAGCCGCAAATCATTGTTGCTGAGGGTGGCAAGGTCATGTGGCAAAAGGCATTGACCGAACTAGAGGCAGTGTGGAGCAAACCTTTTCGTGAGGTGGTGGAGTAACCGTGGCGAAGATCGCGATCCTTTACGCACCCGGAACCAACTGCCACGAGGAAACAGCGGCCGCCGTCGGGCGCGCCGGCGGCAGGCCAGGACTGCTCCACCTGCACGAATTGCTGGCCGGCCGCGGCAGCCTGGACGACTACGGGGCCGCGGTGTTTCCCGGTGGTTTTTCCTTTGGCGATCACCTGGCCGCCGGCCGCATTTTTGCCACGCTGATGGTAGCGCGGCTGCGCGAGCAACTTCAAGCGTTCCTTGAAGCGAAGCGGCCTATCCTGGGTATTTGCAATGGCTTCCAGGTGCTCACTGAAGCTGGAATCCTGCCAGCCCGCAATCCCGGGGTGCGAGGCATGGCGATGCTTGAAAATCAGTCCTCGCATTTTGAGGACCGCAAAGTAAGGCTGCTGGTTTCGAATGAGAAATCGATCTGGACCGAAGGCCTGGCCGGGCAGGTGCTGAAAATGCCTTCAGCGCACGGCGAAGGCCGCGCCATGATTTTGGAGAGCGCGGGTGACAAGCCGCGCGTTGCTTTCCAATACACCAATACCGAAGGAAAGCCTGCCAGAGAATACCCCGACAACCCTAACGGTTCCCCTAACGCCATCGCCGGGGTCATTGATTCGAGCGGTCTCGTCCTTGGCTTGATGCCGCACCCCGAGCGCGCCTCGCTCCCCGCCCATTATTCCCAGGACGGGCTTCGCCTCTTCGAAAACCTCGTCCGGTTCCTCAAGCGGTGACGAGTCCATATTTTGTGTAGAGGCGTGGGTTCAATCTCTCGCGATTTGATTCTGCTGGTCAGCGCAACGCGGCCCATCGCAAGCAGACACAGAGGAGGGCGCCGCTTCGAACGCGCTTGCACCCTGGCAGATTGCCTCGTGGCGAGGCCGTATACGCATTGGCGCACAAACGGCGTACAATGGGTATTATCCGAAGGAGATCAAAATGCAGGACGCTTACGCGTTGCAGATTTCAAGCCAGCTTGCCCAGATTGTCGCCCAGCTTGCCGCCATTCGTGAAGCACTTGAGAAGTTCGTTGCGCAGCAGGACCATGCGAATTACAGCCAGGAGAAGCGCTACTAACGGCCGGCTGGTTTGATTGGGTGGGCCTGATGTCGCGCGCTGTCCGGCAAGAGTAAATTCGTGCTCTTTGTGGCGGCGGCCTGCACGACGTTAGTTATCTGAACCCGCCCCAGTGCAGGTAGGCGTGGAGCAGGGAACTGCCGCCAATGCTGGCGTAGATGGCCGCGGCGCCAAGGAAAGTTCCGTAAGGCCACTGGTAGTTGCGAAACTTTGAGGTGGCAAATGCAAGCGGGATGGCGACGAACGATCCCAGCAGCGAGCCGATCAGAATAGTCATCAATGTGAGCGGCGGGCCAAGGAAAGTTCCTACCACCAGCATCAGCATTACGTCGCCGAACCCAAGACCCTCTTTGTGGCGAAGATGGTAGAAAATCTCGCCGACTGCAAAGAACAGGCCTCCACCGATTATTGCTCCGGCCAGCGCACCCATCAGTGAGAGCAGAAGCGAGGAAGGGAAGATTCGCCACTGCGCGAGAACCCAGCCAACCGGTCGATTGTCCACGGGGACCCAAAAGCTGAACGCCACACCCAGCGCGATGCCGGGCACGCTGACTCTGTGGGGAATGCGCCGTTCGCGAAGGTCGGTGAAGATGAGCGTGATCATCAGCATGGCGAACGCCAGCCCCTTCACAAATTCCGGCGTCAGACCGTACCGCCAGAATTCCAGCAGGAAAATCGCGGCCGTTACAATTTCAACGATGGGGTAAAGCAGAGAAATGGGTTTGCCGCAATCGCGGCAGCGCCCGCCCAGCAGGATGAAGCTGAGGACCGGGATATTGTCGTACCAGCGAATGCCGTGCCCGCAGGCGGGGCAATGTGATCCGGGAGCGACAATCGATTCGCGGCGTGGCACCCGCAGAATACACACATTGAGAAAGCTGCCGAAGATCAGCCCGAATAAGGCCACAATCGTCTGGATCATCCACTCACTCGCATTCCATCAGCAGGTGCGTCCGCATTCATCCCGGCAAGCCGGCGATGCGTTTATAAAGCGCTTCCGTTTGCTCGATCATCCTATCGGCCGAAAATTGCACTGAGCGGAGGCGAGCCTTGGTTCCCAGTTCCTTCAGACGCTGGGGATTCGCAGCCGCAGCGGCAATAGCGTCCGCAAGGGCGCTGGGCGATTCCGGGGCAACCAGCCAGCCTGTTATTCCATCTTCGACAATTTCGGGCAAACCTCCAACCTGGGTGGCGATCACCGGCAGGCCGTGGGCCATGGCCAGCAGAGCGGATGACCCCAGCCCTTCAGACCGCGACGGCATTATATAGACATCGAGGCCGGAGAAAAACTCAAAAAGGTCTTCCTGATAACCCGCCAATAAAATTTTGCCGCCGGCCGCAGGTCTCGCCAGATTCGAAATTGCCAGGTCCTCAGCAGAAATGTTCCCGCCCAGGACCAGCTTCGCGTTCGGCAGAAGCTGCGCAAGAATTTCGAGTGCTTTAAGCGCTAAATCCTGCCCCTTTTCCGCGCTGACGCCTCCCAGGTGTCCTATTACGAACTCGGTCTCTCCAAGTCTCCACTTTGCGCGCGTCGCTTTGCGGGATGCAGCGTCAGGCAGTCGCTCAGGGATTTCTATTCCGTCCGGAATCACGTTGACCATTTGCGGTGGGACGCCTGCGTCCTGCAGGATGCGTCCAATAAAACGCGACACGGCAATCACGGCGTGGCAGGTGTACTGATACTTCAGCCTGAAATCAAGGCGGCGTTTGGGCAGGTAGGTCACTCGCCGCGTTGCAATCCGGCGCACGCCGGTACCCAATGAAGCCAGCCAGGCCACCGTCTGGCCCACGCCGTCGTGCGCATGCAGGAGTGTGAGGGCATCTCTGTTCACGCGGTGGCGCAGCAGCCGAATGCCCTGGATGTGGCGGAAATCGTGCCGCGGAAGCCCGAGTACGTCGAACCCTTCCGACCTGGCGCGGTGGTAAAGTTCGCTTGATTCAGGGCACACGATCAATTGTTGATGCCCCCGTGCCCGTAATCCCTGGGCGAGCAGCAGCAACTGCCGCTGGCCGCCGCGAAGCGACAGGCCCGTATCAACGTGGGCGACTCTGAGTGAAGTGCCTGGGCTCAAGGGCTGCCTTTAGTGCTGCTTCGGAGTTCTGCAAGCTTTATGAATTTGCGATGCACGTAACGCGCCGCCATGCAGGCGATCCAGAATCCGGGCAGGCCGTCGAGCACACCGAGGCGGAAGAAGTAGGTGTGAACGAATACCCAGGGCGGCACCAGCAGCCGCCCGGCGAAACCGGCGCGTTCGCCCCGCTCAAACATTTCCCGCGCTGCGAGGTCGGTATAAAACTCGATGCGCTTGCGATGGTCGGCCAGCGAATCGCAAGTATAGTGGAGAATCTCGCCGTTGAGCGTCTCCACCCGCCCCTCGGCCACGACGGACTCGTGAACGTAGTCGCCCTCCCAGCGCGCCTTGTCGCGGTGAAACAGGCGAATTTTCCAATCCGGGTACCAGCCCGAATGCAGAATCCATCGGCCAAGATATTGTGCCCGCCGGGCAAACCGGAAAGCCCCGGCCCCTGGCGTTGTTTCCTTCCATGCCCGGATGGCGTCGCGTGCCTCTTCGTTCAATTCTTCGTCTGCGTCCAGGCTCAGGATCCAGTCGTGCCGGGCCTCGCGGACAGCAAAATTCTTTTGCGCCGCAAACCCTTCCCACGCATGATCGATGGTCCGCGCGCCGAGCCCGGCGGCGATCTTGACGGTTTCGTCAGTTGAGCCGGAATCGACCACCAGAATTTCGTCGGCGCAGTCAAGTGACCGGATCGCGCGGGCGATGTTCGCGGCTTCGTTGAATGTGATGATGGTAGCTGAAATGGGCGGCATCTTAAGACGTCAGATTGGCTTTCGATGTGTCATTTTTTAACTCAATTTTGGCCTTCTGATTGTCTTCGATAGCAATTTGGTCCAACCCCCCACTGTACAATGAGACGGAGACAAGGAAACCAGCGCCGAAAATCGGCCCTTTCACGACTGAAATGAGCGGCATCTTTACTCCTGGCGCAGCTTGGTTCCCATCAAAAATAATTCGCGATATTTTTCCGGCAGGGCGCAGGGGCGGCCTTCGCGATTTACAATCACGTGGGTGGTTTCACCCTCGGCGAGCAAAAGATTATCCGATTGGCGGCAAATCTCGTAGCCAAAAATCAGGACCCGCTTTCGGACCGCGCGCAGGCACGTCTTAACTTCAACTTTATCATCGTAATGCGCGGAGGCTTTATATCGGCAACTGGCCTCCGCCACGATGATGCGGATCCCGTCCTCGTGCTCCATGTCGCGGTACTCAAAACCATGCTGGCGGCAAAACTCGCTGCGCCCGATTTCAAACCAAACCAGATAGTTTGCGTAATAGACCACTCCCATCTGGTCCGTCTCTGCGTATCGTACGCGAAAGGTTGTTGAAATCCAGTCTGTGGGGAATTCTGCCGTCATCAAAAGTGCCTCATTTGTTCCGTGCAAACGTTCGCTTATTTCGGCTCCCGCACACAGCGGATGGAAGGCAACCTGATCTCATAGTGGCTTATTTACAATTAAATACGTTTATGCCTTCAAGTATCACATTAATGGATTGCCGGCATCATCCACGGGGTATTTTATGACCTGTTCGAGCGAGCGGCAAAAGCTTCTGTAAACCGTCTCCGCATAAGCCCGCGAATCAGGATCGCCTGCTAACACCCTGGAATCTTCCGCCATACGACCTTCCTGAGCGGCCGTGAGAAACTCCGCTGCGTCTGGCCAGGTTAAGGTCACGTCGGGCGCGCGTGTCGGCCTGCGGTCAAACCGGATTTTGCCGCGGTCGATGCTCACCGTCCATGCAAAGTTCCAGTCCTCAAGCACCCAGAGCGTCTCGATGCGCGCCTCACGGATGTGCTGCCGTACGGAACGTTCCCGCGCCGTCAGGACAAATGCCTGCTGGATCAACCGCCTTGCTGCGCGCTTTGAAATGGATGGTCGGTCAGCCACGTTCAAATATGTGACTATACCAGAACCGCGACTGGATGGCGGAGTCTGTGTGCGCTTTTCTTCCCGTAGCGGTGTAAATGCTCAGCGCACAGGCAACTCTGACGGGATTTTTCCAGTGTATACTACACGGCTCCAGGGAGGCCCCAAATGAAGCGCCCCAAGAGTTCACGCAGGACGTTTCTGAAGGCTACAGTTGCAGGCGCGACAGCCGCTTTTGGAGGCCTGCAGGGCATCGCAGGAGCGTCCGGTGGCGGGCAGACTTCAAATTCATCGCGTGGGGCCGCTTCCGACGAATTTCCCGCCGGAGCATCATCTTCCCCTAGCGGAGGTCCGTACACGGGGGGAATCGGCGTTTATCCCGGAGATCCTGCCGAGTGTTTTGCCCCGACGGTAGTGGCAGCCAATTCCAATACCTACGGCAACCTGGCGCTATTGCGGCCTGCTTTCCATTCCAGCAGTTACGACTACAATCTGACGGCGCAATTGATCACCGATGGCATCAAGCATACGCGCGTGCCCACATGGGTGGAAACTTCTAGCAGTGCCAGTGGGGTGCTCTCGAAGGAAGAGCGCGAGTTCTTCCTGGATCATAATCCAACCAGCACCGTCCGCTTGCAGGGGCCACAGCCGTGGGTACAGGTCCGTCTGGGCGGCGGTGAAGCCGTACCGAAAATTGACAGGATTGATCTGTTAGTCACTCTCTCCGCCCGGGGAATCAAACCGGCTGACGTGAGCTTCGAAGTCTATGTTTCCTCTGATGGCAGGAGTTGGGCGAGGGCCGGGAGCGTGACGGCTCCGGAGCCAGCATCGCTGTCAGGCTACCCGCCTGGATTTGTGCCGCATGGGTACCTGTTCAAGCCCTCCATTCCTCTCAGCCCGCCGTCGCAAAGCCGCTACTACCGCATTCAATGCCTTGCCTCCGAAGACCCGCAATTGGATTTTGATATGGAGTGGGGAGTTGGCGTGGTGGCCTTCTATCACCAGGATCGCAGGATCGAAGTCGGAGGACCGTACAACTTTACCAGCGCATGGATGAGCGCGGGGCTCGGCGTCGAGTGGGTTTACGTTGACCTAGGCGCGCCCAGCGAATTTGACCGCGTTACGCTGCACTGGATTGCCAAGGCTGCAGAAGGCTTCATTCAAGTCTCGGACGACGCGGAAAGCTGGCAGGACATCCAGCCGCTGCCCGGGGGAAGTGGCCTGGTCGATGACATGAAGCTGCAGCAGCCGGCGCGCGGAAGGTATGTGCGTGTCTTGATGACCCGCCCTTCATCGGCCGACGGCTACATCCTGAGCGAGATGGAAGTCTATGGGCGCGGCGGATTTCTGGTCCAGCCCAAACCTACTCCGTCTGCGCGGAGTGATGGGCGCATCGATCTCGCCGGAGGTGCTTGGAGGCTGCAGCGGGATTCGCTTGTAAAAGCGGGCGGCGAAGCGCTATCGAAGGCCGGGTTTGATGATAAAAGTTGGATTGTTGCCACCGTCCCGGGTACCGTCCTCACATCTTATCTGAACGTCGGCGCAATTCCTGACCCAAGTTACGGCCGGAACCAGCTTTACATTTCGGATTCGTTTTTCTATGCAGACTTCTGGTACCGGACAGAGTTTCAGTCACCAAAGCTTCACGACGACGAGCACGCGTGGCTGCACTTTGACGGCATTAACTGGAAGGCCGAGGTTTATCTGAACGGAGCGGAGATCGGGCGCATTGACGGCGGCTTTATGCGCGGCCGGTTTAACGTCACAAAGCATCTGCTTCCGGGCGATAAGAATGCGCTTGCGGTTCGAATCATCAAGAACGACACGCCGGGCAGCGCCATGCAAAAGACGTTTGCTTCTGCCGGGCACAACGGCGGCGCGCTTGGGCTTGATAACCCCACTTTCCATGCTTCCATCGGCTGGGACTGGATTCCCACCATTCGCGGGCGAAACAATGGCATATGGAATGACGTTTATCTGACCACGAGCGGTCCAGTGACGATTGAAAATCCGTGCGTGGCCACGACCCTGCCGTTGCCGTCAACTTCCAGCGCCGATCTGAGAGTTGAAGTTGAACTTGTCAACCACCAGGCCAAACCGCTGAAAGGCAGACTTCGCGCCCGTTTCGGAGACGTACAGGTCCAGCAGAAATTCAAACTGGAAGCTTCCGCCAAAACGAAAATCAGATTGGATCCCTCAACCCATCCCGCCATGCGGCTGCGGAGCCCCAGGCTCTGGTGGCCGGCGGGATACGGCGAGCCGAACCTATATGATTTGGAATTGACGGCTCATGCCCACCGGCATCTCTCCGACCGAAAATCGTTGAAGGTCGGCGTGCGGCAGATGACCTACAGCAAAGAAGGCGGCAAGCTTCGGATCTGGATTAACGGGCGCCGGCTGGTACCCAAGGGAGGCAACTGGGGGTTCAGCGAATCCATGCTGCGTTACCGCCAGCGGGAATATGACATCGCTGTGCGTTACCACAGCGATATGCATTTAAACATGATCCGCAACTGGGTCGGCCAGATAGGCCAGGACGCATTTTATGACGCCTGCGATCGCCACGGCGTGATGGTCTGGCAGGACTTCTGGCTGGCCAATCCCTGGGACGGCCCGGACCCGGAAGATGATTCCATGTTCCTGGAAAACGCGAGGGATTTTATCCTTAGAATCCGAAATCACCCTTGCATAGGTCTTTATTGCGGGCGCAATGAGGGCGACCCACCGCAGCGGCTGGAGGACGGACTGACGAAAATGCTGGCGGACCTGCATCCTGCTATCCAGTACATCCCGAATTCAGCCGAAGGCGTGGTGAGCGGTCACGGCCCCTACACCGCCATGCCGCTCGACTACTACTTTGGCCCCGGCGCAAACACCACGCTCCACAGTGAACGAGGCATGCAAAATATTCCTCCCATCGAAAGCGTGCAACTGATGATGCCGAAAAAGGCCATGTGGCCGCAGGGTCTGGATTGGGGCCTGCACGATTTCTGCCTTCAGGGGGCGGCAAATGGCGCTTCTTACCAGAAAATGATTGATCACGGCTACGGCGGCGCTACAAGCGCCGAGGAGTGGATTGCGTTGGCGCAGTTCATCAATTACGACGGTTACCGCGCCATGTTCGAAGGCCAGAGCAAGCACCGCATGGGATTGCTGATCTGGATGAGCCACCCCTGCTGGCCTTCGTTTGTGTGGCAAACCTACGATTACTACTTCGAACCAACCTCGGCCTATTTCGGGGCCAAAAAGGGTTGCGAGCCGTTGCACATTCAGTGGAATCCGGTGAGTGAAAATATCGAGGTGGTCAATTACAGCGGCGGAAACGTTCGCGGCCTGTCCGCCCACGTTCAAGTCCTGAATATGGATGGCAGGCAGCAATGGACAAAAGCTGCGTCGGTCGACATCAACGAAGGCAGCACCGTCGCCTGTATCAAGATGGAATATCCGGCGGGGCTTACCCCGGTCCATTTTCTGCGGCTTGGGTTGACACGCCAACAGATACCGATTTCGAGGAACTTTTATATGCGTCCACTCGAGGTTGGAAATTACCGGGCGGTTCGCGAACTCCCAAAGATCAATCTGGAAGCCACAACCGGTGTTCAGCAGCAGGGCGACCGCTGGGTATTAGCGACTAATGTTCGTAATCCGTCCTCGCACCCGGCGCTGATGGTCAGGGTGAAGGTGGTGAGCGAAAAATCGGGCGATCGCATCCTGCCGGCGCTTTACAGCGACAACTATCTAACCCTGATGCCGGGCGAAGTGGAAGGCATCGGGATCGAAGTGGCCGATGCCGATACGCGCGGCGAGCGGCCACGAATCGTCGTGGAGGGGTTTAACGTGGGGAATGTAAAACAGGCTTGACACGATGCTCCTGCGCCCTCTGCGCCGCTGCTGTGGATGATAAAGTTCGAGCCGCTTTCGCAGACGCGACGCTGGCCCCGCTAATTCAAGGTCTGGTATATTAGCCAAGGTTATGGCTGAAACTTCCGTCAGGGAATCTGCGAAAAATTCAAACAGTGACGGCCTGATGCGCGGCTTCTGGTATCCCGCCCTTCGCAGCAACCGCGTCCCGGGCAGGGAATTGCACACCGCAATGCTGCTGGGTATTCCGCTCGTCATCGGACGCAACTCAAAAGGCGAGGGCTTCGCGATGCGCGACGCCTGCCCGCACCGTGGCATGCCGCTTTCAGAGGGAAAATTCGACGGCAACGCGGTTGAATGTTCCTACCACGGCTGGGTTTTTGAGGGCAGAACGGGCCAGTGCCAGGCCATTCCTTCCCTGACCGAGCGCGACAAGCTTAAAGTAGATCGCATCTTCGCCACCAGCTTTCCGTGCGAAGAACAGGACGGCTATTTCTGGGTCTTTGTTCCCGATCCCGAACACCGGGATGAGGCTGTGCCGGATGCTCCGCGCCTTCCAACCTTCAGCGCGGATTATCGCCTGGAGCACCTGGAAGCTGAGTTGCCCTGCCATGTGGACCACGGCATCATCGGCCTGATGGACCCCGCGCACGGCCCCTTTGTTCACCAGTCATGGTGGTGGCGAAAGCGCAGTAGCATCCACGAAAAAGAAAAAATCTTTGAGCCCATCCCGAACGGTTTTCGCATCAAGGCCCATTCGCCTTCCGCCAACAGCGCCGCCTATAAATTGCTGGGAGTTTACGGCGAGCCTATCACTACTACCATCGAGTTCGTGCTGCCCAATCGGCGGTTTGAAGAGATCCACTGCGGCAAGTACTGGTTTTCAAGCCGGACCACCGTCACGCCTATCACCGCCTCGCGCTGCCGGATTGACGTTTGCGCGGCCTGGAACGCCTTCCGCCACGTGCCTTTCTTCACTTCAATTCTCCGCTTTTTCGGCAATATGTTCGTGGAGCAGGACAGGCAAACCATGGTGAAGCAGGCGGAGGGCCTAAAGTACAACCCGCCGCTAATGCTTATTGATGACGCTGACCGTCCTGCCAAGTGGTACTTTGCGTTGAAGGCCGCTTACCTCAAGTCAAAGGAAACCGGCCAGCCCTTGGAACATCCCATCGAAGGGCCAACGGTCCTGAAGTGGCGGAGTTGAGCCACGATCGATGGGCCAATCGCCGGGACTAGATTGAGCGGAGATCTGGGCTGAGCCGGTTGTTAACAAGCCTTTGTTGGTAGACTGATTCAGCTGATTTGAGGGACGAAATGGATGATCTTCTTTCGCGTGTCATAACGCTGATCCGAAACGATCTCGTCTCTGAAGCCGAAGGCGGTTTCCCTGCAGTCACTCGCACTCCAAGTACGGAAGCCATAAAATTCCTCGACTATTTTGTCGGGTTGGATGCCGCCGGGCGGGCGGCTCTTTTAGATGCCATGGCGCAGCTGGGCGCAGTCCAGTTTTTCCCGCCGCCCGTTATTTCAAGTGATGCTTTAGGTCTGACCTCGAACAATCCGGCGCTTCTGACCTATCGCAGCGCACTCCAATCAGGCCATTTTGCCTATGGTCTTCGCTACGTTGAGCCCAGGATGGCGAAATTGATGCTCACCGACCCGGACGGCATCGCACATAGGGAGGAAATCCGTTCCGGCCTGGACTTTCAGCCACGTGACGATCCCCCAAAAGAACTGGTTTCACATTTGGACCTCCACAATGTCAAGCCGGCAAAGGCACCTCTTTTGCGAAAGTTGATGGAGGCAGCTTTTGCCCGACTGTTCTCGCCGAAGAAGAGCAAACTGCCCGGCGGCGAAACTCGATAGACCGGGTCGATCGGTTCCATCGAACTTACGGTCACTGTGGATTTTGCCTCGCGCCTGGCCCAATTACGCTGGTTCGTATCTCTGAAAATGGCGAACCCTGGGCTGAAGGCTTCGCGAGTAGAGGACCTGTGGGTCCGCTGCGGATGGGATTACCTCACCGAAGAAAATGCCTCGCGCTCGATCGACTTGCTGTGCGAAAGGATCGAGTATCTGGCCCGCCTGAAAGAGCGAATCGACGCGGCTACCGCGTGAGCAACCGTCTCGACAAAGGCTATCGTCCCTTCCATTGTGGCTTGCGTTTTTCGAGGAAGGCCGCCAATCCCTCCTGGAAGTCGGCGGTTTTGCGGACGCGGGCGCTGGCCTCGACGGCCAATTCGGTTTCGTGGTCAAGCTCTTCTTCAGAAAACTTCAGCAGGAGCCGCTTTGTATGGGCGAGCGCCACCGGGCTCATTTCAGCAAGCGACTGCGCGAGTTCGCGCGTAAGGCCGGCGTGTTGAAGAGATGGTTAGAAGCAACGGCTAATTTTCAGTCAGCTTCTTAATGATCGATTTGGCTAATCCTTCGTGGATTTCACTGTGTCGGGGAATGGCTGAGACTTTCTCGTCTTCAAGTTCGTATACCAGTCATGACTTCCACCGTGACGGACCAGCACACATCCAAGTTCTTCCAGTTTCCTGATGAGGTCGCGTCTTTTCAATCAGCCAGCATCAGTTCTTCAACTTTTCGCACGTACGGTACCTCGCCTGATTGAAGATCCGCAAGCAGATCTTTGAGACTCTTGACCAGCTCTTCCTTGGACAGCCCCTGCGAAACGTAATCGGGATAGTCATTCAGAAATCCGAGAAAGTAATCGCCGTCTTGCCAGTAAGTGAATTTGGTTGTCTTCATTTCAGACCTCAACGAACTGATCCTCTAGCCATGAGATTAGGACACTTTTGGCTGAAATTCCATCTTTCAATTTCTTGGAGGCCATGCGAGAGTGCTTTTCCCTGCAAGCGTCCGCTACTCACACCGCCACTGCGGCTTGCGTTTTTCGAGGAAGGCCGCCAATCCCTCCTGGAAGTCGGCGGTTTTGCGGACGCGGGCGCTGGCTTCAACGGCCAATTCGGTTTCGCGGTCGAGCTCTTCTTCAGAAAACTTCAGCAGGAGCCGCTTTGTATGGGCGAGCGCCACCGGGCTCATCTCAGCAAGCGACCCGGCCAGTTCGCGCGCCCGGGGCATCAATTTTTCGTGTTCAAGTAATTCATTAACTATGCCCATGGCCCGGGCTTCGGCGGCGCTGAATATTCGCCCGGAGAGCAGCAGATCGCGGGCCCGCTTCTCTCCTACCTGTCGAATAACGTAGGCGGACACGAGGGCTGGAATAAAACCTACGCGCACTTCCGTGTACCCAAATTTCGCCTCAGTCCCCGCCAGCGTAAAGTCGCACACGGTGGCCAGCCCGCATCCCCCGGCAACGGCCGGGCCATTCACGGCAGCGATGGTAGGCTTGGGAAAGGTATATAGCCGCCGAAACAGGGAAGCGATCAGGCGGCCATCGGCCACTGTCTCCGCGTCAGTCTGTGGCCGGAAATCCTTGAGCACCTGCAAATCCATCCCGGCACAAAAGGCATTAGCGGCCCCGGTCAGGATCAGCACCCGTGCCTTGCCATTCTCAACTTCATGCAACGCTTGAAGTATCTCCGCGATCATTTCATGGGAGATTGCGTTGCGCTTTTCCGGACGATTGAGCGTGAGAACAGCAACTGTGTTATCGATTTCGAGTCTTACGGTCTCATAAGGCATGGATATGGCCTCGCCGGATCAGTTTGCGTACTGGTTCCGAATCTCATTGGTTGCTTCCACGGCGGAAAGCATGGCCCAGGGTTCAATGCCGACGTCGGCGCCGTGTTCGGCGAGCGTTGAGACTACAATTTCCGTTGCAATGTTACCCACCAATTCATCGCCGGCAAAGGGACAGCCACCCAGACCGGTCAGGGCAGAGTCAAATCGTCTGCAGCCTGCCTCGTAGGCGGAGAGAACCTTCTCCGCTGCGCCCTCGGCGCGGGCGTGCAAGTGGACGCCGAGTTCCATATCTTTCATGAACGGCTTCAACCGCTTAAAAAGTTCACCTGTTTCTTTAGTTGTCGACACGCCGACAGTGTCCGCCAGGGATACGGTTTTGACGCCGCAGCCTTTCAACCATTCCAATGCATCCTCGACAATCTCCGGGCCCCACGGTTCGCCAAATGGGTTGCCGAAAGCCATGGATATATAAACCACCAGGTCGCGCCCAGCCCTCCGGGTTTCGCGCTGGATCGTCTCCACCAGGCCTCGCGATTCGACCAGCGACATGTTGGCGTTCTGCCGGCGGAAGTTCGCGGAAATTGAATAGGGATATCCCAGCGTGGTCACCTGCGGAGCTGCGAGCGCCCGCTCAAGCCCCTTGTTGTTCACTACGATGCCAATGATTTCAGGGGTTGTTCCGTTCGTTGCGGCCTGCAGCGTGTCTGCCAACTGCTCCAGCACTTGTTCGCTGTCCGCCATCTGCGGAACCAGCTTGGGCGATACAAAGCTGGCGGCATCAAGATGCCTGAAGCCGGCCTTCAGCAGTTTGCCAAGATAGTCCGCTTTCACCTCCGTCGGAATAACCTTCTCCAGCCCCTGCCACGCATCGCGCGGACATTCGATAATCTTGACCTTTTCCATTCACACGTCCTTCTTCTTTCTTTGCGTCTTCGCGCGAGTACGCTCTTACTCTTCCAGCCGGTTGACAACGCGGGTTATGCCGTCTTTAATCAATTCCACGTCAAAGTTGATCAAGATTCCGAGGCGCTTATCAGTCAACCGGAGATACGTTAACAACTGCTTCTTATGGACCGGCGCGATCCGCTCAACGGATTTGATTTCAATTATTACTTTACCTTCGACGATCAAATCAGCACGAAAACCGACCTCCAGGTGAATGCTCTCATAAACGACCGGAATCGCCTGCTGGCGAACTGTCAGTAATCCCCGGCGCGATATCTCTTCTGCCATCACGGCTTCATAAACGGATTCCAGGAGTCCGGGCCCAAGGGTCGTGTGGATCTTGTAGGCCGCGTCCACAATTTCCCTGGCGATCTCATTTTCAGTCATAGGAAGGGCCTTGTCACGCAAAGGCGCGAAGGCGCAAAGTTAGTCCAATCGATTTAACCTTCACCTGCGGCAGAATGGGTGTTCAAAACGCGTGCGTTTTCCTCCCGTCTGATCGCGTCACTTCTGCGGCTATGCGTGAGGGTCTCTTCAGGTTTGCAGCACGCCGGTTTTGAATTCCCTGATTTCGGGGTTCAGCGCCGCTGCCTCCAGCGCCCAGATCAGCGCTTCCCGCGTTTGCGCCGGATCGATGATGGCGTCCACCCACAGCCGCGCAGCGCCGTATCGAGGGTCCGACTGACGTTCGTAGGTCCCCTGGATTGACCGCAGCATCTCCTGTTTTTCTTTGCCGGTCAGTTTCTTTCCGCTGCGTTCCATCTGCCGGACCTTGATTTCCACCAGCGTGCTGGCGGCCGCATCCCCGCTCATCACCGCGTAGCGTGCCGAAGGCCAGGCAAAGATGAACCGAGGGTCGTATGCCTTGCCGCACATGGCGTAGTGGCCCGCGCCAAAACTTCCGCCGCATATCACGGTGATCTTGGGCACCACGCTGTTGGACACAACGTTCACCATCTTGGCGCCGGCGCGGATGATGCCGCTCCATTCGGCTTCCTTGCCCACCATAAATCCGTTCACATCGTGGAAGAATACCAGCGGAACCAGGTTCTGGTTGCAATCCATGATAAAGCGCGCCGCTTTTTCCGCTGACTCCGTATAAATCACGCCGCCAAAATGAATCCGCTTTTCTCCGCTTTCGTGAGATACGGTCTGGACTGTTATTTTCTGATTGGCAACAATCCCGACTGCCCAGCCGCCGATCCGGGCGTAGCCGCAGACGAGCGTCCGGCCATACTCGGCCCGGTATTCTTCGAAGCTGCTGCCGTCCACCACCCGCGCCAGGATTTCCCGCATGTCGTACTGCGCCGTCTGTTCGCCCGAAAAAATACCGTAAATCTCTTCCGCTGGATAGGTAGGCAGTTCGGCTTCCTGTTTGTCAAAAGGAGCCAATGGTTTGCGACCCATTTTATCAAGCAATGCTCGAACCTTTGCGATACAGCTCTCATCGTCCGGTTCGCGAAAATCCACCGTGCCGCTGATCTGCGAATGTGTCTTTGCGCCGCCCAGTTCTTCTGCCGAAGTCTTTTGCCCGATGGCCGCCTGCACCAGGGCAGGGCCGGCCAGGAAAAGTCCGCTGCCTTCGGTCATGAGAATGTGGTCGCACATAACCGGCAGGTAGGCCCCGCCTGCCACGCACATGCCCATAATAGCCGTAATCTGCGGAATGCCCATGGCGCTCATTACGGCGTTATGGCGGAAGACCCGGCCAAAATCGTCCGTGTCGGGGAAAACATCCTCCTGCAAAGGCAAAAAAATGCCGGCCGAATCCACCAGATACAACGTGGGAATGCGATTGTCGATGGCAATTTGCTGGGCGCGCAGGACCTTCTTGGCGGTGATGGGAAAAAACGCGCCAGCCTTTACGGTCGCATCATTGGCGACGATCATCACCAGCCGGTCATGAATGCGGCCGAGTCCCGTTACCACCCCGGCCGCCGGCGCGCCGCCCCACTCCTCGTACATTTCAAAAGCGGCGTAAATGCCGAGTTCGAAGAATTCGGCGCCGGGATCGACGAGCAGGGCAATGCGTTCGCGGGCTGTCAGCCGGCCCTTCTTGTGCTGGGTTGCAACGGCCTTTTCACCGCCGCCCGCCCGGATGGCTTCCTCCTGGTTCAGTACTTCACTCACCAGTTCCTTCATCCGGCGGGTGTTCGCCTCGAACTCCCTGGATCTGGAGTTAATGTGGCTCTTGAAGATGGAGTTTGGCAATGTAGTTCGCCCTTTGTCCCAGCGCCGCCACGGCAAAGGCGGCGTCGCCAATGGTAAGAAACATTACGCTTGCAATTAACGCTGCGAAAGCTCGCCCTTTGCCACCCTGGCGGCAAATTCTGCCGACTTCCCGCGAGGGATCGTCACCGCTTTCCATTCATCACCGGCAAAATGCTTTGCCAGGTAGATGATCTGCCCAATGTGATAGCAGTAATGGCCGATTTGTCGGTTGATGGCCTGCATCACCGAGTGTGGCTCCGTCCGAATCAAGACTGTTCGGCCAAGGTCGGCATCGCTGAGTGGCGCGAGCGCATTAAAAACGTATTCCCAGCCTGATTCCCACATGTCCATCACTTCGGCCCGCGTCTTTGGCGGTGATTCAAATTCCGTATCGCGATTGCGGTCCGGCTTTTCGCCGTCCGAGGTCAGGAAATCGGAAAACCGGGAGCGCATGTTGCCCGCCAGGTGCTTGACGATGATGGCAATGGAATTTGACTCTGCGTCGGGCGATCTGCCAAACGCCTCGTCGGGAAGCTGCGCCATGGCGCTTTCCGCCAGGCGCTTGTAATGCCGGAGCAGTCCGATCGAGTCTTTCAGATACGATGTTGTAAGCTCGTGCGCCATTGATGCTTCCTTTTGTGCAACCTGTATTGGGTGTTACACCACCTGCTTCACATGGCTGCGGATAAAATCCACAATTTCCTGCGTGGAGGCGCCCGGCTGAAATACCGCCGCAACTCCGGCCTCTTTCAGTCCGGGGATGTCTTCATCCGGAACGATGCCGCCCACTATCACCAGGACGTCCTGCATGCCGGCATCGCGCAGCAACTGGCAGAGGCGCGGAATAATGGTGTTGTGCGCGCCTGAAAGGATGGAGATGCCGATCACATTCACATCCTCCTGCAGCGCTGCGTTTGCAATCTGCTCGGGCGTCTGGCGCAGGCCGGTATAAATGACCTCCATGCCGGCGTCGCGCAGGGCGCGGGCCACAATCTTGGCGCCCCGGTCGTGGCCGTCGAGGCCCGGCTTGGCAACTAAGACTCGAATTCTGTGGTCTGGCATCTCAATCTTTCCTCTGCGCCCTCTGCGCCTCCAGCGCGGCGGTCGTGGCCGTCGAGGCCCGGCTTGGCAACTAAGACTCGGATCCTGCGGTCTGGCATCTCGGTTTTACCTCTGTGGCCTCTGCGCCTCCAGCGCGGCGGTCGTGGCCGTCGAGGCCCGGCTTGGCAACTAAGACTCGAATTCTGTGGTCTGGCATCTCAATCTTTCCTCTGCG
>DASSJE010000362.1:0-8461 GCA_035691365.1 Terriglobia bacterium
ATCCCGGTCCAAACCCGGTCCCAGCACCGCTCCAGGCTCATCACTGCCGAATTCTAGCCCGGGCTGGATGCCGTACAACATCTCCCCAGGAAGGTGCGCCAGTGTTTCTACTTGACATCCCCTTTTATAGAACCCGCCCCACCGAAAGAGTTCCCAGTTCTGTCCGATGGATCTCTTTCGCCGGGTTGGCGGTCGATTCACGAATCACTGTTGCCAGAGGAACTCCCATGGCAAGAATTTTCGACATCACGTTCGCCATGCTGACGGCCTTCCAGGTCATGCTCTCGGTGTGAAGGTCGGTTGAAATTGAATCCGGCAGGAAGCCCTGCTCGACGGCCGGAACAGCGTTGCGGAACCAGAAGCTGCCGCCGCCATGCCCGACGTCAAAAATGATTCCGCGCTTGCGGGCCTCTTCCATGATGGGGTTCAGCTTGCCATTGGGGAGAATAATGGGAAATTGCTGCGCGAAAACGTGCGTGTGGATGTCGCCGGGGCGCATTTTATTAAGGATCAACTCCTTGTATGAACGCAGCGGCTGCCTCGGCCAGAAGTCAACCATCAGGGGCACATTCGCCGACCGCGCGCAATCTTCGGCACGGTCAACCGCCGTCCAGGGCTGGTGCTCGGGATCATATGGTTCTGTTGGCCAATAGTGGGCGGTCTTTACCCCCACAATCAGGTCGCGATTTTGTTCGATGGTCTCCGCGCACAACTTTGGATCCATCTGGTCAACGGTCTGTTCCAGTCCGCCGTTCATGCCATCCGCGACGATGTTTAGAAAGGCCAGCACGCGCATCCTGGCATGCTCCATCACCATCTCTTTTTCGCGCTGGAAAGTCGCTGCGCCCGAACTCCCCGCGTCCACCACGGTGGTCACGCCGGAGTTGAACATCAGGTCGGGCGCCATTCCGAAAGGCGGCGTGTGCGAGCGCGCCCCCGGCGAATACCAGTCGTCCGGCGCTCCGCCATAGCCGATGTGAACGTGAATATCGATGAGCCCCGGGGTCACGTAAAGACCCGTGACATCCACAACCTTCCCGGCGTCGGCGGAGGGAATATCCGGCTCGACCGCGGCAATTTTGCCGTTGGTCACCGCCACATCCATCACCCGGTCAATGTTGTTGGCAGGATCAATCACGTGCCCGCCTTTCAACAAAAGGTCGTAGCGGGGCTTCTGCTGCCCGGCCAGATAGGAAACAGAAGCCATCAAGATTCCAATCAGGAACAAGATCTCCAGCGGTTGAATTCTTCGGCTTATCATCTGTCCACGCTCCCTGGTGCTATGAAATAACTTCATTGACCCTTGCGACACGCGGTCTGTAAGAAGAACGGACTCTTCCGGAATTCCGCTCCTGGTATTCGACCGCCCGGCCGGCAGAGGTCCTGGTTAATAAGTTGCTGCTGTCTGAGCCAGTTTTCCCGTTGAGACGGAAACCCCGTCAGGATCGGACCATCACAACCGGTCCTCACATGTATTTCACGTATCGGATGGTCCAGGGGAAGAACTCTACCACATCCAAAATGCGAGTTGTATTGAAACCCCAGGCACGGGTGCTTTGGAGATGCTCCCTGGGTTCATATTCTTGCCCTTGCCCCGGCGTGCCTTTAGAAGTAAACTGCCGTCCTGACTCGTTAAAGTTCCAGATCGATCCTTGCGCCTTTTTCTAAATTTCCCCAGGGGAAGAAGCCACAGGAGGACGTCCTCATGCCCAAATTTAATCGGCGAGAATGCATGCAGGGAGTTTTGGCGACCCTTGCCGCAGCGGCCGCTCCATTGGCCGCCAAGGGGGCGCCGCTTTCGGCAGCCGGAAAAGAATCCGGCAACGACAATGACAGATTCAGGATCTGCCTGGTGTGGGGAATCGATGATCAGCACCGCGTAAAACTTTCAAAGCAGATCGGTGTCACTCACGCAATTGCGGGCACGGCCGGCGAACTCAGCCGCGTGCCCCGCTCCCGCTATGTGGATACAGTGGCGAAAATCAAAGCTGACTATGAGGCTGCCGGGCTGACGATTGCAGGCATTGAAAGCCATCCGGTGCCGGCGGAGAAAATTAAACTCGGAGCGCCGGGGCGCGACGAGGAGATTGAAAATTATATTGCGGCCATTCATGCCATCGGCAAGGCGGGCATTCCCATGGTCTGCTACGATTTCATGGCAGGCATCGACTGGTATCGCACCGGAATGCACGTTCCGGGGCGCGGCGGCTGCAGTTCCGTTGACTTCAACATCCACGATGTTCCCCCGGGGCTCACGAAGTGGGGGCGGATCAGCAAAGAAAAAATGTGGGACAACATCACCTATTTTCTGAAGGCCGTCATGCCGGAAGCTGAAAAAGCGAATGTCAAGATGGCCCTACACCCGGACGATCCCCCCATACCCGAACTGCGCGGCATCGCCCGCATCATCATCAGCCCTGACGCCTATCGCCGCGTCATGGGCATTGTGCCGAGCCCAGTGAACGGCGTAACGTTTGAAATTGCCATCTACCATTTGATGGGCGCGGACCTCGAAGCCGTCGCCAGGGAGTTTGGCGGGAAGAAAAAGATTTTTTTTATTCACTCGCGCAACCTGCGCGGCACTCGGGACAATTTTGTGGAGACTTTTCAGGACAACGGCGTCATTGATTTCGGAAAGGTTTACCAGGCGCTTCATGAAAGCGGTGTTCACGTTCCTCTGCGTCCGGACCACGACCCTATTCTTGACGGGGAGACGAATGTTCATCCTGGTTACGGCGTTCTAGGCAAAATCTTTGGCGTGGCCTATATCAAAGGAATCCTTGCCAGCCGAAACATTCCCTATATTTAGCGAGTGACGATGTCAGTTCCTTCGGCGAAATGGATCTTCAAACCAATGTGTGCAGGTTCCATACACGGTGGTATAGTGAATCCATATTGAAGCGGTCGTGATACAACAGGCTATAATCCCTGAAGCCGTAAACTCTTGGAGGGAGCGCAATGGACTCAAAATTTTCTTCTGACCGGCGAACATTCGTCAAGTGGGCGGTGGCTCTGCCCTTATTTGGACAGCTTGCAGCTCAGGACATGTTCGGAAAAGCTCACACCGGCATTAATAAACTGACAGGAAAGTCAATCCCCACTTACCAGGACCTTGGTGTTCGAACTCTGATCAACGCGCGTGGAACGTGGACCTATCTCAGCGCCAGTCTAGAGCTTCCGGAGGTAAAGCAAGCCCAGATGGAAGCGGCAAAGCATTACGTTGACGTCATGGAACTCCAGCATGCAGTGGGCCGGCGCCTGGCGGAGCTTTCCGGCGCGGAATCCGGCATGGTGACCTCAGGCGCCGCGGGCGCCATGGCTTCTGCCACGGCGGGCTGCATCGCCGGCACTGACCCCAATAAAATCTGGCAACTGCCTGACACCACCGGCATGAAGGACCAGGTCATCATGTTCGGCGGCCGCAGCCCTTTCGACAGCGCGATTCGGCTGGCGGGCGGCAAGTTGGTTGTAGTGCACACGCATGATGAACTGAAGAATGCGATCAACGACAAGACGGCCATGGTTTACATCACCGCGCTGGGCGACCGGCTGAAAAATGCGCTGGCCATTACCAAAGCCGCAAGTGTGCCTCTGCTGCTCGACGATGCCGCCGGCATTCCCCCCATCTCGAATTTGCGGCTCTATTCCCAGATGGGCTGCGATCTTTATTGCTTCAGCGGCGGCAAGGGCTTGTTGGGGCCACAGTGTTCCGGACTTCTGCTGGGGCGGAAAGATTTGATTGAGGCGGCGCTCGCCAACACCAATCCGTGGGAAGGCGCCGTATGCCGTCCCATGAAGGTGGGCAAGGAAGAAATCATGGGCTGCCTTGCGGCCGTGCAAACCTGGACGAAGTTGGATACCGACGTCCTTTATCGCCGCTGGAACGAGCGAGTCAATCGAATTGCCAAGCTGGTGGATACGGTGCCGGGCGTTACCACCAAAATTTACGTGCCTAAAGGTGGAAACCGCTACCCCACTCTGCGTGTCTCGTGGGACGAAAAAGCGTGGAATTTCAGCGTGGCGGATTGCGCCAAAAAACTGAGCGACGGAGAGCCCAGAATTGAGGTCCTGACCGCCGGCAACCCGAGTGGCGTGCTGGCCCGGCTTGAAAAAAACTTCACGAGACCCGGCGCTGAAAACCACCTGGAGATTATCTCCATGAGCCTTCGGCAGGGCGAAGACCTCATCGTCGGCAGGCGGCTGCGGACAGTCCTTGCTGCGGCCCGCAAATCCGCCTGAAGTGGACGTCTCCCAGGCCCTGAAACGGCTGCAACCGCCGCGGACGAGCGGAGTCTTATTTGACGACCGCTGCAATCCCGTTGATCTCCAGCAGCGAACGGCCCGGGATGCCGGCCACTGCAACCGTGCAACGCGCCGGGCCGCCATTCGGGAAATAGGAATAATAAACCTTGTTCATTCCTTCGTAGTGCTCCAGGGTGGCCAGGTAAACATTCAGTTGCAGAATGCTGTCCATGGTCCCGCCGCCTTCTTCCACAATGCGCTTGATGTTTTCCATCACTTTTTTGGTGTGGTCCTCAATCGTTGCGCCCTGCACGGCTCCGCTGTCGTTCGCTCCCTGCCCTGAGAGGTAGATCAGCCCGTTGTGCACCATCGGGCCGTGATGCTTCGGCTTGCCTTGGGGAGCGGCAGCCTGCGCCAGCAGTTTGGGCGCGCCCCATACGGACGCTGCAACCGCCGCCAGATTCGTCAGGAACGCTCGCCTTTTCTCATTCTGTTTTCTGTCCATCGTGTCCTCCTGTTTGCAAGTCAGTTCTTTGGTTATTGGCGGACGACTGCCGCGATACAACTGATTTCAACCAGCGAATTGCCCGGGATTCCGGCCACCGAAACCGTGCAGCGTGCCGGGCCCCGATTGGGGAAGTACGGCCGGTAGGCCTTGTTCATGGCTTGATAAAATTCCAGCGAGGCCAGGTAAACCGTCAACTGCAGGACATGGTCCATGTCCCCACCGGCCGCTTCCACCAGTTTCTTCACGTTGTCCATTGCCCTCGTGACGTGGGTCGTGATGTCCAGCGTGGCTTCCTCCTGGTGTTCGTTCGCGCCCTGGCCTGCCACATAGATCAAGCCATCGTGCACAACCACCGGGGAGATCCCTCCCTTCGCCGGCTGGCCGTCATAACCCAGTTTCAGGATGCCGCTTTGCCCTTGCGCGGCCTGAGCGCCTGCCGCGAAGCCTCCACTTTCCGGAGCAGGTCCCGCATTCGGCGAAATCAGCACCAATGCGGACTCCCTGTGTATTCCGAGCTCGTTGAACATGATGTCCTCTCCTTCCCCTTTCGCGGCCCCCGTTACAGAACCACGCGCGGGCAGCCCTGAATTGCTCACCCTGCAAATCAATACCGACGCCGTGTACGGCGAATTGTATAACTTTTGAGTCTTAGAATCCACCGTGGTTGCTCAAGTTAATTCAACATCCCTGCGGCGGTTCCGAAGATAAGGCCTGAGGCGCAGCCCCATATTCCTGCCCCGATTCACGGTGGCGACAATGCCGGGTTGAGATCGCGTGCCTTTTTGAACTCCGCGTCGGCGGCCTGGTGCTCACCTTCTTTGCTGAGAGTAAGCGCCAGGTTGTAGTGCGCCTCGGCGGAATTGGGATCCAATCGCAAAGACTGGCGAAACGCCCCGGCCGCTTCCTTCAAATCGCCATGATCGAGCAATGCCAGCCCCAGATTGTTCTGCACCGCGGGATTGCCTGGGAATCGTTTGGCCAGGTCTTCAAATTGCTGCACCGCCTCCCCGGCTTTGCGCTCCTGCATCAGCGTCAGCCCGAGATTGATGCCGGCGTCCAGGTAATCTGGCTTTAAAGCCAGCGCCGCACGAAAATCCGCTGCGGCGCCCGTTGGATTGCCCAGCCGGGCCTGAGCCAGCCCACGGTTGTAATGCGCTTCGGCAAGATCGGGAGCAACGGCAACCGCCTTGTCAAATTCCTTTGCGGCGCCTTCATGGTCACCCTGTTCCCACAGAATTCGCCCCAGCCCGAGCAGCGCGTCCGGGTAATCGGGTTTGAGCTTCACAGCCTTGTCAAGATTGGAGCGGGCTTCCGCCAGGTCTCCTTTCTGCTCAAAAGCAAGGCCCATAAGATAATAAGCAGCAGGATTTTCGTTCCAATATTTCAGTGCGGATGCAAGGTCAGCCAGGGCCTTGTCGGGCTCGTGATTCTTCAGGTGGCCGGCTGCCGAAATCGTCAGGCTCTTGGCCTGCGTAACTTTTGCGCGGAATTGGCTGAAGCCGGCAATGTCCTGCATCTCCCTCTGCGCTCGCGCCGGGTGGCCCAGCTTGCGGCTGATCATCGCCTGGTTATACCGGGCCTGCTCAAAGTCCGGCTTTAAACGGATGGCTTCATTCAGTTCCTTCAGCGCCTCATCCAGTTTGCCCTCCGACCTCAATGCCAGGCCCAGGTTGTAGTAAGCGTCTGCATCGTTCGGCAAAAGGCGAACGGCTGATTGGAATTCAACCAGCGCGTCTGGCTGCTTTCCCATGCGGCGCAAGAGGATGCCCATCCGCTCATGCGCAGGACCAAAATCGGAACGGAGGCGAATCGACCTGCGATATTCCGCCAAGGCATCCTGGGCCTTGCCCTGCTGTTCGTAGGTCAGGCCAAGGTTGTAGTGGGCAAGGGGGTCTTGCGGGGCCAGTGCGACAGCCCGCTGAAGTTGACTTGCAGCGCCTGCAAGATCGTGGTTCTTTGCCAGCGCCAATCCCAAAGCGAGGCGCATAGTCGCGGAATCAGGCTTCAGGCGGACCGCGAACTTGAAGGCATCGATGGCCTGGTCCAACTGGCCGATCTTTTCGAGGGTTATTGCCAGGTTGTATTGCGAGTCAGGAAACTGCGGCCAGAGTTCACAGGCGCGGCGGAATTTTTGGATGGCCGATGCGTAATCGCTTTTCCTGGCAAGGGCAATTCCGTCTTTATTGAGCTGCGCGGCCAGTTGCTGGTTTGTTCCGGAAGGCCCCCGTTCCTGGGCCCGGCAAGGCATGGCCTGGACTGCAAATCCTGCACAGAAGACAACAAGAACGGCGCACCAGTATGAGACCTGCTTGTACCCGGCGCCACCCGAACTACCCGGCATTACCTTTCCTTCACCGCTGAAAAAGGCAGGGCAGCGCAACTGTCAACAAGTTGTTGCAGCTACGCCGCCCGGATGTGAAACCTCCGCCAGCGCCGAGGTTAGAAGTTCAACTTCAGCGCCATCTGCATAATGCGCGGATCGCGCGCGCTTGTGACCTGGCCGAAGGTGCTTGAAGTAAAGCTGCCTGAGGGATTGTTGAATTGAGCGTGGTTAAACGCGTTGAAGAATTCAGCGCGATATTCCAGCCCGACTCTCTCAGTAAACTTGAAGTCTTTGTGGACCGCCATGTCGAAGTTGATGATGCCAGGGCCGTGGAAGAAAGCACGTCCCGCGTTCCCGGCCACACCAAGGGTCTCTCCGAAGAAAGTTGCCGGCGAAAAGTACTGATGGTCGGCACTGGTTCGAGGATCAAACTTCTGAATGGACTGACCGGTCCAGTTCGGCTTGTCTACGCCCGAGCATCCGCAGAGTGAGTAGTCTCCTCCGCTGCCCATTCCGATCGGGAAGCCCGTCGTCAGCCGCGTGATTCCCGAAAATATCCATCCACCAGCCACGGCTTTCCCCAGGCCCGCTGATGGGCCTGGCAGGGCCCATGTGTAGCTGAAGACAAAATTGTGCGTCAGGTCAAACTCGGAGAGACCGCGGCTCAATTTTGCGTTGAATGGGTTGATGTTTTGCGCAAAGGCCGAGGAATCATCGAGGGATTTTGACCATGTGTAAGCGCCAAGAAACTGGACGGAGCCAACCCTCTTCTCCATGGTTACCTGGAGCGAGTTGTAAACGGAATTGGCAATCGTCGCTGTATAGTTGTTAGGCCCGAAGTCCAGGATGGCGTTCAGGCCCTGTCCGATTGCATAACGGCCCGAAGTCACAGAAAAGGGACGCGTCCCGTATTGAAAGTTTCCGCCTCCCAGATCGTATGTCGAGTCTTCACCATTTCGACCGCATCCAGATGTCGCCAGACATACGGCTGCGCTGCCTGGATTGGCCGAATACCCGGCAATCAGGTGATGCCCATTTGTCCCTATATAGGCAACTGTCAGCAAGCTGGAACTGCCGATTTGCCGCTGGATGCTGAAGTCATAGTGCTGTTCATAAGGGAGCCTGTTGTTCAGGTCAAATCCCGGCGAACTCGCAATGGGCTGAAGCTGGGCCCAGTTAATCGTTTGCGGATTGGGAACGGTAAAGGGGAACCGTTGGCCGGGCCCTCCCGCGGTTTGACGGTTTTTATACGGAAGGTCATAATAGACCTGCGTGGGGCTCACGTAGAAGAGACCTGCCGGCACATCGCCGACCTCATAAAACTGGGTGAGGTCTTCGACGTTCGTATAGTAAATGCCATACGAGGCGCGGATGCTGGATTTCCCGGG
>DASSJE010000363.1:0-6810 GCA_035691365.1 Terriglobia bacterium
ACCGTTCCTGAAGAAAAACATCGGCCTCGCCTACGTGCCGCCGGAAGCAGACCACCCCGGCTACGAGTTCATGGTGGAAATCCGGCAGAGAAAAGTGCGCGCAAGGCAAGTGATGCTACCTTTTTACAGGCGGCCAAAGTAGGATGGAAAGAGGGGCAAAATCAGATTCGCCCCCCAGAAAAAATCATGAGGGAGCGCTGGCTTCATGTACCCTGAAGAATTTCAATACACCAAAGATCATGAGTGGATTCGAGTGGACGGCGACACCGGGACTATCGGCATAACGGACCATGCCCAGAAAGAACTGGGTGACATCGTCTATGTGGAGCTTCCAAACTCCGGCGACCAGGTAACGGCCACCGAGACCTTTGGAACGGTGGAGTCTGTGAAAGCCGTTTCAGAGATCTATTCTCCTGTCACCGGAGAAGTGACCGCCGTCAACAGCAAGCTGCGGGACCATCCGGAGCTGCTGAATTCCGATCCGCACGTTGCGGCGTGGCTCATCCGCGTTCAACTGTCGAACCCCAAGGAAGTCGCGAAACTGATGTCGTCGGAAGAATATGAGGCGTACATCCGGGAGGCGGAGTCCCACTGATGCGTTATCTCCCGAACTCCCCGCGCGACCGCCAGGAAATGCTCCGGGCGCTCGGCCACAGTTCGATTGAAGATCTCTTCTCGCAAATTCCGGAACAAATCCGCTTTAAAGGCCGGCTGGACCTGCCCGGCCCGCTCTCGGAGCAGGAAGTTCTGGAGCTCTTCCAGCAGGCATCGATCCAGAGCACGCGCGAGTTTGCTTCATTGCTGGGCGCGGGCGCTTATTCACATTTTCGTCCCGCGGCGGTTGACGCGCTGCTTTCCCGCGGCGAGTTTTTCACCGCGTATACGCCCTACCAGGCCGAGCTCGCGCAGGGCACCCTGCAGGCGATGTTTGAGTTCCAGACGCTGATCGCGCAGCTCACCGGAATGGAAGTCGCGAACGCCTCGCTCTACGATGGCTCCACTGCCGCCACTGAGGCCGTGCTGATGGCGCTCCGGCTGACGCGCCGCAATCGCGTTGTGGTGGCCAGAACGCTCCACCCGGAATACCGCGAAGTGATGGCGACTTACGTGCGGCATCTGGGCACGGAAATCGTGGAGGCGCCTTATTCGCCCTCCGGTCGGCTGGACTTTGCAGCGCTGGAATCGGAACTCAGCGCGGAAACGGCCGCCGTGGTCATTCAATCACCGAACTTCCTGGGCGTGATCGAGCGCTTCAGCGAAATCTCGGACATTGTCCACCGCAGCGGCGCGTTGCTGATCGTGACGGTGACGGAACCGCTCTCGCTGGCGGTGGTCAATCCCCCGGCGGAAGCGGACATCGTCTGCGGCGAAGCGCAATCGTTCGGCGTGCCGGTGGCTTTTGGCGGGCCCTACGTCGGCTTCCTCGCCAGCCGTGACAAGTTTGTGCGGCAGATGCCCGGCCGCCTGGTGGGCCAGTCGGTGGATGCGCAAGGGCGGCGCGGATTTGTGCTGACCCTTGCCACCCGCGAGCAGCACATCCGGCGCGAGAAAGCCACCTCCAACATCTGCACCAACCAGTCGCTGTGCGCGCTGGCCGCAACCATCTATCTCTGCCTGCTGGGCAAACAAGGACTGAAGGCGCTGGCGGAACACAATCTGGCCAGGGCCCATTACGCCGCCACGCAGCTCGCAACAGTGCCGGGTGTGTCCATCCCCTTTGGGGCGCCGTATTTCAACGAATTTGTCGTCAAGGCCCCGGGAGACGCCGAGGCGCTTCTCGACGAGCTGCGGCAGGTGGAGATTCTGGGCGGCGTGAACCTCGGGCGTTTTTATCCCGAGCTGGCGGACCACCTGCTGGTTTGTGTTACCGAAACGGTGAGCAAGGCGGTGCTTGACCGGATGGCCAGGATTTACAAGGAATTCGTCGCGCTGAGACCGGCGCGGGCCGCGGCCTCGCATCCCGTGGGCCAGGAGAAAGCATGAAGGAACATGCCCGTCACGCCAGGCAGCACATCACGCGCGACGAGAACCTGATTTTCGAGAGAAGTTCGCCCGGCAAGTGCGGCGTTGATCTTCCCGCGCCGGAATTTCCGGCGGCCTCAACGGCTGAGCTTCTGGGCGACGAACTCTGCCGGAAGGATATCCCGGGCTTTCCGGAGGTTTCGGAGCTCGAGGTCATCCGGCACTTCACCCGCCTTTCCACCTGGAATTATGGCGTGGATACGGGGCTCTACCCGCTGGGTTCCTGCACCATGAAGTACAACCCCCGCATCAATGAGGTGGTAGCGCGGCTCGAGGGGCTGGCGACAGATCATCCTTACGCGCCCACGGACCTCACGCAAGGCTGCCTGAAGGTGCTGCACGATACGGCGCTCTGCCTGGCGGAAATTACGGGCATGGACGCGGTCTCGCTGCAGCCGTCGGCGGGCGCGCAGGGCGAGCTCTCCGGCATTCTGATGATCCAGGCCTGCCTGGCTGGCCGCGGAAGCCCTCGAAAATATATCCTGATCCCCGACTCCGCGCACGGCACCAATCCGGCCAGCGTCACGACCTCCGGTTATCAGGTGCGGAACCTGAAGTCCGACGCTCACGGTTGCATCGACCTGGCGGAACTCGATCGCGCCATGACCGACGAAGTCGCCGGATTGATGCTCACCAATCCCAACACGCTGGGGATTTTTGAGGTCCGGATTCGCGAGATTTGCGATCTGGTGCATCGCAAAGGGGGCCTCGTTTACATGGACGGCGCCAACATGAATGCGCTGATGGGCGTTGCCCGTCCTGCGGACTTTGGCGTCGACGTCATGCACCTGAACCTGCACAAAACGTTTACCACGCCCCACGGCGGCGGCGGGCCGGGCTCCGGACCCGTGGCGGTGAAGAAAGTTCTGGAACCTTATCTCCCTTCGCCCATGGTTGTGCAGGCGCAGGACGGGACTTATAGCCTGGATTACGACCGCCCCAAGAGCATCGGGCGCGTTCGAGCGTTCTATGGCAATTTCGGCATGGCAGTTCGCGCGCTCGCTTACATCGCTGCCAACGGCGGCGAGGGCCTTCTACAAACCACGCAGGACGCCGTGCTCAATGCCAACTACGTGATGCGCCGGCTGCAGGATGTTTACGATCTGCCCTACAACGAACCCTGCATGCACGAGTGCGTTCTTTCTGACAAGCGCCAGGCCGCCCGCGGCGTCCATACCATCGATATCGCCAAGCGGCTGATCGACTATGGCTTCCATCCCTACACCACGGCATTTCCGCTGATTGTGCCCGGCGCCATGATGATTGAGCCCACCGAAAGCGCCAGCAAGGAAGAACTGGATGAGTTCATTGAGGCCATGCAGGCCGTGGCGGAAGAGGTGGATGAGGACCCCGAAATTGTCCTGAAAGCCCCCCGCTCGACGCGCGTCAGCCGAATGGATGAGGCCAACGCCGCCCGCAAACCCGTCCTGCGCTGGAAACCCTAGTGCCGCCTTTGGCGCCGAGTCTCGACTCACCACAACCTGTAGCATCCTGCAAAATTTTGGCCCACGATATTGGGTTTTTTTCGCTTTACAGCCCTCTCGATTCGTGATAGCTTTGGCGAAGAGTCTGGGGTAGCTCGCGACTGCCTTCTGTTGCGCGCCAAAGGCATTGACGGGTAAAGCGAGCGCGTTGGAATTTGAACGGCGAGAACGCCGGCGGAATTCGCCGGGAACTTACCCGTTTGCGTGGCGCATTTCCCTTGAAATTCTGGATTTGGACGTGCGCCCTTGGTGTGCCTGCAGCGCGGCTTGCGAGGTAGTTGGAGTTTTTGAACGGAGGCAATTATCTTGCTGAAACTAAAGAGATTAGAACTGTTGGGCTTCAAGTCGTTTGCAGACCGCACGCGCCTGGAATTCCAGGACGGAACGGTCAGCATCGTGGGGCCGAACGGTTGCGGCAAATCCAATCTGTCCGACGCCATGAACTGGGTCCTGGGCGAGCAGAAGGCACGCATGCTCCGTGGCGAACGCATGACCGACGTTATTTTCAACGGGACCGGCAACCGCCCTCCCACCGGCATGGCGGAAGTAAGTTTGACGCTTGAAGATCCCGACTACGATTCCGCAGATGAAGCAGAATCCCCGCAATCTTTAGAATCCGCAGACGCCACAGATTTCGCGGAGGCTGCACAATCCGTTGATGGCGCAGGCACCGCAGATTCCGCAGAGCCCACGGAGTCTGCAGATCCCGCGGAAGGCGAAACAACTGAAATCGAGCGGGCTGCCTCGAGCAGGCGCGCCGTGTACAAGGGCTACCTGAAAGATGGTTCGGGGCAGATCACCGTCACCCGCCGGCTGTTCCGCTCCGGCGAGAGCGAATACCTCATCAACGGCCGGGCCAGCCGCCTGCGCGACATTCAGGACCTGTTTATGGGCACGGGCCTGGGCCCGGAATCCTACGCCATCATCGAGCAGGGGCGCATCGGCCAGATTCTGAGTTCCAAGCCGTCAGACCGCCGCCTGATTCTGGAAGAGGCGGCCGGCATCTCCAAATTCAAGGCCCGCAAGCGCGCGGCCGAGCTGAAGTTGGAATCCGCGCGCGGAAACCTCTCGCGCATCACGGACATTCTGGAAGAAGTCATCAGGCAGGTAAACTCGCTGAAGCGCCAGGCGTCGAAAGCCCGCCGCTATCGTGAACTGCACGACGAGATGATGGGCCGGCAAAAAGTGACGCTGGGCTCGCGGCTGCGCATGCTGGAGTCGCAATGCCAGCAGCTTCGTAAAGACTCAGAAACGCTCCAGCAGCTTTGCGCGGAAGAGAGCCGGGGCCTTGAACTGCTGGCCGGCGAGCAGCGGACCACCACGGCGCGCTGCGAAGAACTGGAAGGCAGGCTGATTTCCATCCGCGAGACGGCGGCGGAAAACGAGCTGGAACGGCAGCGGTTGCAGTCGCGGCTCGAGCAGATCCAGCAGCAGGTCGCGGCACTCGATTCCAGAAGCGCTGATGCAAAGCAGGAGAGCGGGCAGATCCGTTTGCGGATCGAGTCGCTCGAGCAGGAAGCCACCCGGCGCGCCCAGGAACATGAGGCGTTGCTGCAGGAACAGGCGGCGGCGGAAGAAGAAGGCGCGCGGCTGCAGGAGATGCAGGAAGATCTCGGGCGGCGCATCCGCGAAGCTGAGCGGGCCGTGGAGCAGTCGCGTCAGGCTTTGATGGCGTCCATCGGCCGGGCGTCGGAACTGCGCAACCAGCTTGTGCAAGCCCAGGAAATGGGACTGGCGCTCGACCGCCAGGAAGCAAGAATCAGCGAAGAACGCGCGGGCGTCGAGGCCGAACGCCAGCAGCGCGCAGCCGAACTCGAAACGCTGGCGCAGCAGAATGAGCGCTTCCAGAATGAGCTGGCGCAGCTTGCCGAATCGGTTTCGCAGACGGCCGCGGCGCTCGAGCAGGCGCAGCAGTCGGAGGCGGCCGGAAGGCGCGATCTTGAAAATCTTCGCCGCAAATTTTCCGGCATGCAGGCGCGCAAGCAGACCCTGGAAGAGTCGCTGGCGCGTCATGCCTATTCCACGGAAAGCGTGCGCCGCCTTCTGAACGGAGAGTTCCCTGCGAACGGACATCGGTTCCGGCCGCTGGGCGTGCTGGCGGACTTCCTGGAAGTTTCTCCCGGATACGAGGAGGTTGTTGAAGAATTCCTGAAGTCGGAGCTGGACTGCGTGGTGGTTGAACAGCACGCGGAAGCGCGCTCGGGCATCGAGATCCTGCAGGCTGAAGGCACCGGGCGATCGACATTTTTTGTGACCCACGCGGAAGGCGCCCACATCGGCAGCAACGGCCATCATCAGATCAGCCAGGAACCGGGCGTGGTGGCTTCGCTCCGCGAGATGGTGCGGCTCGAGCCGCGTTTGGGATTGAACGGCGATCCGCCGTTGCCTTCGCTGAGCAAGGCCTACCTGGTTGAAGACACTACGGCAGCAGAGAGGCTGGCGGCGAGCTACCCCGAATGCCACTTTGTCACGCGCTCCGGCGAGCATTACCACCACCGGCTGGTTTCCGGCGGGCACGGATCGAGCGCGGGCCCGCTCGCCCTGCGGCGTGATTTCCGCGACCTGGAACGCCGCACCGTGGAAGTGGAATCGGAAATCCAGTCGCGGGAGGCGAAGCTTGCTGCCGTCGAGCAGCAGGTGGGCACGCTGAAAGAAACTTTGAGCGGCCTGAACGCGGCGCGGCAGGAATCGGAAAAGGACTCCGTTGTGGGGACAGAGCGGTTGCGGCAGGTACAGCAGGCGCTGGCCCGCGCGCTCGAGCGGTTGCGAGTGTTTGATGAGGAGAGCCAGCGGCTCGAGGCGGAGCGCCAGTCGCTCCAATCGAAGCAGGTGGTGATTCGCGCCCAACTTGAAGCCGAGGAAGGGGAAAAAGTCCGGCTGGAGGCTGAAATCGCTTCCAGCGCTGAGCAGGTGGGGGTTGAACGCCAGCGGTTTGACCAGGGTGCGCAGACCCTGGCGCAGGCGCAGGCGCGCTTCAGCACGCTGCAGGAACGCACCCGGGCGCTTGCCGCTGAACGCGCGCGGCTGGACGCCCAGGCGCGCGAAATGGGCGACCGCATGGATTATCTTGCCCGGCAGGTGAGCGGCTGGGAAGAGAACCAGCGGCAACTTGCGGCGGAAGCCGAATCCACCCGTGCGCGCGATGCCGAGCTTGAAATTACGCACGCCCGCCTGAAGGAAGAGTTGCAGGCCGTGGGAAGCGAATTGCAGGCCGTTCGCGCCCGGCGGGATGAACTGCGTCCGCAGGTTGAGCAGGCCCGCGCCCGCTACGAAGCAGCGCGTGAGAAACGTTCGGAAGTTGAAG
>DASSJE010000364.1:0-12394 GCA_035691365.1 Terriglobia bacterium
TCAGCCCCCAGGGATTCCTGCTGGGGAATGACTTCCGCAGCTGGTATCACGCCTGGCAAACGCAGGTGACCAAACGAATGAGCAATGGGCTCACGCTCGTTGCCTCCTACACTCTGTCCAAGTCGATTGACTCGAGTTCGACGGACAATCTCGGTTGCACCGTCTCCGATCCCTTCCACCTGAACACCGAGCGTGGACGCTCCGACTGGGACCGCCAGAACGCGTTTGTAGCTTCCTGGGTCTGGTCACCCATTCCCCACTTTGCCGACCATTGGAAGAACCGGACGTTTGGCGATTGGACGTTTACGGGGATCACCTCCATCCAGAGTGGCCTCCCGCTGACTTTCGTCAGTGGAACGGACGTTGCTGTGGACGGTACTTTTGACACCCAGCATGCTTCCCTGACGGGCGCACCTATCAGCACGAGCCATAGCAGCCGTGCCGCCATGGTTCAGCAGTTTTTCAATCCGGCGGCATTTGTTAATCCTAGCTGTTCCTATGACTCCACGGCTGCACAAAACCAGCCGCAATACATCGAGCAGACGAACTGCACTCCCTTCGGTGTGCAATATTCTCTGCTGGGACAATATGGAAATGCGGGCCGTGGAATCCTGAGCGGGCCGGCGTTCTCAAACACTGACTTCTCGATCATGAAGGACATTCCGATCACTGAGAGGTACAAGCTGCAGTTCCGGTCGGAATTCTTCAATGTCTTTAACCAGGTGAACTTTAACAACCCGGACCAGACCGTGCTTGACAGTTCGTTCGGGCGCATCCGAAGCGCCCAACCCGGCCGGGTCATTCAGTTTGCTCTCAAGTTATTCTTCTGACGAGACGCAAGCACTTTGAGGCAGGGCCGGAAATTCTCCGGCCCTTGCCGTTTTTCCTGACTGGCCAACAAGGTCTTCCCCCAGATTCCGGTTTTCTCTTGCACCGATGGCAATCACTGGTGTCGCGCCGTCTCTTGCAGGACTGATGCCCAAGTGGCAATATTTTTAAATGCGCCGCAGAAATTTCCTGAAACTCGCTGCGGGGAGTTTGTTTCTGGACCCGTGGAAGGCCCGGGCCGAGCACTACGTTCTCTCTGCCGATCCCTGGATTATCGAATTTGAATTAAGATCGCTCAAGGGCCGCGACACCTCCATCGAGGACTTTTATGTCCGAAACCATTTTGCAGCTCCGCAGGTTTCCGGGGAGAGAATCCTGCGGATTGAGGGCGAAGTTGAGAGCGTTCAGGAAGTAACCGAAGCACGCCTGCGGCAGGTTCCACAGCATGAACTGGGAGCGGTATTGGAATGCGCCGGGGACCTGGTGAGGACCAACGCCCTGGTGAGCAACGGGGCCTGGCGGGGATGGTGGCTGGAAGATGTTTTGGAGCTGGCTCGCCCTACGGCCAGAGGGCGTTTCCTCCACTTGTATGGCGCGGATGGCTACGCACGAAGCGTTCCTGCGGAGCGAGTGAAAAAAGGGAGCGCATTGCTGGCAACGGGCCTGAATGGCCGGCCGCTTACGCGAAATCATGGCATGCCGTGGAGGGCTTTCTTCCCAGGCTGGTATGGGATGGATTCCGTAAAATGGCTGCAGCGCGTAGTGGTTTCAGCCAATCCTCTGCCGGACGACACGAAAGACTACCTGGAGGCGTGGAGGCAGCCATCAGGCGAAATCATTCGCCGTCCTCTTCCATGCGTCCAGGTGAAATCGCTCATCACGGCTCCGGCTGAGGGAAGCGTCCTGCCACGGGGACGGACCAGGATGAGCGGCGTGGCATGGTCGGGCGCCGCGCAAATTGCCAGCGTCGAGGTCAGTGACAGCATCAGCCATCAATGGCGCCCTGCAACTCTGAATCCTGGCGGCCGCTATGAATGGACGCTTTGGGATGCCTCCCTGGAAGTGGCCCGGCCTGGGCCGGTGGAGTTGATTTGCCGGGCGAAAGACGCAACCGGCGCTATCCAGCCGGAACGGCGCGATGCCCGGCGCATCGATTATTACACGGCAAACTGGTACCATCGCGTCAAGTGCGTCGTCTCTTAGTCCGGTTTTGTCAGGCACATCGCTATGACTAGCGCTAAAGCATATTCAAGATTCATCCTGGGCTTGTTGTTTGTCTCTATTGCAGGGCTGGGGTTTGGCGGTTCCTCCGTGCACTCATACCAGGTTCACTATGACGGCACTGCCTGGTCACTCAAGGGCGATGGGATCGTGTGCTGTCCCTGCGCGTCTCCGTGTCCATGCCGGCACAACTCCCCGCCGACCTACGGGCATTGTGAGGCGCTGCTCTACCTGAATTTGAAGTCCGGCCACTATGGAAGCGTGGACATGAAAGGCGTGCGGCTCGCGCATCTGAGCGGCTCGTGCGCTATGTCCTATCAGGGCATGACGGACCTTTATTTTGACAATTCTGTTACCCCTGAACAGCAGCAGGCCTTTATGAAGATCGTTTCGAGTTTTTTCAGTGGCAAACAGGCATCATTCCCCTATGTGCGATCGGTTCCCATTGAGGTTCATGTCACCGATGGCCATCTCTATTCCATCGCGATTCCCAACATCATGGACATTCTGGTTGACCGGAATTGGGGCCAAGCCGCGCCACCACTGCCCTGGGTAGCGGCCACGGACCACTTTGCGAATGCTCTGCAATATATCGAGAACATTCGCTACCGGCTGCATGACCCGGCCGCCAAGGTTGACTTTGACTATAGCCGCCGGCAGGCAAACTATCGCGTGATTGACCTCAGCTCAGAGCAGTACCAGTCAGGGTCCATGTTGATCCAGCATGACCAGGGGGGTGGGCAGTTTAATCAGCGACAATTAGCGATCATTAAAGCGCAACACCTTCAGTTGCCGGACCTGGATGCCCTGGGCGCCAAAGTCGTGCGCTTGAGACAAGAAGAGAGGCGGAGGGGCCGTTGAAGAAAAACCCCTGGCTCTTTGCCGTAGCCGCAGCAGCGCTTCTGTTGCTGCCCGGTCCCACCGCAAGAGCACAATCGGCTGCCAATTTTGTCCAGCTCGGGCTTAAGGCTTTCAGTGAAGGTAATTATGCGGCGGCCCGGCAGAATTTTTCAGAGGCGGTCAGCAAAGACCCCACGGCCGCCAATTTCAGCTACCTGGCCAACGCCGAAGCCCACATGGGAAGTTTTCATGCCGCTATTATTCATTTTCAGCGCTCGCTTCAGCTCGGCAATGATTCTGCGGACCTTCATTACAATCTTGGCGTTGCCTATGTGAAGGAACGTCAGCTTGCCAAGGCGGTGACCGAGTTTCGCGCGTCCCTGTCCAGAAAACCGCAATGGACGCAGGCAAAATTTTCTCTGGCCAGGGCTTTGCTGGATGCAGGCCGGGCCCGCGAAGCGGCCCCCTATTTTGAGCAGTTGCAGAAGGAAGCTCCTGAGAGCCCCGAAATCCGGGCCAACCTGGTTCGGGCCCAGTTTGAGGCGGGGGACACGTCCCAGGCGCTGAAGAACATTGACAGTGCCAGCGATGCGCTCCCCAATGATTCTTCTTTGGCAGTGACAATGGCTCAACTGGCCTTTGAACACGGCGAGGCCCAGAAGGCGCGATATCTGCTTGAGAACGTCTCAGAGATGCGCCCTCATGATGCTTCTGTAAAGTTGCTGCTGGCGGAGGTTAGCATTTCGTCGGGCCAGATGCCGGAGGCGCTGGCCATCTTAAAGAACTTGCCGGACAGCGCCGGCGCTCCTGGCCAGGTGGCTTATTTGAAAGGCAGAGCACTGCTGCTTGCAGGGAAAACAGCGGAAGCGGCTCCGTTGCTGTCGGCGGCAGTGGCGGCAAATCCTTCCAACGTCGATTACCTGCTTTCGAAATCCGAAATCGAATTGTCGGAGGGCTCGGAGAAAGCTGCCCTTGCCACCCTGAATCAGGCGCAAAAAATTCGTCCCAGGTCCGCCCATATTTCTTATCAGACTGCTTTGACCTACCTCTTTATGCATCGGTACGCTGAAGCCGAGGCGGCGTGCAGAAAAGCAGTCCTCCTGCAGCCGAAGGTCGACAGGATTCAATGCCTGATGGGTATTATTCAATTGAATCGGCAGGACCTTACTCCCGCGGAAGGATCTTTCCGCCGGGCAATGTCTTTGAAGCCGAGTGCGGCCATCTACCATGTTGGATTGGCGGTGGTGTTATTCAAAAGTGGAAGGCTTCCGGGGGCCAAAACGGAATTGGACCGGGCGGTCCAGCTTGATTCGCAAATCGCTCCGGCCTACTTTTGGCGTGCCCGCGTGCTGGAACGTCAGGGCCATCGAAGGGAGGCTATTACAGACCTGGAGACTTTCACCACTCTCGACTCGCACTTCGCTGGCGCTTACCGATTGATCGAGCGCCTGTATCAGGAACAAGGAGACTCGCAGAAAGCATCGTCCGCTCGCAGTAAATACGAAGCCTTGAATGGGCGGTCAAACGGGGGAGTTGCGTCCCTGGGTCAACTGCTACTCAATCAGTGAGAGATTTCAGCTCAAAAGGGCGTCGCCTTTCAATCGTGATGAGGACGGCTGCGGGCTTGAAAATTGAAGCGGGCCTGTTGTGAAACGCACTCGCCAGGATGGCGAACTGCCGGAAGGTATTTGCCTGGCTGTCGTGCCCATCTTCAGCGGCGCCGCAGCATTGCCGGCAAGCAGAGTGTACGTCGCTTTTCCCGGCCATTTGGGCGCAAGGCGCATTGCCCTGAATGATGGAGTCTTTTTTCCCATCCATTCACACCTGAGAAGGAAAATTTTGAAATGTAAGGATTGACAACCTGATGCGAAGTTATATTCTGCCGGGAGACGAATGCACATGATCAAAAAGACAGGAACATTGGCTTGCCTGCTGGTGGTGGCTGCGGGGTTCGCACAACTGCTCCGCGGCGCCACTCCCTCGGAGCTTTACCTGCGCGGCTACAACCTGATTCCGGCGCCGCAGAAGGTGGAGTTGAAAAGCGGGGACACTCAGCTCGATGGCGGCTGGCGGCTGAAAGTGGGCGCGGGCATAAAGGCAAACGATGTGGCGGTGGAGAGCCTGAAAGACGGGCTCGAGACGCGCCACGGGATCACGCTCGAAACAGGCGGGCGCGGCAACGCCATCGAGCTCGAGATCCGGCCCGGATCGGTCGAAATCGGCGAGGCCACGGACAAGGACCGGCAGGCGCTCGAAGCCCAGGCTTACAAGCTGGAAATCGGCAACAGCGAGATCAGGATTACAGCCAACGCCTCTGCGGGACTGTTTTACGGCGTCGAGACCCTGGTGCAGTTGGTGAAAGACGCGGATGGAAAGCATTGGCTGCCGCAGGCCGCCATCACCGACTGGCCGGATGTGCGCCTGCGCGAGGTTTTTTGGGACGAGCAGATGCACATGGACCGCCCGGAGGTTCTGAGGCAGGCCATCCGGCGCGCGGCCTTCTTCAAGATCAACGGCTTCGCGCTGCGATTGAACAACCATTTTGAATACGCCAGCGCGCCGGCGCTGGTTGACCCCTACGCGCTTTCTCCCACCCAGCTTCAGGACCTGACCGATTACGGATTGCGCTATCACCTGCAGGTGATCCCCTACGTGGACGGGCCCGCCCACGTGAACTGGATCCTCGAGCGCAGCGCCTACAGGAAGCTTCGCGAATTCCCCGATAACGCCTTCCAGATGTGTTCCAGCAATCCCGACACCTACAAGCTGCTCGAAGGCTTGTTCCAGGATTTGATGGACGCCAACAAAGGCGTCAAGTATTTTCACCTTTCAACCGACGAGGCGTGGTTCATCGGGAAAGCGGACAACAGCCAATGCCGCTCCGCCGAAGCTGCAAAAAAGCTCGGGAGCCCCAGCAAGCTGCTCGTCGATTTCACGAAAAAAACGGCCGGCTACCTGCGCGATCATGGCCGCGAGGTGATCTTCTGGGGCGAAGACCCTCTGCAGGCGGAAGACATCCCCCTTTTGCCATCATGGCTGATCAACGGCGAAATCTATTCAACGGCTTACAACAAAGCGTTTCGCGAACACGGCATCCAGCAGATGATTTATATCAATTCCCTGCCTGACCTGCCTCTGTTTCCGAGCTATTTTGTCCTCTCGCCCGGCGAGCAGGTGCATCCGCATGTCGAGACCGAGGGGCAGGACGCCCAGGTGTTTAACGAAATTTCCTACAGCTCGGGCCGCCGGGAGTCTGACGTGATCGGGGTGGATATTTATGCCTGGGGCGACCTGGGGCCGCACCCGGAAACGTACTGGCTTGGATACGCGGTCGGCGCCTCGGCGGCGTGGCATCCGGGATCATCCGGCCCGCAGGAACTGGAACACGATTTCTACCGGCTCTTTTATGGCCGGGGCTCGAGCGGCATGGGCCGCCTCTACCAGTTGCTGAGCACCCAGGCGCAATTTTTTGCCAGCAGTTGGGACAGCGAAGCTTCCGGCCAATTGCCGTTGATTTTCGGCTACTCTTATGGCATCGGGCCGTTTGTGCCGCACATCGAGACGCTTCCGCTGCCCTCCGTGCCCTCTGCAGGATATCTCCACCTCGAGCACGACTGGAGCAGGGAAAATGCGCGCCGCATCGAGCTGGCCCAAAAATTTCTCGGCGAAAACGACGCGTTGCTGAACCTGCTCTACAGGAAACTTCCAGCGGTCCAGTTCAACCGGTACAACCCGGAGGTTTATCTCTCCCTGGCGGAGATCTGCCGCCAGAACCTGAAAATGCTGCAAGGGCTGGAGGAAATCAGCAGCCATCTTGAAGCGGCAGAGAAGCAGGCGGAAGGTTTGCACTACGAGGACGCCGTCAGCGAACTGGACCACGCGCTGGATGCGGCAAAAGCCATCCGCGATGGCCGCAACCAGACGCTCGATGATACCACCAGGATCTGGTACAAGAGCATCTTCCCGCGAGTGCGGGAAGCCAACGGGCGCCACGTGGCGCATGACCCGCAGGACTTCGTCTCCGTGGCAACCAGCGAGGCGGCCCGCCGCAGCCAGACCGGGCTGGTTTACATGATTGACCGCGAGTTTTCGCTGCCCTTCGGCAAATGGTTTGACCAGGTCCAGGAAGTCAGGAACAGTTACGCGGCGGCGCATCACCTTCCGGCGCGGGAAGATAAATTTGACTGGATGGATACCTCCACGCTCCACAGCCAGGGGGTCAACCGCGACCTGTAGCGCGAAGCGTCATTCCGAGGGGGGGCGCTTTTGCCGGACCGGGAAATCTGTTTTGTTTTCGGCCACGCGATCAAAAGCAGATTCCTCGCTTTGCCCCGTCCCATCCGGGACAGGGCTTTGCTCGGAATGACAGGCATGAGGGGATTCGCGAAAGGATCACGACTGAAGTGCCCCTTCACAAATCTCGTGCCCTGAATTCACAAGGCGCTGATAAACTTTCAGGCGGAAAAGCGAAACCCGCGACGCAAAGGAACTCACGAGGATTTTATGCCAATCAAATCATATCTGTTGTTCAGAAAAGTTCTGCCGCCCGCAGCTATTTTTTTCGCCATTGCCATCGCGCTGGCCGGATGCGCTTCACGGCAAGCGGTCACGCCCCGTCCGTGTGACATCTTCGCGTCCGCGACGCCCTGTGTCGCCGCCTTCAGCACCACTCGCGCGCTCTACAGCACATACAAGGGGCCGCTCTACGAAGTGACGCGCGAGTCCGACAAGACTTCTATCAATATCAGTGTTCTCCCCGGCGGCTACGCCGCCGCCGCCCGGCAGAACGCCTTTTGCGCCGGCTCGGCCTGCACGATTACCAAAATCTACGACCAGTCGCCCGGACACAATGACCTTTTGCCCGCGCCTCCCGGCGGCGCAGCGCACGGCCCGGGTCCCAATGGCTACGACGCCCCTGCCGTGGCTAACGAGCTCCCGGTGAGCGTCGATGGACACAAGGTCTACGGCATTGCGATCTCCCCCGGCATGGGTTATCGCAATGACACTCCTGTAGGGACCGCGGTGAACGGCGAGCCTGAAGGCGTCTACATGGTCACCTCCGCCCTGCACCTCAACACCAAGTGCTGCTTTGACCTCGGCAACGCCGAGGTGAACAATCTCGACAACAATGCCGGCCACATGGACGCGATCAACATCATGTGCCACGGCAATCCGTGCAAGCCCGATGCGGGACTTGATATGGAAAACGGCATCTACGGCCATCTCGCCGTGCCCGCCGGCGCCGCATTCGTCACCGACATGGGCGCCAACGACGGCCAGCGCCAGTACGCCATCTACCAGGGCAACGCGCAGTCTGGAAACCTGACGAGCACCGGCATCATCCCCCTGCCCAAAGGCTATCAACCGATGAGGCAGGAAGGAGCCATCATCCTCGGCACCGGCGGCGACAACAGCAATTGGGCCACCGGTTATTTCTTCGAGGGGGCCATGACCAAAGGGATGCCCGGCGCGAGAGCCATGGAAGCAGTGCAGCGCAACATCGTGGCCGCTCAGTATGCCGGCCAGCTCAAGCCGTAACAATGCGGCCGCTGGGCCGGATGGCCCGCGCGGAAATTCTAAGAGGCTTTTCAAAATTGTTCGGAACGACGCGTCCGAAAAGTCAGAAATCCTTGTGTGATCGAATCTCCAGCGAGTAGCCACCGGCCTGGTCGCGCAGGGCTTCCACCGACCACCGGCGCGTGAAATGGTACTGCAACTGAACGGCATCGTCCTGCGACGTGCTCGTATCCACCGAAATAGTGAATGACAGTTTGCTGGTCACTCGCTGCTGAACGCCCACACGCGCTCCGCGGCTTGCGCCGTGCGCGCCCATCTGCGGATTGATGGAAAGCGAGGTGATGCCGGTGAGCTTCTGCACGCTGCCGCTCACCTGGCTGGCCACGCCCTGCGCCAGGATGGACTGCGCTCCCAATCCTGTGCCGGCAGCTTCCGAGGGCTGGCCCGCGACCAGAAGATGAATGATGTCGGCCCGCGAGAGCGAAGGGTCGGAAGAGTAAGTGGTGCGCATATGATCGAAAGGCCCCACAAAATTCAGCATCAGCCTGTATTGATCGATGTTCGTGAAGACGCGAACGTTCACGACAGGTTCGGTGGTGACCGGATTGAGAAAATCGATCACGCCGCTTTCCACCTGGTAGCGCCGGCTGTTGAAGTAAAGTTCGCCGCCGCTGATCATCGTGCGCCCCACGATGACCGGATTGGCCAGCGTCCCTTCCGCCCGCAAATCCACGCTGCCCCTCATGTGGAGCTGATGGCTGTTGAGTGAAAGTTCGTGCGCGGACCTGATCGCCACGCGCAGCTTGACGTCGTGGGTGAACCCGGTGGCCGAGCCTGGCGGAAGCGACATCACGTTGAACTGGCTGGCGAAGTTCACGAGGTCAAAAGACGGCGTGAGCGACATCTGGTCGATGCTGACTTCACCGGCGATGAGGGAGGCTTCCGGCGAGCCCGTAAATCTCAGCTTGCTGTTGATCACTTCCCGCGCCCCTTCAGGGTAGCGCAGGCGCACATTGTCCGCGCTGAGCGCCAGGTTGAAAGCCGCTCCGTGCGTGTAGGCGACGGACCCCGAGGCCTTGATCGTCCCCTCGCCGGCCTTCGCGTTGAATTGCACAATTTCCGCCCGGCCGCCGCCCACGCGGATGGTGGCGTTCATATCATAAACGCCGATGGGAGCGTCTGCCGGCTCGATGGCGGCGTTCACAAGCCGCACCTGGCCCTGCAATGAGGGATGGCTCCGGCTGCCGCTCGCGCTGAGGTTGATGCGAAACTGGCCGGAGCTGGTCCAGTCAGGTTGAAACATCTGCACAATGTGAAGATCAATGTTTCCGTTAACCGAAGCCTGCACCGGCGCATTGCCCGCCAGCGGCACTTTGGCCTGCACCTTAAAATCAGATTGCGTCCCCTTGATTTCCGCGGGATTCAGAACGAGCACTCCGTTGCGATAGTTCGCCGTGATGGCGGCCGCGCTGGAAAGCTGCAGGGATTGATAAGCCATGCGGAAATTGGGGATCTGAAGCTGCGCCTCGATCCGGCTGAAGTCCTTTAAGGGGCCTTTCGCCCACCCCTGAAGCCGGGTTTCAAATTTGATGCCTTGCGGGGCGCTCGGGAAGTAAGACACCAGGAGCGGCCCCGCGTTGATGATTCCGGTCTCGAGCTTGGCATTCATCTGGTAATCGCCGGCGAGGTGAACGGCGCCATCCAGGCGCGCCGGAATGCCCGCGAAGTTTGAGTTGAGGCTGAACGTTGCAGTCTGGTTGGCCAGCGCGGCCTGGCAGGAAACGCTTGTAATCTCTTGCCCGCCGATTTCGAGGGCGGCGATGGAAAGGCTCGCCTGGCCCTGTGGCGCTTTCAGCGTGCCCTGCCCTCGCAGGGATGCGGACACAACACCTTTGATGGGAACATGCGCCTTCTTGAATGCTTCGAGCGCGGCGAGGTGGATCTGCTCCAATCTCGCCTCTCCGTTGTACGCCTGGCGTTGAGGATCGTAAGTGAGCTGGGCGGAGCCGCTGCCGGCGGGAGTTTTCAGGCCCAGCGTAGTGTGCACGGCCTTCCCTGTGCCATTGAAGTGGAGCGTCAGATTCTGAATCGGCTGCTTCCAGGCCTCGCCTTTGACGATGCGTACTGTGCCGTTCCCCTCGGGATTCGACAGCGAGCCGCGCAGCGAAACGTCCGCCGAAAGCACTCCAGCCACCGGATAAGGCTTTCGGGCGAGGCGTGCCAGGTCCGCCACAGACATGCTGCTGGCGGAGAGTTGGAGCGAGACCGGCAGTGACGGATTGTAATTCCAGTTCTGAAGGCCTACCGAGGCCTGGAACCGCGCGCTGCCACGGGCGGCCTGGAGTTCGCCGCCGGTCAGCGACAACTTCGACGGCGACGCAGCCAGTTGGGTTTGCAGGTGCGGGAACGATGCGTCTTGAAATCTCAAATGGTCAGCGGACAACTGCCCGTTCAGAGTGGGAGCCTGCGTGCTGCCTCGAACCGTTCCCTGGAACCGGGCGCTTCCTGCCAGGCCGAGTGTGTGCACCGAATTCGGATTCGTGCTGGCGAATTTGCGCAGCCCGGCAACGAGCCGGTCGGTTGCACCGAGGTCCCCGCTGCGGGCCGTGATCTCGAGCGCGCTGCGATCGCCCAGAGCGCCGTTCAGGCTGATTTCGCTCTGCGGCGTGCGCAGCACGCTGTGCTGGAAGGTCACGCTCCTGGCGCGGGCATCATACGTCACGTGCAGGTCTCCCTCGATGGGAGTGGCCTGCCCGGCCTGCTGCAAACGCCCCATGCTTGCTTTCAGGTTCGCGTCGGAATGGGCGCGCAACCCGGCAACCTCGCCGTGCCATGCCGCATCAACCGTCGCGTTCAGGTTCCCGCGAAGAGGAAATTTTGCCCAGCGGTTGGCAGGCAGCACAGCCCGCAGCGCGGCCAACGACACGGACTGGATGGACGCCGTGGCCTTAGCCTGCGCAGCTCCGGTGACGTTGCGAATGGTGGCGCCGGCCGTTACGCGGCCGCCAAAAACCCGCGCCTCGAAATCACTTGCGGTGAGGTTGCCATGCTGAAGCCGGTAGCGGCCTCGCACGGCGGCGATCCGGCCCTGCACGTTTCGGGAGCGGAGCGTGAGGGCCGGGCTGCTGAGTTGCCCCGCCATGGATAGCGAGACGAGCAGCGGCCGCCCGGCTGCGCTCTCGTAATGGAACCGGCCGGCGGTGTCAATTTGCCCGGCGGGCCGGATGGAAGTGTTGAGCACGCGCGCCACCTCGGCAGTCGCCAGCGAAATCGAGTACGAGCCCGCCACCGAGGGATGGCTGTAATTCCCGACTGTCGCCTTGATCGAGACTTGCGACTTTCCGCTTCGGACCACCAGCGGCTCCATCTGCATCTTTGTCGAGCCGGCGATGAACTGCAGATCCAGGCTGTGGTCCACGGGCTTGTATTGGCTCACCTGGATTTCACCGTTCTGGTACCGCAGCGATCCGCGATATTGCGCTGTGCGAGGTTCAAAGAGTGCTTGCACCTGCAAGCGCCGCAAGTCCGCCTGGAGCGGTATCTGCCGGTCGTTGACGTAAACCTCTCCGCGCTTCAGCGCCAGGTGGTCCACTTCCAGACGGAACGGCGTGGCCGCTCCCTTCTGCTGCCTGCGATTCGAGCGGGCCGGGGCCGGGAGATTGCTGCGGCCATTCGCGTCAACCATAAAATGAACGACTGGATGGTCGATCACCAGGTTGCTGAGCCCCAGCCGGCCGTGAACGAGCGGCAGGAATTTGAGATTCAATCCAACATGGTTCATCGACAGTAATGGCGGCGCGGAGGAAGGCTCGTCCCCGCGGATTGCGATGCGAGAGAGATCGGCGCGAAGGGTGAAGAAATGAAACGCCAGATCGCCGATCTGCACCTTGCTGCCGGTAGCCTGTTCCGCGCCGGACTCGATCTTTGCCAGCGCGTACCGGTGGAACGCTCTGCTGCGCAGCACGAAAAAGCCGGCGACGAAAATCAC
>DASSJE010000365.1:0-3169 GCA_035691365.1 Terriglobia bacterium
CTGCCCTGCATTTTGCCTTCCCCATTATCACCATGGCAGGAGGCGCAATGTTCCGCATAGATCTTGGCCCCGGCCGCAGCAGCATCGGGGTCGTTGGCCAAAGGATTCAAACGGGCACGATCCTTTTCAGAGACTTTGCGCAACCAACTGCCGTCCCCCGCTCCCGCAAAGGCCATTCCCACCAGCAACAGGCAAGCGATGATTCCGCTGAGCTTCACGGTTGGCCTCGCAGCCGCGAGAAGAACTGGTCGATCTCATAGGACAACATAAAGCGGAACAGAAAACCATTGCTGTCGCGATTCAGACCAAAGGTTGGGGAAACCCGAATAGACGGGCCGTGTGGGACATCCCATGCCAGTACGGGGGCGAGGTAATGGGAGGTCTCCGACAGCCCAAAGCTGTTGCGTTCGCCTAGACCTCCGTATAGTTCTGCGCCCAGCGCGAAATTCTCACGACAGAAATTGCACGCATTCGGACTCGCCTTGAGAGCGAGCGGACGGCTAGTTCCCAGAGCGTAGCCAAATTCCCACGAGAAGGGGCCGAGATTCTTCTCGGCGATGAAATTCTCCGAGACGTTCCAGCCTTTGAAATTGCTGGAGAGGATAAGCTTGAGTTCAGCCTCGTGCTCTTTTTCGGCGCGGCTGTTGCGCGGAACTAAGTCCTCTCTGGTGTCGTGACCGACAACCTCGAGCAACGCCTTATCGGCGGCATTGAGGTTCTCGAATTCAAAGTAGAGCACCGGATTGATCCAGTGTTCACGAAGCAGCGGACGAATTCGATTTTCGACACGGAAACCGGTAAAAACCGTGCTTTCGTGAATGGTGGTTTGCCCGTCAAGGTACAGTTCAGCAGTCCACCAGCCATTGACGCCATATTCGAATTCAAGAGCCGTGGCGACAAAGGGATTACCTCCCTTGGGAGCGCCGGTGACGCTCTTGACCGCGATCTCGAGGTTCCCCGGCTCCTCCATTTGGTGCGAGTAGGTGACGAAGTAGCTCTCCTGAGCTTGTAGCAATGCAGGCCAGCTGCCGAGGCCGGCACAAAACGACAGCACGGAGACGCGGCACACCGCTTGGAAACGAAAACATCTCATATCTGGATATACGCCCCTCGGCAGGATCGGAACTAGCGTGCCGGAATATCCGGAAATTTGTCCAACTCCTGCCAGAGGGCGGGTGAAAACAGGGATTGAACAGCAGGAGGCACCACGGATCGGTATCCGGCGGAAAGCTAAAAAGCGCCCTCGACTTTTCAGTCCAGGACGCCTCGGCAGCCCTCCCCCAGAACTGCCAAACTACGATCTGGATAGTAGGGTCCCCCCCTACACGTGTAAACGTCACTTTGGTAATGGGATTGGCGCTGCACCGGAGGTGGATGATGCCGCTAAGGCTCGACTACTGCTTTTTCCAGGACTGTCCGTTGTCAACGGTAGTCCAAACCTCGCCCGTGGAGGCAGAAATCCTGCCGTTCTGCGCATCCGCGAATTCCACGCTCAAGATGTCGCCACTCAGTGTTGCAGATTGTGAGGCGGGAATGACTCGAGCCCAATGAGCGCCAGCGTCTAGGGAATGATAAAGGGCTGCCTCACTGCCGCCGGCCCAGACGTCCGGCCCGTTAGCGGCTACGGCTCGGAAGACTGGAGCCACGCTGACCGCCTTCTTGTCTTTGCGGGTCTTGCCAGCTTTGCTGGTGGCGATCGCCAGTTCCATGCTAGCTCCGGCGTCAGAGCTGGCCATGACATTTACATCCTGCCAAGTTTGTCCCTGATCTAGTGAGCGCTGCAGGCGGCCCGAGTTCACCGTCCAAGTAGGCCTTAGTAAATGCAGAACTTGAAATGTCCTTCCCTGGGTTTCCAGCGCGTCGGGCGGGGCTTGAGCAGGCGCCGCAGCTGGAGCGGATTTCGCTCGGCTGACCTCACCATCCGAGGCGGCGGGCGAGCGGGGCTGTGGCGTTGGCTTATTTGCAGCTACCAAGGAATCAGTCGCTTGCGGTTGCACATCCAGCTGGGGAGACTGGGATTGAACCTCAACCATCTCACTGGCGCCGGAGCCTCCGGTTGCAGTCGGCGCTCGAAGCTCCTGCTTTGCTTCTGGGGCATTCTGCACCCGAGCGGGTATCTGAAAGGTATTTGCATTCTGCTGCTGAAATTGATTGGTTTGCCGGGGGCCGTGGGCCAGCGGGCCGTGAACAGCAAGAGCACTAAAATCTTTGGCCAGCTCAGTTTGCTGCGAAGGCTCGCGCCGGTCCTTTCCTGGAGTCGTACTCACTTCTGCCGTAGGCTGGGATCGTTCCTCATTTACGCTCCGTTCATCCTGGAGAACCGGTGCAGCCACGGATTGATTGCCGTGGATCGCAGCAGGCGGGGATGAGTTCTTTGCCACCTTCAGCGAGTCGTCGCGGTGTCCATATTCAACAAAGCCAAACATGGAGAGTGCAACGATTCCGGCACTCACAAATGCCCAGCGGAGAGTAGGCCAGCTTACCCAACTCCTGCGAGGAACGGGAAGTACAGCTTGCCCAGCTTCCATCGCGGGGAGGGCGAGCGCCAGAACGTCGCGGCATTCGGCGCAGTACGAGAGATGATCGAGCACAGCGGTACGCTCCGCCGGCAGCAAAGAGCTTTCTGCAAAGGCAGTAAGCACGTTCGCGTCCGGATGAGGCACAAAGGCTTTGTCAGCCTGCTGCAGCCGCTGGCGCGCGATTTTTGGAATCTCGGACATCTCAGTCTCTATATCCAGACAACACTGGTCGTAACTACCCTTCGCCCTCCCGGACTCTGGCCTCCACCGTCTTCTGAGAGAACGAACCAGGAGGAGAATCTTGCGCCAGACTCCGGCGAATATCGACCTTTAGGTCGCGAACATCAACTTCAATCGCTTCTTCAGCTTGGCGGCGCGACATTCCCCGGCGGGTCAGGCCGGCAAGGATCTGTTTCCGCAAGGACTTGGCCAGCTTATCCAGCTTCCGGCTGATGGTCGATTCATGCACGCCCAGCATGCGGGCAATCTCCGCCAGAGTGCGCCCATCCAGGTAATAAGCAGCAAGCACGGCGCGATCGTCCGGAGAAAGGTGGGCTAGAACCTCATCGGTCGCTTGCTCCAGGCGAGTGTCGGGGCTTGCGGAGGCTTGGGCTTCCGGAGCTGCGAACTGCAGGCCTTCCTCGGACTCT
>DASSJE010000366.1:0-11332 GCA_035691365.1 Terriglobia bacterium
AGCCGGCGCGAACCACGCCTCCATTCTTGAAGCCGAGCCGGTCGATTACGGTGGCGGCATAAAAGTTCCCGTGCGAAACGAAGACGCCCAGCCTGGCGAGGCGGGACGAAACCTCGGCGGGGGCAACGTCCTGGACGACGAACGACAAGGTAGGCGTGCGGGGATGCGCAGGGGCGGGGCCGAAAACTTTGACGCCCGGGACCTTCGAGAGGCCCTCCCACACTTGTGTTACCAGCGCGTGGCCTCGCGCGTCGAGTTCGGCCAGCGCGGCCTGGAGTTTTTCGCGCCGGGAATTTCCCGGCGCCAGCGAGGCAAGGAAATCGACTGCCGCAGCGACGCCGGCAATGCCTTCATGGTTCAGCGTGCCGGTTTCGGCGCGCTCGGGGGCGCTTTCCGGTGCGGGCGCGAGCCTGGGGAAATCGATTGATTGCAACAGGTCGTTCCGCGCGTATAACACGCCCATGTGCGGCCCGTAGAACTTATAGGCGGAGCAGGCCAGGAAGTCGCAGCCCCAGGCTTTGACGTCCGTGGGAATGTGCGGCGTGGAGTGCACGCCGTCGGCAAAGAGCAGCGCGCCGGCGCTGTGCGCGATTTCAGCGGCGCGTCGGACGTCATTGATGGTGCCCAGTGCATTCGAGGCCACGCCGATGGCCAGCACCCTGGTCCGCCTGTTGACTTTGGCTTCCAGGTCCCGCCAGTCGAGCTGGCCCGTTTCCGGAACCATCTTCACGGAGCGGACCGTGACCCCGCGCTCCGTTGCCAGCGCGCGCCAGGGGTCGACGTTGGCGTGGTGGTCGAGTTCAGTCACGACGACTTCGTCGCCTGGACCCAATCGCCTGCCAAGCGCCCGCGAAAGGTGGAAAGTGAGGGTGCTCATGTTGGGGCCGAAAACAATCTCCGAGGGATTGGCGTTCAGCAGGTCCGCCATCGCCGCGCGGCCACCGCGGATGGTCGCATCCGTTTCGTTGCTGGTGGCATAGCCCCAATGGGTGTTGGAATTGTGATGATAAAGATAGTCGCTGATGGCTTCGACCACGGAGCGGGGAACCTGCGTTCCGCCCGGGCCGTCAAAGTACGCGACCGGGAAGCCGCCTTCATGCCGCTCAAGCGCCGGAAACTGGGCGCGAATGTTTTCGACGGTTGAAATGCCTGGGGCGTTTGTGGCAGTGCTCATAATGACTCCAGAAAGCCGGCCGGCAGATGGCCGCATATTAAAGTTTGTATTGTAGTGCCGGGTGGCCCTTTGTGGCCGCTATTTGCTGGATGACTCTTGCGCGGCGGAAAGCTCCGGCACGTCGCCGATGGCGTTTGAGATGGACGCGGCAGTCTGCTTCAACGCTGCGGCCAGCGCGTCAAGGTTCTCTTCAGTGATCTGGAAGATGGTGCCTGCCAGGCTGATGGCGGCCCGGACCTCGCCATTATGTCCAAAGATCGGGCAGCCGATGCAGCGGAAACCCATCTCGCCCTCTTCGTCGTCGACTGCATGGCCCGCTTGCCGAATGTGGATGATCTCTTCCCGCAGCCGTTTTATGGTCCGGATGGAATTGTCGGTGTAGTGCGCCAGAGTGTATCCCTGGAGGAGTTCCGTCAACTCCGGTTCAGGCATGTAGGCCAGCAGCGCTTTGCCGACCCCCGAGCAGTGGAGGTCCATTCTCCGGCCCACCCAGGTGGCCAGGCGCAGCAATCCGGGTGGCTCGATCTTTTCCACCACAACGGCTGCCTTGGCATCGAGGATTGCCATGTGAACAGTCAGCCGGGTGCGCTCCATCAACTTCCGCAGGAATGGCGCGGCCTGTTCGCGAAGGTCGATGCGGCTCAAACCCAGTTTGGAGAGTCCATACAGCCGCAGGCCGATAAAGTAGCAGCCCTTGCGTCCGTTGCGGGTCACGTAGCCGCGATGTTCAAGGGTTGCCAGCAGGCCGTGGACCGAACTCTTGGGCAGGTTGAGCTGGCGCGTCAACTGCATCAGCGTAAGGCCATGCTTGGAATCGGCCAGCGCTTCCAGAATCGATAGCGCGCGGTCTACAGACGGCGCTACGGGCGTTCGAGCGTTCGTAACCATTCAACCTTTCCGGCTCGTTGTTCAAGAGGTCCGCGGACCAGAATATTCTAGGGCATCCTGCCTGCGCAAACAACGCCGCCGGCAGCCTCGAACATCGGGCGCAGAGGTCCGTTTGGAATCCATCCTGTGATCGTGTGACGCAGACCGCGCGCTGTAGCACGGCCATGCCTGGTGTTTACCGCTGAACTGCACTCAATGCGGGCGGGTAAACGAGTCCAGCGGCGGAAGGGTCTCTCCACGGTGAAAATGATCGACAAAATATTCCAGGCGCTTTTTGATTGTCCACCAATAGAGGAACTCGGCATTCAATCTTCCCATGACGCGCTGGAGGCGGTATGACGAATACTCCTGCTGCCAGGCAGAACGATAGGGGTCCTGCAGGTCGCCGATGATGTCCATCAAATCGGCAATGCGGCTATGGTCGTGGCTGTAGATTTCACCGCCGTAAAAATCGAGGTCTTCAGGCTTCGGCTGCTTGCCAAGTTTTTGCCAGAACCCGCTGATCTGGTCGGCGTAGAGATACTTCATGCCCGCGTAGTCGGCCAAGCGGGCTTCGACCAATAATTCCGGGAGCATCGTGTGGTTGCCCGGCAGGCCAAGGGCGCGGCTGAGGTGGACCTGCGCATCTTCCGCGGCTACCCGGGCCGCATGAAGATCAGCCAGGTGAGCGCGTATTTTTGATAACTTTTCCAGTGTGAATGGATCATCCCAGAGTTGCGGGCCCGTCTCGTCTCCAACCGCCATCGCAAGCCGCGACTCGCATTCAGTGACGTCGCGCAAGGCGGACGCGACTTCCGCACTGATAGCATCGGGATACATCAGGCGGGAATAGTCCGAGAAGAACTTCGAGCGGTCCACCGGCTGGGTCTGCCAGGAAGCAATCGCGCCATAAGCCATTCCGGGCAGGGCCGGCCGCATCAGCACCATGACGTCATCTGTCCAAACGGTGTTGATGATGCCCAGGACACCGTGCTCGCGGCCCACAGCCAGAAAGCTATCGATGTTATCAAACGACATATCGAAGTCAGGCAAAACGTGGTCCCAGATGCTGACGCCGCTGGCAATAAATTTAGGGATGGGCAATTCAGCAAAAGGCTTCCAGTACGGCTCGTATACCGTGTGATCGTAGCCCCACGGCACCAGAATTGTTCCGGGAGGGATTTGCGGGACCAGTTTGGGGTACTTGGCAAACATGTCGCTCCACACCATCACGGTCTTCCCGTGGCTGCGGACCAATTGGTCGACCTTAAGAAACCAATCGATGTAGAGTTTGTCGGGAGACGAAGCAAGCTGCCTGGTCTCACCCGTCTCGTCGAACCCGATGTGGAAGAAGCTGCTGGGGAAGAGCTGCGCAAACTGATTGATCCAGTTGGTCAATACGGTAAGTGCCTGGGCGCTCTGCGGATCAAAATCTTTGCCGTAGCGAATGAATCCGAGATTGGAATACCGCTCGTCCCGGAAGAAGTCGTGCTGGTGGCCGTAAAGCTCCAGGCACGGAATCACGTCAATGTGGCGCTGGCGCGCATAGGCGATGATGGCCCGGACCTGTTCCTGCGTAAATTGCCCTTCGGGAGTGATCAGCGGGAAGCCGTTCAGCGCGATGCTGTCTTCACTGTAGAAGTAATACTGGTTCTCCTTCCAGCGTGCCAGGAAATCCAGTTGGCGCTCCACTTCCTGCACCGTCGGCAGCGGGCCATGGCTCATGTCCACCATCGTCCCCCGATAAGCCATGCCGGGCCAGTCGTGGATGGAAACTTCGGGGAGCGACGCCTGCTCGCCTTCGCCCTCCACCAACTGCCGGAGCGTTTCGGCGCCGTAGAAGATTCCAGCGGAAGAGCGGGCGCGGATCGTCACTCCGCTGGGGGTGATTTTCAGTTCATACGATTCGCGTGAATCCGGCCCGGGCTTCTCGCCGGGCATAGGCAGCGCGTCCACGGCCCCGGTGCGGTCCAGCACGATGGCAGGCCCGCTGCCCCTGGTTTCCAAGATGGGAATTTCGCTGTCGGCCCGTGACTCCAGCCATTTCGAGATTTGCTTCGCCGTAAAGCGGTCCTCGGGGCTGGGCGCGGAGGCAAATTCGATCCCAAGCCCCTTCACCGCCAAACGGCCCGTCCCATAGGAGACCTGCTGCGGCTGCGGCAGCAAAGGATTCTGCTGGGCGTTCATCCAAATCGGGCAGGCCAGAATCACGAAAATCGAAAGCGTACACAGCGGGCTTCTCACGGGCTTCCTCCTTCTGATTTTGCATGACGCGATACTTGGGCTCATCAGGTCTTTAAGGCATCAACGCGTTCCAGGCTGTGCAACCGCCTGAAATTGCCGAGGCATCCATGAATCCCCGGTTCAACCATGACAATGCCTCACGTTGCCGGCCCACTCGCCGTCACAGGCTTAAGCAGCACTTGCATAACTTAAGCTTTGCTTTCCCCGATAATTTTCGGGCAGTCAGAATGGCAATGCGCTATCACGCCTTGATAAAGATCCTTCTCCTGTACATCCAGAAAAGTAAGAGCCATGCGGCCATGAGCACACCGAACGACGAAAAGAGCTCACCGGATGGACCCAGATTGGACGCTATGGGTTTTGTGAACACGCCAACGATCTTGCCAGCCGGAATGATGCTCATAAACAGGTAAATGAAAATAGCGTTCATACCAATCACCACTAGGGGGAATGTCCACCTCTTGTGGCCGCGGCCGTCGATGAACCAGAAAAAGGCGGCGAACATCAGCAAGGCCCAGCCCGCCGTCATCACGCCATAAGATGTTGTCCACATCTTCATGACTACGGGAATGAACGGACTCAGGATCCACCCCAGCGCGATTCCTGAGACCCCAGCGGTGGCGATGATTTTGGCCTTCGAGGTTTTTGATCGGGAACTCATCAGCAGTTCGCCACTCATCAGGCCGAATATCGTCGTCGAGATCGTAGGAATCGTCGAAATTATAGTGCCCCAGCCTTCCGGCGCATAAGGCCACACCTGCCAATGCGGGCCGAGGTAAAGAAGATCCACATAATTCACGAGGTTATGATTCAGTTCGTAGGTGCCGGCGGGAATCCCCGGAGCCGACACAAATGCCAAAACGAGAGCGTACCCAAGCAGGATCACCGAAGCTACAATCGCCTGAACCCGCACAGACTTTCTTGCAAGCAAAAAAGCCGCCAGATACGCAACGGCAATCGGCTGCAACGCGCTGCTGAGTTCGATGAGATAGGGATGCCCAAGGAAAACTGATTCACGGATGGAACCCAGCAGGAAAAGGACCGCTGCGCGCCTCACTGCGTGCCATCTGATCTGGTTTTCGCTTTCCGTCCTGGACCGTTTCGCGACGGCGAACGGAATGGAAATTCCCACCATTAACATGAAGGACGGCCATATGCAGTCATAAAATCGAAGGCCCCGCCAGGGAGTATGGTCGAACTCATAAACGAGAAGGTTGATAACAGGATTCTGCCCATACGCGTGCAGCGACCGTATAACTTCGGTCCCTCCGGCAAGCCATAACATGATGAAACCACGAAAGGCGTCAAGCGAGACCAGGCGGTCCTTCATTGGCGCCGCAAGCGCGCTCTCGCGCGCTGCCGAATTGCCTGGGGAAACGGCTGCTGCGTTCTTCCCGCTGCTAACATCCAAAGATTCTGCTGCCATAGTGCTCAAACTCCTGAATTCCACACTCCCCGGTCTGGGTGGAGTGGTCTGGCCAATAAAGTCTCCGGGTATTGCCAAATCCTTCGTGAGTGAGCTATTCTGCCTCGCTCAACTTCCAGACATGGCTGCCCAGCCCCGGTGGAATCTGGATAATAAGAGGCTGCCGGGAGAAATCCTGCGCCCGGACCGGCACGGATGGTTCCTTATCCGTGTTCAGACGAAGTCTCCCCAGCTTTTGAATCTTTTCCTGCATCTGGTCCGAAAGCCACAATCGCCACGATGAAGGATGCTTGGCGAAGAAAGCGCAATAAGGGTCTTCATAATTAAAGATCAACTGCCATCCGGTCTCTGTTGCCGAAGAAGTAATCCGGGTATGAAGAATCCCAATGTATTCATTTGCGCTGATAGCCCTGTAACCTTTGGGCAGCGCATCCAGAAAGGTTTCGACAAAATCGTGGCCGAGTGAAATATCACGATCGTGAAAAACCACCATAACCGGGCCATCAGCGTGCCGCCGCGCAAGGTTGGCCTGCAGTTCGTCCAGGCGATCATAGCTGGTCGTAAAATGTGGCGAGATACCGGTCATATCCAGCACGAACTGCCGGTCGAGGTAATAGTAGAAATCGGGTTCGGCGTGAAAAAGTCCGAACCCTGCTCGTGCTGCCAGACGGCCGGTGTTGTTGAATTGGGACTTTGACCATCCGCCATTGCCCGGTCTCAGCTCGAGAGGCCTTTGGCCGAAATCCTTTTCAATGTCCTTGAGGCCTTGCTCCAGATGGAACGTTTGTACAATGGCCGGCACTTCCGTGCCGCGCCGGTGGTCCGCTAATTCTGAGTACCAGCCATCCGCAGAAGCTTCCCCTTTCAAGTCAGCCGTCCACCAGGGCCCTGGAGGAGACTCAAGGTCGGCGTTCATGTGGTCCCATCCATGACTTTCAATCTGGAGGACGCCTGCGGCAACGGCATCCAGAAGTCCTCTTCGAGTCGAGGCGTAATCCTGGTGGAGACCCCACGTATCGGTGAACTTCTGCTCCCACGGGGAAACGATGCGCCTCGATTTCCTGTCGGCATACCCGGTGATGACATTGGCCGCGAAAATAGCATGATGTTTTTCAAGTGGAGCGATCAGATGTTGCTGCAAAGCCGCTTCGCCCGGTTCAAGATAGTGCCAGTAAGAGAGGAACCCTTTATCGGCGGTCCCCCAATCGTCCATCTCAATCTCAATCGCATGGGAATAATCCACGTTGGGTTGGACCAGGTATCCCAGGCTCCACACGAGCGAGCGAAAGAAAACCTCTCTCCAGTAGGGGGAGTCTCGAAGCAGAGAAATCTCCGGAACCCCCAGCCATATTGCCGAGACATCGCGGGCGATCTGGTTTACGGTGAGCACGGGATGGCCCGATTGATCGATCAAAACCTTGGCTCCGTCTGGTCCAATCCAGAACCGGGTGGCGAAATCCCAGTTGGTGTTGAGCGCATTGAGGCCCTCGGCTGCGAGTTGCCGGGTGATGAAGTGCGGCTCAGTAACTCGTATCGGATCGGTGGCGGTGTACGCTTCGCGAAACTTTGCACCTACCAAGTTTTCAAGGGTTGGGTCAAGGAATCGGGATTTGACCACCAGCAGACTCGTTCCGGCATGGATCGCGTCCGCGAGCGCACTTATGTTCTGATCCTTATAGGATGGCAGATCTGCGAGCCAAATCACTGTGCCGTATCGAATGTCTCCAGACCGGCCAATGAGATACGTGGCGTCGAGGTGTTGCTGGTCCAGGCGCAGAACATCGAAAGGCACGGACCAGGCTTTAAGCAGGGCCGCGACGGGCTGAAAGCTGTCCTTCTCATGGTCCACCAGAAAGCTTTCCGGGTCCTTCCAGGTTTCCACGACAAGCAGGACGCGGTAGGGTTTGGCGGGGAATGGCGCGGCCTTCGCATCTCCCCAACCTCGTAGGGGGAAAATCAGCAAACACAGGAAGAGAAGCAAGGCTGGACGGTTGATATCTGCGTTCAGAAATTCAATTACAGTGGCCCTCTCTCTTAAAATTGCAACAGGCAAGCCGAATCGGAAAGATGGATGTACGTCAGCCTGTGCGCGATACATTTTGGAATGTCCGCGTGTGCATGAATGTTGTCGGCCGCTTTCCCTGTTACCCGCCCGATCAACACAGACTTTCTTCTGGCGCATATCAAGATCCGCTCCCAACGAGTTTTCGAATTTCCAGTTGCGATCCCATGCAGGTGATGCAAGACAAATACATCCCGAGGTTTCACTTGTCAATTCGTATCTGTCGGGGTCGAGCGGCGGAGTTCAATAGATTGAACTTTTTCTAACCTGCCATTCCCGGATTTTCAGACGGGGCTTGACCGCGAAACAGAGCAGGGCTATTCATTCGATTCAAAGGGTGTATCGTTAGGTCTTCGGGCTTGCGCTCGCGGCAGGAGGCCGGGTTTAAACGGTGCGTTGAATCAATGAACTATACAAAGCAGGCCCGGAACGGAGTCAGAATTTGACCAACTTGTTGAGGGCGCCTTTGCGGAAAGAGTGGAATTCAAAACCCGGGCCAACACGGCGGGACTTGCTGGCCCTTTTGGGCGCGGCGTTCCTGCAACCGGTTGTGTCAGCCCGCGCACGGCCCGCTCAAAACAAGCCCTCGGCTGCAATTCAATTTGCTTTGCAACCCATTCCATTTCGATTGGAAACGGGCGAGACTTTGAATCCACCGCACGCTCCGGCGACGATGGCCGGGGGAGTCGCTGTCTTCGACTACAACCAGGATGGCCGCCCCGACATCTTCTTTACCAACGGCGCGAACATCGCCACCTTGAAGAAGGACATGCCGAAGTACTCCAACCGGTTGTTTCGCAACGAGGAGAACGGCGGGTTTGTGGATGTGACAGAACGGTCGGGCCTGCGCGGCACAGGGTACGACAACGGCGTTGCAGTGGGTGATTACGACAACGACGGTTACCCCGACCTCTTTGTCACTGGCGTTCACGGGCGGAGGCTCTATCACAACAACGGGGACGGTACGTTCAGCGATGTCACGGAGAAGGCACATCTGAGCAGTTGGAACGACCCTGAATACGGCCCGCTATGGTCCGTCGCCGCAGCGTGGGTAGACGTCAACAATGACGGTTTGCTCGACCTGTTCGTGGTTAATTACCTCCAGTGGAATTACGAAAAAGAGCCACTCTGCGGGTTCGCCGGCGCCTATGATTACTGCAGTCCCGATTTTTACCGCGGCCAGCCGAGCCAATTGTTTCTAAACAAAGGGGACGGCACGTTTCAAGACGTGTCAGCGGAGTGGGGCATCCGCCAGCAAGTGGGCAAGGGAATGGGGGTCGGCGTTGCTGACTACAACCTGGACGGCCGCGCTGACCTGTTTGTTACCAACGATACATACTTCAACTATTTTTTCCACAACTCGGGAAGCAAGTTCGAGGAAGTTGCGCTCGAGATGGGCGTGGGACTCGTCGCCGACGGTGAGTTTGTGTCAGGGATGGGAGTGGACTTCCGGGACATTAATAACGACGGCTTTCCGGACATCGTTTTCCCGGCCTTGCAAAAGCAGATGTTCCATCAGTTTCAGAATGCCGGCGGCCACATCTTTGAGGAAATTACCGATCCAAGCGGGTTGGGGGTGCTCAGCTCGCCGATGAGCGGCTACGGCGTCGGGCTGTTCGATTTTGACAACGACGGGTGGAAAGATCTTTTCGTAAGCCGCGGCCACGTCGAGATGCTGAACAAACCCGGAATGGAGATCGAGCAGCACAATACCGTTTTTCGCAACCTCGGCAGGAGCGGCCGCTGGCAGGCGCTTACAGGGGATGCCGGATTAACCGCTGCACCGCCCAGGCGGCATCGCGGCTGTGCCTTTGGCGATTTTGACGGCGACGGCCGGATTGACGCAGTCGTGACGGCGCTGCTTCAGCCCGCGGAGATTTGGATGAACAGGAGCGAGAGTAGCGGTCACTGGCTGGATGTCGCGCTCCAGGGCACAAAGAGCAACCGCGATGGCATTGGTGCCGTGGTCAAGGTCACGACTGCGGGCGGTTCACAGTGGAACCACATGACCACAAGCGTTGGCTATGCGTCTTCCAGTCACGGCCCGGTACATTTTGGCTTGGGCCCGGAAAGTAAAATCGAACAAATACAGATTCAATGGCCTTCCGGCATCGTACAGAGGCTGCGCAATGTTGCAGCCGACCGCGTGCTCAGGGTGAAGGAGGCATCGGCCCCGTAACGCCTGGCGCCGAGGCGGCCCGCTCCTTTTCGGCCATCAGTTGCTGCACAATTTTCTTTTCTTTAGCGCCATCCTCCGGACGCTTCAGAAGGTAATAGAGCGCCGTCAGCTCGATGTGGGGCGGCATCCACCGGGGGTTTTCGCGTACGCAGGATTCAAGGTCTCTCACGGCCGTGTCCAGGTTCCCCTGGGCCCGTTCGACCCGTGCCAGCTGATACAAGGCGAGGAATGACTTCGGGTCGAGCACGAGCGCCTCATGGAACTGCCGCCCCGCATCATCCAGCTTCCGCTCATGATAGAGAATGGCGCCAAGCTGGATTCGCGCCTGGAGGTTCCGCGGGTCAACTTGCAACGCCTTTTCATAATTTTCCGCCGCGCTTTTCTGATCTCCCGAATAATTATCCAGCATAGCGAGTGTGATATAGGCGTTCGAGACGTGTGGATTGATCTGAATTGCTGTCTCCGCCTCGCGCCGGGCCATGCCGAAATTGGTGAGTCCCATGTAGAGGACCGCCGCGAGTTCGTACGCCTGGGCGTTCCGCCCTCGATCGGCAACCTTCTGAACGCGCTCGAGGGCTTCATGTGGACGGCCGGAGCGTGCCAGGGCCATTCCGAGCGCCCACTCCAGGTCAAGATTATCAGGGTGGGCCTTCTCAACAGGCTCGAGCAATTCGATCGCCTCGCCTGCCTGGCCAAGGTGGAGATCACAGTTGGCCAGGAGTGTTGCAATGCGAATGTCACCAGGCTTCTGATGATGGAGCAGTGCAAATTGCTGCGCCGCCTGGCGGAAATCGCCTTTGCGGAAGTATGTGACCCCAAGATCAAATTGCAGAGACAAATTATCAGGTGACTCTTTGAGCGCCAGTTGATATTGCCCAATCGCCTCGTCGAAGCGTCCGAGGGAAACCAGGGCGGCCGCGAGATTGGCTCGGGCGTCTACCATTTCCGGATGCGTCTGGAGAAGCTGGCGGTATTCACGAACCGCCAGCGTGGCATTGCCCTGGCGCAGAGCCTCGGATGCTTCCTGGGATAGCGCCTGGGGATCCGGCTCCTGCATCTCCTGTCCCCGGAAGACCAGAGAGACCATCACCAAGGCGAGGGCCGTTCCCAAGAACACCTGCGAACCAGGCCGCCGGAATAATACCGAGAGGACCCCTTTTGTTGCCATCCTGGGAGTAAGTCTACGATCAACTTCGCGCTTTTATCAAGCAAACGAAACTGCGGAGAGAGAAACAACTTCGTTCAGGCTTTCACCCGATAATTTCAACAGGCCTCAAAGCAAATTTGCGCCGTTGCGAGGGGCGCCATTTTGCAAGAAAGTTCCGCTTAATCAGTCAGTTGCCCCTTTGCCATGCGAGCAAATGGTGGCCTGCTCAGGCA
>DASSJE010000367.1:0-3601 GCA_035691365.1 Terriglobia bacterium
CCCACCAGGGCGCCGAAATAGGTGTTGTATTTCATGTAGTCCGGCAGGTTGTCAAAACCGAGCACAACGTCGGCCATCTTGCCATTCCGGTCCGGCGCCAGGATCGAAACAATCCTTCCGCCGTAATTAGTGATGGCCACCTGCATGCCATTCGCATTGGTCAGCGTATAAAGATGAACTTCTTGTCCGTCGGGCATTGTTCCAAACACGCTCCTTTTGATTCCATTTTCATGATTTGCAGTTTCAGTCACTGGCTGCTTTCCGGGGGTGCAGGCGCCGGTCAGGGCCAGTAGTATTGCCATTAAACTTATCAGTCCAAAAAATCCCTTCGTGCTGTTCCCTTTAATTTTGTTGTTCATGGATAATCGGTCAGCCCTCCGCGACTGATTCTCACCGCCTGGCATCACGACCGCCTTGCGGACCCGCCTTTAGCCCGAACAGCATAACACCCCAGCGGCGGCTTTTGAACACCAGTGTCCTATTTCCGAAAAACATCATCGAGACGAACGCCGCCGGCCGTCCATGGATGCCATGGGTTGCGGCAGGGCAGGAGCGGCGCTGAGGAGAGGCCGGAGCAGAGAACCCGGCAGAAAGAGCTACCGATTTCGACGATTTCGCTTGACTTTCGTGGCCTAGTGTGATAGCCTGCCTTGAGTGCCGGTCCGCCCGTGCCGGGGGTGGGCTGGAGAGGACCCGCAGGGCGGCCAAAAAGGCTAGTCATGTGGCTTTTTGGGACGTATGGGACAAAAAATATTAATTTTCAGAAACGAAGCCGAGAAGTTATTGAAAACAAAGGGAAAGGCTACATATGTTAGCCGAAACGAACCCGAAAACGAACCCGAAACGAACCCGGAAACTTTCTAGCCAGAATGTAGCCGGTTCCAGATATTTCCCCGCGCACTTTGCGCCGCGCGCCGGCCATCCGGCTGGTTTCAAATACCCGCTTGACTTGTTTTCCGGCGCGGCGTAGCATTGGCGAATCGGGGTAAAATTCTTTCCTTTGAAGGAGGGCGGGACCAATGTGGGGTAAAATCAGTTTTACCGGTAAAGCAGTCTTACTCGGCATGGCGTTGGCGCTGTGCCTCGGATTTACACAGGTGGGAAGTGCTCTTCCAGGCGCGGCCCAAACTTCGAAAGCCAAGTCCGTTTACGTCTGTGCTTGCGCAGGAACAAAATCCTGCCCCTGCATGGCCATGTCGAAGAAGGAAGGCAAGTGCCCGTGCGGATCGGATAACATGAAGGAAGTCCCTGCCAACAGCGCATGGGCAAGACACAATCGCGCGGAACTCAGCAAGTAGAACCGCACCTCCCGGCGTGCCCGATCAGAGCGTGAACCGCATCATGGTTTCGTCCCTGGACGGCGCGCTCCAATTCAACGCAGGCCTGCTTACGCGGATTTCCGGGCAAGCCCGCTTTCACTCACGAGATTTCTCGTATTTTCTTTCCGCTTCGTGAAGCGGTGATTTTCCCGCCGCTTCCCGAAACGGACAGATCTCGCCCTTCCTGTTACGTTCTCCCCAGCATTTGTCGTGAGCCCGACAATGGCGTGTTGCATTGCCTCGTGCAAGTGCAATACGTCCCTTGCTGCCAGGACCTTCTGCCAGCGCGCTTATTCGATCAGGCCAGGGAACAGCCGCGCGGCGTTGGCGTGATAAATTTTTCGGACAACGCTCATGGGCAGGGCCAGCCCATGAACGGTGAGGCCCTCGTATTCAAATGTTTCGCCGGTCGCGAAATATTTCCAACTCATCGCGTACTGGTATTTCCAATGTTTGATGACCTCGCTGACATTGCTGCCATGGCGGATCCCGCCATCCGTTCCGTAGCAGATCCGGTCCTGGTACTTGATCAGGAAGGCGCGCACGTTGGGGTTGGGCTGCGCCATCAGGTAGCGGATGCGCGCGGCCGTATCCACATTGAAATTCGGATAGCGATCGAGGCGCGTCGCGATTTCATCCACGTTGGTTTCCATGCTGCCCAGGTGTGCGCCCACCACGCGCAGATGAGGGTTCATGGCCAGCAGGTGGTCGCGCGCTTTCAGGATTTCCGCCTTCGAGGGCACTCCGGGCTTTCCATACATATGCCATTGCGGGTTCTTCTTGTAATAGTTATAGTCCGGGTTCATCGGCCCCATCTGCGCGAAGGATTCCCAGCAACTGTCAGGCTCGGCAATGTGCGCGATCATCGTTTTGTGGTGTGCCGCGATGTCTTTGTAGATGGGCTCGAACACCGGGTCATCCGGCATCACATATTTGCCCGAAGGCCACCTGAGTTGCATCCCGATGTTTTTCCAGATCTTCACCGCAATGGCCCCGGCGCGGAAGTTGGCGTTGAGAGTGTCGATCGCGTTCGGGTCAAAATTCTTGTCCTGGAATTTGTAAGGATTAAAGGTTGTGCACACTGCCGCGCGCCCGTGGGAATGGTTGTGGACCGTGGTCGTTATTCTGAACTGCGCCGCCTGGGTCGCGTCAGGCGGTTCATCCTCGCGGCCCACCACGCAGATGTCAACAATGTGAAGATTGAGTTCATTCATCATCTGGTAGTAAGCCGGCGAATCCACAAAGACGTGCGCGTGCGTATCGATGGGTCCCACCTTGGCGAGCGCCGCCAGATCCGCCGCTTCCTGAGGATCGGTCGCTTGCGCGGCCGGTGACGCTACCAGATGTTTTGAAAAAATCACTCCGGCGGTTATGCCGGCTATTACTATGACGCTGGCTGCAATTATCCTGATCCTTTTCAACTCCGGCCTCCATTGGGCACTGTTCACCAGTGCCCCTTGTTATTGGGTGAGAGATATGCCCGTCGTTAATTTCCTGATTGCCCGACAATCATACACCCGCACGGCAAGTTTTTTTGAAAGCTGAAATGAGTTTTACAGACATCAGTTGCCAGGCAGCGCTTCGACACCTCAATTGAACTCTTTGGAGAGCATCACCGGTCTTGAAAACTTTTTGCTACTTGCAGGCCCATTTGCATGTATGCTAATAGCATCTTTAGATAATCAGGTCATTACCTGATTGACCTTAGAGGGAAGATTGGCCGATTCTAACGCAGATGCGCGGTTAGTTAACTGCTTCCTTTTCTTTCAAAGAGGCGGGTTCGGCTTCCGCGGCGTCTTTTTTCGAGCGTCGACTGCGGTTATCTCACAATTGAAAATTGCAACCTTTGCCGACGCAAAGGCATTCGGGGTTTCCCAGGGTTCACCACAAGCCGGCTATTTTGTGTAGCTGTATAGAGGCAATCCCGAATAGTCTTGAAAGTTATGAGCGGCCCAGGACGGTTCTTTTCCACTGAGCGCCAGCGTGGATTAGCTGTTCTGGCCAGGCTAAAGCATGAAGGCCAAATTCCCGAGAAGGAGGAGCCGCTCGGTCACCATGGCGCGATACTCCAAATCCCGCATTAGCTGCCAGCAGGAACAATCGCACATGGCCAGTGGCGAAACAAGAATATGAAGGGACCACTGTCTTTAGCTGAGGAACTCCGTGCCATCCGCGGTGGCGTCCATAGCAAAAATCTCTCCCTCCGCGCCAATGTGTCTGCAGAAGCCGACCGCCCCTGGAAATCGGATATTGAGCGAGTGGAGCAAACCCTTCATGAAGCG
>DASSJE010000368.1:0-7112 GCA_035691365.1 Terriglobia bacterium
TCGATCCCTGCCAACACCACCAACCGGTCCCGATCCCGCTGACTCATCCTCAGTTCCTCTTTTCTCATCCCCCAAGCTTCTACCACCTGCACCGGATCTTTCTACTTTGCTCAGATAGGAACTTCTCACTTTGCAGCGACATGCCGGCCGAATTTGCTTGACAAATCTACGCTACCGTGCTAGTCTCTAGGATGTCGCGACGGGCAGGGCGCCAGCCAGAAGGAATAGGCAGTCTGTATGGACTATTTAATGCCTGCAAGTGCCTGAAAACACAATAAGGCGTATTGGGCCGCTAAAACGCGTGGGACAAAAAAATTTTATTTGCAGAAACGAAGCCGAGAAGTTGTTGAAAACAAAGGAAAAGGCTACATATGTTAGCCGAAACGAACCCGAAAACGAACCCGAGAAGTCCTTTAGAATCAGACCGCGAAAAAAACGAACCCGAGCGAACGCAAAAACTGACCCGGCCATATTGTTGAAAATAAAGAATAGCAAAAAACGGACCGGAGGCAAAACAGAGAAATCCGGGTGTTTCAAGCCAGCCCCGGACATTCCACTGCGTCAGCTTTCCGGCAGCCGCAGACGGCGCCCCAATCGACGAAAATATCCGCCGGCACAAAGCGCTGGCACCCTCCCAGATTGGAATCATGGGGCTGAAATGACCGGCAGCACACGATTCTAGCCTCTGGGATCCCGCGCGCCGGCTTCCCGCGCACGCGCCTGCCTGTGTGATATGCTTCGTTTTTACCGCATGATCGATCTGCGCATTCATACTGATTTAATGGGGATTGCACATGAAGAAGATCGTTGCCCGCCTTCTCCAGGTGCTTCTGCCGGTCGCGCTGGCCGCAGCAGCAGCGCGGGCCGAATGGCACAGCATTGGCAAGGTGACCAGCTCGCAGGCGGAAGGCAGCCGCATCACTTGAAGGACCGGCCGCGCGGCGTCAAGCTGGACGGTAGCGCTCTCGCTGGCATGGCTTCAATGGCCGCGCTGAGAGGAGATTCACAAGGCTGGTACTATCAAGGTGTGGACAATATCCTCTGGGTCCGCTTTTCCGACCAGGGCGCTCCCAGGAAAGTGCAAGTGGAAAAGTAAAGCCTCACCCCGGCGCAATGCGCCGGCAACGCTGCGGCGGGTTCCTTGCGCCCTGAGTACCTGCAATCACCATGAACGGCATGCCTCCAAAGCACACCAACAGCGCCGATCAGCCGAAAGAGGGTGCCCCAAAGGGGCCTGGCAAGCAGTCGATTTTCAATTCAACGCCTCTGTTGTGGATTACGCGGCTCAGCCTGGACGCTCCCGTGGTTGCTGTGCTGTGGCAGCTGCTTTTTGCCCGCTCATTCCACGTGCAACTCGCGAAGAGCGTCACGATCCTTCTGGCGCTCGTGGTCTGGCTCATTTATGTGGCAGACCGCCTGCTCGACGTTGTGAAAGCTCCCGCCCAGGACGCCGAAGCCGCCCGGCACGCTTTTTACCGGCAGCGCATGTGGGCATTTCTGTTTCCGCTGGGCGGCGGCCTGGTGCTGGCGGCTTGGATATCGTTAACGCGACTGGACGCAAAGACTTTTTATGGCGGCCTCATCTTTCTGGCGGCCGTCGGCGCTTATCTTCTCGCCGTGCATCTGCTGTCGCCAGGGCGAGAATGGCTGCCCAAGGAATTGCTGGTAGGCATTCTGTTTGCGCTGGGCACCAGCTTTCCGGTCTGGGTTCACATGAGCTATGACTTTTCGGAATTGGTAGGGCCGTTCCTGTTGTTCACGGCGCTCTGCTGGATGAATTGCGCGGCGATTGAATACCAGGAATGGACACGCCTGCGCAGCCGCCGGTTCGGCCGGCCTCACCCCTGGACCGAATGGATGGGGAGCCAGTTTCAGTCGATCTCAATCGGCGTAGCCGCCCTGGCCCTTGGTTTCGTCCTGGTCGAAATCAGCGATATCCATTGGCGTCTGTCGGCGGCAGAAGTCTTGAGCGCTCTCGCTTTCGCGCTGGTCCGTTACAAGGAGGATTCATTTTCGATTGACCAGTTCCGGGTGCTGGTGGATATCGCTTTGTTCACACCGCTGCTTTTCCTGGTCCTTTAAGGGCCGGCGGAGCAAAGCCCGGTCGATGTCCGGCTCGCAGCCGGTGACTGATCAATACCGGGCTGTGATTTGGGTCACAGCGTAATAAAACCCGGTCTGTGGTATCATCCGTTGTTATGAGGAAGGCAAAGCCCATCCTGTTGCTGTTCGCGTTTCTGTTTGCGACGCTTGGAGGCTGCTTTGGCCCCCTGGTGGCGACAGCGCGCTCGATGGATTGCTGCGCCTCAATGCCTTGCGCTCCCGCAAGTCAGGCTATGGCATGCTGCACCTCCGGACTCCCCGGGGCAGCCAGCCACCTTCAACAGACCGCGGGAGTCACTGCGCCAACAGCCGCTTACAACATCGTGGCCAGGCTCCCTCATGCGAGCACGTCGCCCGGCGCAGCCAGAGCAGCGCGCATCCAGCTCGACGTTCATTGCTACTCACCGCCCGGCGAGCTCTACACCATCCACCATTCATTTCTGATTTAGCACCCACCTTCGCGGCGTGAAATCCAGCGCGCCATCCATTTCTTTTCTTCACTACAACCAGCTTTTTTTGGAGGTTCATAATGCGCAGATTGTTTTTGCTCGCATTGCTCCCAGTATTGCTTTATGGCGTCCCCGCCGCTCCCTGTGCCGCACGTCCCGCGGCGCAGGACCAGCCTGGCGCCGCGCCGGCCACCGCGCCCTGGCAATCACAGGCCCGGTTGCGCCATCTGGTCACCAAAACCCGCGGCACTCTGGTGATCGATGAGCGAGGTGTTGAATTCCGCCCTGATAAAGGCTCACCGCGACGCTGGTCTTACGTCGAAATTCAGAGTTTCCATCTATCGGCACATCGGCTCGATCTCGAAACCTACCAGAACCGAAGCTGGCATGCGCCCGGTGACCGCGAAATTCACCTCAGGCTCACGAATGCTGTTCCACCCGCGGTAGCCGAACAGTTCGCCCGCCGGGTTCAAAAGCCCGCCAAGAACGGCCGGCCCGATCCCAGTGCTTTCGGCTTTGCATCCATCCCGGCCCGTCGCCGGACTTTCGGCGGAGGGACCAATGGCGTGCTCCACTTCCGGAAACAAGGGATCGATTACGTAACCACCAAAGGGCGTGGCAGCCGCAGTTGGCGCTGGTCCGACATCCAGACGATTGCCCATCCCGATCCCTACCACTTCCGCGTGCAGGGCTACCGCGAAACCTTTGAGTTTGAACTCAAACAGCCTATGCCACGCAAGTTGTTTGACCAGCTTTGGGATGAAGTGTACGGGCGCGGACTGACGGGGCTTGAGTATTCCGAAGGGAGGCAGCAGTGAATATTCTCCACCTAGGCAAGAATGACAGCCGGCGATTTCCGGCCAGGCGGACCCGTGGCAGCAATTTTCTCCTTCTTGCTCTTTGGCTCATCGCTGTCACTCCAATTTCGTTCCCGGCAAGAGCTGCCCAAGGCAGTGAACTGCCTGGACAGACACAGGCTGCCAAGGCTGCCACGCCCTTATCGCAATTGGTCAAGGAAGCGGAGCAGAACAACCCGCAGATCCTCGCGGCGAGGCGCCAGTGGCAAGCCGCCACGCAGGTGCCCTCCCAGGTTTCGACCTTGCCTGATCCCGATGTGATGGTCGAGCAGATGTCTGCGGGGACGCCTCTCCCCTTCGACGGCTTCAACTCAGTCGAGATGACCTACCTCGGGTTCGGCGTTTCGCAAAGCATCCCTTACCCCGGCAAGCTTCGTTTGCGCGGCGAAATTGCCCATCGCAAAGCGGACGAGTTCCAGCAACAGGCCGACTCCGTGCGCCGCTCTGTTATTGAACAGGTCAAGACCGTATATTTCCGCCTTAGCTACGTTCAGCAGACCCTCGCAATCCTGGACAAGGACGAAAAACTGCTCGGCCAGATCGAGAAGGTCGCCGAAGCACGATATCGCGTGGGCCAGGGCAACCAACAGGACGTGCTGAAGGCCCAGTTGCAGCAGACAAAACTCCTCAGGGATACCACACAATACCGCCAGCAGATGGAAACCCTGCAGGCGCAGATGAAACAGCTTCTCAACCGGCCGCAGGATTCCACGGGCGTTACTGCGGAAAAGCTCACTGAAACACCGCTGCCGTTCAGCTCCGATGACCTTCTGTCAGCCGTTCGCACAGGAAATCCGGAGGTTGGCGCCCAGCATGAGATGATGGAGGGGAACAGTCTGCGCGTGGAGCTGGCCAAAAAGGATTTCTACCCCGACTTCAACGTTCAGTACTTGTACCAGCACACTGCAGCGCGCTTCCCCGAACGCTACATGCTCAGCGTCGGAGTGAAAATCCCCATTTACCGCAGTCGCCGGCAACGGCCTGAGGTTGCTGAAGCCGCCGATGAACTCAACGGTGCCCGTCGGGCCTACGAAGCTCAGGTCCAGCAGACCTATTTCGAGGTCCGGGACCAGTACCTTGTCGCTGATTCCGATTCCAAAATGCTCAGAATCTACCGTGAGGGCCTGATTCCTCAGGCGACGGCCACCTTCCATGCGGGTTTGGCCGCATACCAATCGGCCCAGCAGGATTTTCAAACCTTGTTGGATTCATTCCTCGACGTCTACAACCTAGATATCGAGTACTGGCGAACGCTGGCGGAACATGAAACCGCTCTGGCACGCCTGGAACAGTTGACTGGAATCCGGATTCCGTGATCGATCTCTGGCCGAAGAGAGGTACATGTCATGAAAGATTATCGCAAAGCATTCCAGATCACACTTGGGTCGAGCATTGTGCTCGCGGCAATTGTGGCCCTGTTCGGATGGCGCTACCTTGCACAGGAACGAAGCTCTGCTGCGACGAAAGAAACGGCCAAACCCGCTGCCGCGGCTGGCCCGGCGCCAGCGGCCGAAGCCGGTTCCACGCCGGCAGCAGCGCCTGTGAAGCTGACCCCGCTTCAGCTTTCGCCCCAGCGGCTGCAAAGCATCGGCGTCACAACCGGCGAGGTGGAGGTCCGGGAGCTTTCAAGCGAAATCCGCGCAGTGGGCAACGTGGCCGTGGATGAACGGCTGGAGGCCTATGTCCAGACCCGCTTTTCCGGATGGATTCAGAAGGTCTACGCCAACTCCACGTATCAGTACGTCAAAAAAGGCCAGCCGCTGTTTACCATCTACAGTCCTGAACTCGTGACCACAGAGAACGAGTACCTGCTGGCAATGAAAAATCAGGACCTGCTTCAAGGCAGCACCGTGCCTGGAGTCGCCTCGGGCGCCAACTCCCTGCTCTCCGCCGCCCGCGAGCGCCTCAAGCAATGGAACATCCCCGCAGGAGAAATCCAGCATCTGGAATCCACCGGCCAGGTCCGACACGATCTAGAAGTTGATTCCCCCGTCTCCGGCTACATTACGGAGTACAACGCCCTGCCGAACCTTTACGTACAGCCAGCCACCCGGCTCTACACCATTGCCGGCCTTTCCACTGTTTGGGTCCTGGCGGAGATCTTCCAGTCCGACCTGGAGCAGATTCGGCCCGGCGAGTCTGCCACCGTTACCAGCGACGCCTATCCCGGCCGAACATTTTACGGGCGCGTGGATTTCATCTATCCCGAAGTCAACATGAACACCCGCACCATTAAAGTGCGGCTGGTGTTCCGGAATCCCGGCCTGAAACTCACGCCGGGCATGTTCGTTAACGTCAGTCTGAAAGCGCCGCTGGGCCGACATCTTGCAATTCCCGCTTCCGGGGTGTTCCACACCGGCACTCGAGACGTCGTCTTTATCGATCACGGCAACGGTTATCTCGACCCGCAGGATGTGACCCTGGGGCCGCAAACGGGCGGCTACTTCAGCGTGCTGAAAGGGCTGAAGCAGGGTGAGAAAATCGTGACTTCAGCAAACTTCCTGATCGATTCAGAAAGTCAGCTCCAGGCCGCGCTGGGCTCATTCGTGCCGCCGCCGCCGGGCGCGGGCGCCGCAGCCTCAATGAACAAGGTGAACGCCTCCCAGGCCAATGTGGAGTTCACCACTTCACCTTCGCCGCCAGGCAAAGGGCAGAACACCGTGCGGGTCAAATTGACTGACGCCCAGGGCAAACCCGTCACGGGCGCAGAAGTAAAGGTCCGATTCTTCATGCCTGCCATGCCGGCTATGGGGATGTCGGCCATGCAAAGCGTGTTTCAGCTCACGGACAAAGGGGGGGGGTACTACGAAGGCAGCGGAAATCTCCAAAACGGCGGCACCTGGCAGGTGACGATCTCCGCTCAGAAGAACGGCCTGACCCTGGCGAGCAAGCAATTGAGCGTGAACGCAGAAGGGGGGATGTAACGTGATAGCCCGTTTAATTGATTGGTGCGCGCGCAATCGCTTCCTGGTTTTTTCCGGAGTGTTCCTGCTGGTCCTGGCCGGAATCTGGTCGATGAAGAACATTCCGCTCGACGCTCTCCCTGACATTTCCGACGTTCAGGTGGTTATCCACACGGCCTGGGCAGGCCAGCCTCCAGACATCATCGAGGACCAGATCACCTATCCCATCGTCACCACCATGCTTGCCGCGCCTCGGGTGAAAAGCGTCCGGGCTGAAACGATGTTTGGCGACTCTTACGTATACGTGATTTTTCAGGATGGCACCGATCTCTACTGGGCCCGCTCCCGGGTGTTGGAATACCTCCAGCAACTGCAGGGTAAACTGCCTGCAGGAGCCAACCCCGTGCTGGGGCCGGATGCCACCGGCGCAGGCTGGGTTTACGAATACGTTCTGGTGGACCATAGCCACAAGCAGAACCTCGCCGATCTTCGCAGCCTGCAGGAGTGGTATATCCGCTATCAGCTTGAGACCGTCCCTGGTGTGGCGGAAGTGGCGACGATCGGCGGATATGTACGCCAGTACCAGGTCAGGCTGGATCCTGGCAAACTCCAGGCGCTTAATATTCCGCTTTCAACGGTTATCGACCGTGTCCGAGCGAGCACGAACGAAGTCGGCGGACGCCTGCTGGAATTCGGCGGCGCGGAATACATGGTGCGAGGCCTCGGCTACTTCAAATCGCTCGATGACCTTGGCGACATACCCGTGGGGACGCACAATGGCGTGCCCGTGCTGGTAAGCG
>DASSJE010000369.1:0-13687 GCA_035691365.1 Terriglobia bacterium
ACCCAGCGCATCAGCCATTCGCGGCCTTTCGGCCCTCGAAACTCCCGCTCGATGGCTTCCGGGTCCTGCGCGCGGTTGTCCCAGAGTTTCCGGTCAATAACCCCCATCCGGTGCGGATTGCGCGTACGGCAACCTCCGGTCTGGTGCGGCGCGAGGAGGATCTCGGCGCCTTTCAGAGCCGTGATGCGGACGTTTTCAATCAGGTTCGTGTCGTAACAGATCAGCAGGCCCACCCGGCACCCATGCGGCGTGTCAAAGACGGTGTATTCAGATCCGCAGGAGATAAATTCGCTGACGAACGCGTGGAGCTTGCGGTGGCGGCGCGCTGTGCCGTCAGGCATCGCAACAACGTAGGTGTTGTAAAGAGCGCCATCTTCAGCCGCTTCCACCAGTCCCGCGCCCACCGTCATCCCGTGCTGCTTCGACAATGCTATCAGTTCCTGTGACGAGGGCCCGTCAAAAACCGGCTCGGCCAGCGCCGCAAGCTCGGCACGAGTCAGGCGGCGAAGGAACCAGTAACCCGTGAGGCAGCACTCCGGGAACAGGATCAGTTCTACCTGCTCTCGTGCGGCCTGCTCCACAAACCCACGGACCTTGCCGAGGTTAGCCCGCTTGTCGCCGGCAGCGTGCTCAAATTGAACGGAGGCAACACGGATGTTTCGCATTCATCAAACTCCTGACGGGGAAGCGCGCTGTGGCGCGTCGTCCCGTGAAATACATTAGCGGAAATCCAGAGAGCTCATAACGCAAACGCGCTCAACGGCATTATATATTAGCGGTGGTTCTTGCTACGATGTCGCCCAGGCATTTATGAGCTTGCTTGTTATGAACGACCACCCCACGGCGGGCTCGCAGGGCTTCGCTCCAGGCAAGGCCCACGAGAAAATCGGAAACAGAAAAACCAAAGAAACAGACAAAAGCAAGAACGACAAAAAGGGGACACTTCTAATGAGATAACCAAGGGGACATTTCTAAAGAGCTTTGACACTGTTATCCAGGCCGATTGACAGACTCTATCCGGCCATATTAGTGTTAATGGCATGAAACCGAAGAATGAGAGTGAACGTTTAGCCCGGATGGTGAGACTGGACCAGGTGGATTCCCTGCAGTTGCTCGCCGCGAAGACCGGTGTTCCGGCGGAAAAACTTGCCGAACGCTGGCAATCAAGTTCGCGCGCAGACGCCAATCGAGCATCCGGCAAGAAGCAGAAGAAGCTGGTCCCTCCCAGCGGAACTGTTCCGTACGCACCCGGTTCTTGAAACCCTTGTCCAACAAGGCGGCTTGCAGCAGCACGGCACCGGCCTCTGCACGACCGGGGCGTAAAATCGGGCTGGAGATGTTGCCATGGCCAGGATCGTTGCGGCCGTCCTCGCAGTCTATTCCCTCTTTCTCATCCAGACCAGCCTTCCGCATTTGCCGGCGCGAATAGCCATACATTTTGATATGGCGGGCCAGCCGAACGGATGGGGCAGTCCGCGCACTCTCTGGGTGCTGTTCTTCTTTCAAGTGCTGGTCACCGGCGTCATGCTATCGGTCCCATGCTGGGGCCGGCGCTTTCCCCGGTCCGTGCATCTGGGCACTCGAAGTCTCGGCGACTACACGCCGGAACAGCGTGAGCGCATCTGGCCGTTGCTTGAGCGGATGGCGGGATGGATGTGCGCCGCCACCAGCCTCTTTTTTGTCTGGCTCATTCGAGAAGCAATCCGGGCGGCGCAGTCGCCGGAGCCGCAGTTTCGCATGGGCTGGCTGCCGCTGGCATACGTGGCAGGGTTGGCTGGTGTGGTGATCTATTTTGTGTTGAGAATCAACCGGGAGGCACAATCTCCGCAGCCTTGAGGATGCCAGGGTCATATTATCGCGCGCGACGTAGCGCGCTCCAATGAAAATCTCAGCAAGCGCCTACAGCGGCACCGGAACGCTCGCCACAATTTCCTGTAGAATCGTTTCCGCCTGGTTCGAGCGTTTCAGCGTGGAGGCGTAATTCGAGCTCACAATCAGCCGGTGGGCGAAGACGGGCAGGACCAGGCGCTTGATGTCATCCGGAATGCAATAGTTCCGGCCTTCGACCAGCGCCAGGGCCTGGGCGCCGCGGTAGAGCATCATGGACCCCCGCGGGCTGACGCCCAGGGCCAGGTCGGGATGATGGCGGGTTTTTTCAGCCACGGACAGAAGGTAATGGATGAGCGCATCGTCAACGCTCACCCGCTGGACCGTCTGCTGGATTCCCACAACCTCGGCAGCCGTCATGCTGGGCTGAATTCTCGAGAACGGGTCCGCCAATGCGGAATTTTTCAGGATTTCCTTTTCGCTCTCCGCCGGCGGGTAGCCAATCCGAAGCCGCATGAGGAAGCGGTCAAGCTGGGACTCGGGCAGCGGGTAGGTGCCGTGATGCTCCACCGGGTTCTGCGTGGCCACCACCATAAAGGGCTGCGGCAGCGCGTAGGTGTGGTTGTCCACAGTCACCTGAGACTCGTTCATGGCTTCGAGCAAGGCGCTCTGGGTTTTGGGCGTGGTGCGGTTAATTTCATCAGCGAGAACAATGTTGGCAAAGACTGGACCCATGCGAAACTCGAAACGCTCGGTCTGCTGGTTGAAGATGCTGAAGCCGATCACGTCTGAGGGCAGCATGTCAGAGGTGAACTGGATGCGCTGGAACGAGCAATCGAAGGAGCGGGCGAGTGAATGGGCCAGGGTGGTTTTGCCGACGCCGGGAACATCCTCGATGAGCAGATGCCCCCGCGCAAAAAGCGCCACCAGCGCCAGTTGCACAACGTCATCTTTGCCGCGGATGACGCTCTGAACAGACTCCCGCACCCGCGCGAGCAATTCCGCCGGCAAGCTTGTGGCCGGGTTTGCTGAAGTGTTTCCCAGCACGGTCTGATGACTCCTGGATTTCCGTCGTTCAGGGTATTCAAATCGCAGCGGACAAGCCTTGGTGCAAACTGCTCACACTGCCTGAAAGAAGTCTGCATCCCGGCAGTTCCTGCGATATGAACGGCTGCTGCATCTCTGGCAGCTCGTTCTATCCTTCACCCATCATGCTAGACCCTGGCGGCGAAATCTGCTATTTTGATAACCGCGGGCGATTAACTCAGCGGTAGAGTGCCACCTTCACACGGTGGAAGCCACAGGTTCGAGTCCTGTATCGCCCACCATGCGCTTTCTCGAAGTTTAGCCTGTTCCTCCCGCGTAGCGACTCCCATCTCAACCTGACACCGCGCCCGGCGCGGCTACACTATGGAATCGGACGATGGACTGGAATTCATCAGAAAATTTCGGTCCGCGGGCGTTCGCTCCAGCTCGCACAACGACGAAGCTGTTGCGGATGGCTCGATCGGAAGGCTTGATGCCGCGCCGGCGAGCGCAGTGGGCACAGGAAACGAACATCAATCCTTATTACTTCATTTGAAATAGATGCGAAAAATGTTACAGAATAGATGACTCAAGACCTAGTCACGTGTTGCTCACATGACCCACCATAGTCCCGATCCAGAAGACCTCCTCCGTCAAGTAGAGGCGGGCGAAAGATACGAAGCTCGCGGCTCCTTCAAAGTGTTTCTCGGTTACACTTCCGGCGTTGGCAAGTCAATCCGCATGTTTGACGAGGCCCGGCGACGGAAGGAGAGAGGCGAGGACGTCGTGGTGGGCGCCACCCAGCCCGTCATCTCTCATGAGGTGCAGGAACTGCTGCAAAAGCTCGAAGTTGTCCCGTTGAAAACTCTCGACGAGATGCAGGTGATGGATGTTGAATTCATCCTCAAAAGGCATCCCCAGGTTTGCGTGGTGGATGGCCTGGCTTTTCACAACCACCCTCGCAGCTATCATATGGAGCGATGGCAGGACGTGGAAGAATTATTGGGGGCGGGGATCTCCATCCTGGCTTCAATAAACCTCCAGTACATTGACGAGTACAAGGAAAAGGTGGAGAAGATCACCGGGAAACACGTGGTCGACGCTGTCCCGCTCAAGTTCCTGAAGTCTGCGGGGGAGATAGAAGTTGTGGACGTCCCGCCGGGAATGACCTTCCAGCACGCGGGCGAAATCCCGGAGGATGCCGCGGCACAGCAGCAAAAACTCGCGGAATTGCGGGAAATGGCGCTGTTGCTTACGGCTGATATAGTTGACCACCAGCTCGAATTATACATGCAGCGCCACGGCGTGGAGCAGCTTTGGGGCACGCAGGAGCGCATCCTGGTATGTGTCAAAGCCGGCGTTGATGCGCGGCAAATGATTGAGAGCGGGCATCGCAATGCGGAGCGGTTTCGCGGCGAGCTTTACGTGGTCAACGTCCGGCAGCGGGAGCCTTCTTCGAAAGTGAACCCCGAGCTTCAGGACAATCTGCACTTCGCGCGGACGATCGGAGCGCAAATTGAGACGCTCGAAGAGGAGGATTGGACCGCCGCGGTATTGAGGTTTGCGCATGAGCATCGGATCACGCAGATTTTTGTCCACCACAGCAGAAACGAAAGGTGGTCTGAACGGATCTTCGGCAGTGGGATTGACCGGCTGATCCAGGCCGCCGAAGGAATCGACGTTCGAGTCTTCCCGCAATAAGGGACCCAACATGCCAGAGAACGGCGGAAGAGGCCATTTGAAGCTCCTGCTCGGCTACGCGGCCGGAGTGGGGAAAACCTATCGCACGCTGGACGAAGCACAGAAGTTGAAGCAGCAGGGCGTGGATGTCGTGATCGGATATTTCGAGCCGCACTCGCGCCAGGCAACCATCGAGATGACGCATGGGCTGGAAGTGGTCCCGCGGCGCAAAATCCTCTATCGCGGAAGCCAGTTTGAGGAGATGGATACAACGGCAATTTTGCGCCGCCGCCCGCAGGTTTGCGTGGTGGACGAGTTTGCTCACACAAACGTTCCCGGGTCAGAAAGAGCGAAGCGATGGGAAGATGTCCGGGTCCTTCTCGATAGCGGGATCGACGTGCTCACCAACATGAACGTACAGCATCTGGAAAGCCTGAATGATGCAGTCTGGCAGGTTTCGGGCGTGCGCGTACGGGAGACGGTCCCCGATTGGGTCGTCAAAGAAGCCGATGAAGTCGTGATGGTGGACTTGCCGCCCCAGGCTTTGCTGAACCGGCTGAGGCGTGGTGTGGTTTACCCCCAGGAAAAGGCCCGGCAGGCGCTGGAGAATTTTTTCAAAGAGCCGACGCTCGTCACTCTGCGGGAGCTGGCTTTGCGCCAGACGGCGCACGAGGTGGATGTCCGGCACGAGCCGCAGAAGGATGGAGGGGTTGCAAGCTCTCCCCGGCTACACAGCCAGCCTGGATCGGCAACGAGCAAAAGAGAATCGCCGGACCGGCTGCTGATTCACGTCACCACCGATCCCTCGACCGCCGCGCTCATTCGGCGAGGCAGGCGCTTGGCTGATTTCCTGGATGCGGAGTGCTTCGCGGTTTTTGTCAACACCGCGTCGGGCCTGCACTCGCTGCCGGCTGATGAACGCCAAACGGTGGAGAGGCACCTGAATTTTGCCAGAAACCTGCAAATTGAAACGCGGATACTGGAAGGCGAGGACGTCGCGGGTACACTTGTCAGCTTCGCGCGAAGGCAGGGGATCACGCAAATTTTCCTGGTACGGACCCGGCAGCGGAATATGCCGGCGTTGTTCGGCCGAAACCTCGTCCAGCAGATCGTCTGGCTGGCCCGCGACATGCAGGTGACGATCGTCGCGGAACATCGCCGGCCCTGACGGGATGTTCACCGCTTCCCGGAACTCGAGTATTCAGACCAGCGAGAGAATTCGGCTGACCGCCCCGGCCAGGCTTTGGAATGGCCCGCCACTGCCTGAATTGCCATGGCCAGCCCAGGCATGCAAATTTTTGAGACGGGCGTAGCGTAACCGGAATACAATCACCGGGACGAATTGCCGGGCCAAGGAGTTGCGGACCCTGGCAGGCTCGGGCCTGCTCGCGTCGGCGAGGTACTGCCGGCACTGAGCTGGCATAGCCGGAACCAAAACGAACAAGGAGCGCCTGATGAGAACCTTATTGAAGGGAAGCTGCATCTTCCTGCTGCTGTTGCTTGCCGGGACCTCGTGCCGCCTGCTTTTTGCCCAGGACCAGGGGCTGAAGGTCATCTACCCTGCAGGATACAAGTCCAGCAACCTGCCTTTCAGTCCTGCCGTGCTTGCCGGCGGAACCCTGTACGTTGCCGGCCAGGGGCCGGTGGACGCCGCGGGCAGCATGCCGGAGGATTTCCAGGGCCAGTTCCGCCAGGCGCTCCAGAACTTAAGGAACGTGCTGCAAGGCGCGGGGATGGACTATGGGAACATTGTCTGGCTGAACGTGTACCTCACCGACATGGGCAATCTTTCCGCCATGAATCGGATCTATTGGAATACGATCGGTCCGAATCCGCCGGCGAGGACCGTCCTGCAGGTTGCCGCGCTGCCTGGCGGGGAACAAGTGGGAATTAATTGCATCGCCGTCGCGGACACCGGCCACAGGCATGAAATCTGGCCCTCCGGATGGAAGCGCGGTCCGCACATCGATCCCCCGGGAATCCTGGCCGGCGATGTTCTGTACATGTCAGCCCAGGGCGAAATGAATCCCCTGACAGGAAATCGACCGCCGGATTTTCCCGGTGAAGTCAAACAGGCCCTCGACAATGTGGGCGAAGTCCTGAAGGCCGCCCACATGAGCTATAAGAACGTTGTGTGGGTCAATCCCTACATGGAGGCGGGCCGCAGGCAGGCTTATGGGGCGATGAACAAGGTTTACGCCAGCTATTTTGAATTTGGCAACACGCCCGGGCGCGGCACCATCAACGTGGCCGGCTTGCCGGACAATGGGCACGTCGTTTTCAGTTGTATTGCCGGCGCCGACCTCGCCAAGCGAAAAGCAGTGAAGCCGCGCAACATGCCTCCGAGCCCGACGGCGAGCCCCGGCATCCTTTATGGCAACACGCTTTATCTTTCCGCCAAAGATGGGTTTATTCCAGGCCAGGGCCTGGTTACCAGTGAATTCGATTTGCAGCTTCGGCAATCCATGAGGAACCTGCTGGATGGCCTGGAAGAAGCCGATATGAATTTCTCGAACGTGGTCTGGTCCACCGTTTACCTGCGCGGCATGCAGGACTACGGCCGGATGAACGGCCTCTACAAAACCTTCTTCGAGGGGCTGTTGCCGGCCCGCACAACCTTGCAGCAGAATTTCGAGACGGCTGTGCCCGGCGCGGAACAGATTTCAGTCATCGCCGTGGGGACGCCGAAAGCGAAATAAGGGAAATTTCCTGTCGCAATGGCCCAAATGTTGAGGTACACTGCGCTTGTCAGGCCCAGAGTGAACAATCAGCGAACGTGACCTGCCTTCGTGGTTCCTGAAGGCTGACTTTTCCGACAAAGGAGCAGACTATGAGCAAGGATGTTTCTCGCAGGAAGTTCCTGGAAGGGCTTGCATTGGGCAGTGCCGCGGGTGTTGGAATCCTGACGGGCCTCCACGGGGCAGCGGAAGGCGCAACGGTGGAGCGGCTTCCTCACCGGATGCTCGGGCAGACGGGTGAAAGTGTATCCATCCTGGCTTTCGGCGGCGGCAGCCGCTTTGGCATGTACAAGGACGAGGAAGCGGCGCTGGCGGCGCTGAATCGCGCCCTCGATCTGGGAATCACCTACGTCGATACGGCCCATGAGTATGGCGGCGCGCAGGGTGATAGCGAGCGGCGCATCGGCAAGGTCCTGAAGACCCGCCGCAAGGGAATTTTTCTGGCTACCAAGATTGAACAACGAACGCGCGACGGCTTTATGCGCGACCTGGAAATCAGCCTGAAGCGCCTCGATATGGACCACGTTGACCTGCTTCACATCCACAGCCTGGGTTTTGACGACGACCTGGCAAAGATTGAAGCCCCCGACGGCGCCATGAAGGGTCTGCTGGAAGCCAAAGAGCAGAAGATGACCCGATTCATTGGCATCACCAGCCACACCGACGGCCCCACGCTGGCCAAGGCCATCGAGCGGCATCCGCTGGATTGCACTCAGATGGCGCTGAATGCGGCGCGCAACGGGAAGTTCGAAGAGACGGCTCTGCAGGCTGCGCGGAAGAAGAAACTGGGCATCATCGCCATGAAAATTACGGGGCAGGAATTTCTGCTGGGCGACGGCCCCGGCAAAACGAATATCAATGAACTTCTCACCTATTCGGTGAGCCTGCCGGTGACCACCGGCGTGATCGGAATGCCGAAGGTGGAGGACATCGACCACAACACCGCCCTGCTGCGCCACTTCAAGCGGCTGGACCAGGAGGCGATGAACCGCATCCGTCAGCAGATGTCGCCCTCCACCGAGCCGCTCACCAAACGGCTCGTGGGGCACCTCGATATTGACCATCACCATGTCTGCTGGGGCTAGGCCCATTCCTGAAGGAGCGCCCTCTGCCTGCCGCGTCCAGGAGAGGAACAGAGGGCGCTCCAGCGGCGCACCGGGATTCAAGCCAGCTTGACTATAGCTCCCTGTCCGGGAGGCTGTCGCCAAGCGTTCGTCTTGACATTTCGAGCCAGTTAGGTCGTAATGGTTGTAAGCGGTGGCATGAACTGGCGCCATCCGCGTAAGGAAGTACGGTGACCGAAACCAGCCAAAACGTAAGCGAGCACGCGGGCAGGGAACGCGCCTGCGTCCTGCTTGGCCGAAGCCTGCTGCCTACTATTCTCACCATCATCATTACTGGCCCCCTCGGGGGCTGATAACTCATTATTCCACTTAAACGTATTGTAAGTCATTGAGCAGAGAGAATTTATCTCCGCAGGGGTCGGGTGTCATCCCGAAAGCGCGAAGGGAAAGATTCTGATGGTTTCGCAGGTTGTAAAAGAGTTCGAAGGGCCGGCGAGGGTCCCCGCCTTCTTTGCGGCAATGAGCCACCGGCCGTGCAGGCTTTTGAAGTGGCGGAGAGGAGTGTCTTCACGATGAATTTGCCGAATGGGTCCGAAATACTGATCGAAAGCCTTTTGCGACAGAACGCCAGGGTACTCTTTGGAGTTCCGGGCGGAGTGCTGCTTCCTTTTTACGACGCGCTTTACAAGGGAGAGTTGCGGCACCTGCTGGTCCGCCATGAGCAGGCGGCGGCGTTTGCGGCCGATGGCTACGCGCGGGTCACCGGCCAGCCCGGCGTCTGCGTGGGGACTTCCGGCCCCGGAGCCACCAACCTGATCACAGGGCTCGCTTCCGCTTTTATGGATTCAATCCCCGTGGTTGCGCTCACCGGGCAGGTGGCTGCGGAAGTGATCGGCAAGGACGCCTTCCAGGAGGGTGACACCATCGGCATCAGCATGCCGGCCACCAAGTTTTCGTTTGCGGTGCGTTCCGCGGCGGAGATTCCCGGCGTGGTCCGCCAGGCCTTCCAGATTGCCGTTTCCGGGCGGCCAGGGCCGGTGCTGGTCGATCTCCCCAAAAGCGTGCTGATGGAACGGTCGCCGGTGGATTACGATGCGGGAGCTCACTGGTCCCAGCCCGAGCGGAGGCGCGAATGGCGTGATGCGGATGTGGAGCGCGCCGCGGAGATGATTCTGAAGAGCCGCCGGGCGGTTTTTTATGTGGGCGGAGGCGTCATCGCGTCAGAAGCGGCAGGGGAACTGCGCGAGCTGGCGGAACTCACCGATATCCCGGTGACCACAACGCTGATGGGCCTGGGAGCGTTTCCTTCACGTCACCCGCTTTCACTTGGCATGCTGGGCATGCACGGATCGTATGCCACCAACCAGTCCATCTGCCACGCCGATTTGCTGGTAGCGATTGGGGCGCGGTTTGACGACCGCGTGACGGGGCGCGTTAAAGACTTTGCCTCGGGCGCGAAAAAGATCCAGATTGAGGTGGACCCTTCCGAGGTCAACAAGAACGTTCGCGTGGACCTTCCGTTGGTGGGGGACGCGCGTGGAATTCTTCGCGCGTTGATTGAAGCGGTACGCGGTAAGGCCGGGCGCAGAAATGGAGCGCCGCCTGATGGACGCCGGGAGTGGCTGGACCAGATTGAAGCCTGGCGTACCGAACATCCGTTGGCATACGACAGGGAAGCCGCGTGCGTGAAGCCGCAGTATCTCATCGAGGCCATCTCCGAACAGGCGGAAGAAGACGCCATCATTTCCGTGGACGTTGGCCAGCATCAGATGTGGACGGCGCAGTTTTACCGCTTCTCACAGCCGCGAAGCTGGCTTTCTTCCAGCGGCCTGGGTTCGATGGGCTACGGTTTTCCGGCCGCGATGGGCGCGCAGGTGGCTTTCCCGAACCGGCAGGTCATCGCCATTGTGGGCGACGGCGGATTCCAGATGACTCTGCCTGATCTGGCGACCGTCTCGGAAAACGGCATCCCGGTGAAGATTGTGGTGGTCAACAATGGCTCGCTTGGAATGGTCCGGCAGTGGCAGCACATGTTTTTTGACAAGCACTACTGCGACGTCAGGCTGGGGCGCGTTCCGGATTTCACGAAACTCGCGAAAGCCTACGGCATCGGGGGTGCGAAGGTGGAAAACCGCGACGATTTGAAAGACGTGCTGGCCGATTTCCTGGCGGGCCGCGAGCCGCAATTGCTGGATGTAATTGTGGACCCGGACGAGAATGTTTTCCCCATCGTTCCGCCCGGAGCCTCGCTGGCTGAAATGCTGGTGGGGCCGCCAGTGCCGGCAGGAGAGAATTAATTCGACGGAAACGGACGCCCGGCGCGGAAAGCGCCGGTCGTCCTGCGCGGCAGAGCCCCGGTGCCGGGGCGGCTGCGGCTGAGGGAGGTCATGATGGAATGGCTGGTTGCGCTTGAAGCTGAAAATAATCCGATCGTCCTGGGACGGCTGCTGAACGCGTTCCGCCGCAAGGGTGTCAAGATCAAAACCCTGGCCCTGGGAACGCGAACGGCGGAGCTTTCGCTGATGGCCCTGGTGGAGTCGGCGGAAGAAAACGTGGAGCATGTCCTGCAATTTATCCGCTTCATGGTGGGCGTGCGGGACGTGACGTGTTACCGGCATGAGCCGTCCGGAAAAGCTTCCTTTATTTTTGTCGAAACGGACCACTACGCGCCGGTGGCAAAAATTCTGGCGGATTTCCCTCTCTCCCGGCTGATTTTTGCCAGCCAGGGCCGGTACCTGGTGGAAGTGGGCGAGAAGAGCCACAGAGCCGGAAATCGCCTGCCGGTTTCAGGCGCCGGGTTCCTGCCCTTCGCGCGCGCGTGAACGCTTTCAAGTACCGCAGCAGCCGCCAGGCTGCCTGAAACGTAACGAAGTCCTCCGCCACCCGGTTTCCGGGCTGTAATCACGCGGCCTCCCATCATTTGACAAATTGAACGATCCCGAACCGCGTGGGGACGTGGAAGCTGGGGCCCTCCAGAATCTTGCTCCAGGAGAGAAACCGCCTTTGCTGGTCGTTCCCCGGTCCGTCGCAGCGGAACAGGTTGAGACGCCACTCCGCGCCCGCAAAAATTCCTTTGGCCCCCATGGACGAAACCGGGATGCGAAACTCTGCCGTCCAGATGTGGTGCGCGGCGTCGATGTGCGTGGCGTGGTCAAAATGAGAGTCCCAGTTGGCGTCGTTGAAAGGCGACTGGTCCTTGTTGATTTCCAGGTCTATCGAAAGGTTGTTGGGCGAAACCTCGAATTCATAATAGTGGTTGACGCGCTCGGGCTGTGGGTTGAGAAACGCCTCCACCACGTCGCGGTCCCAGAGCCCCCACTTTTCAACCGCCGGGTTTTCGCCTTCGTAGATGTTCAGCTCCGTGTATTTGCAGCGATAGGCAAGATAGATGTAGTCCCGCGTCCAGACGGTGGCGATGTCCGTCGTCGATTGCGGGTAAGCCTTTGTGCCGGACATGTCGTGGTCCACGCGCACCCAGTCGGCCGTCTTCCACACTTCCTTGTCGAGATTGGCGTCGGGAACAAAATCCCGGGGTGAAAATTTTGAAATGATACGGGCGTTGCTGGTGTAACTCATGCTCTGTCTCCCTTCAGCCTCTGTCAGCAGTGCGTTGACGTTGCGCCGCGATAGCCCGGGGTTGGGAATGCCGTGGCAGGTGTCCAGAGAAGTTGCGCGGTGGACGGCGCTCATCATTCTTCTTTCGAGGCTTGCCGCCTGGTCCTCATGCCCTGGGGCCTTGCGCAGGTTTTCGATCTTCTGCTTCAGCATGGCAAGCGCTTCGTAATCCTGGATGCCCTGCCGCAGCAGCTCCCAGCGGGTGCTGTCGATGGGCCCGTCATCGCCTGGATAGACCAGGAAGCTGTCACCCGAATGCCAGCGGCTTTCAGGATCTTTCCACACATCTTCCGGCCACGACTGGTAGGCCCAGCGCGCATAGCCGGCCAGCCCGTGCTGGAAGGATATCCAGGGCAGCAGCCGGGATTCCCACTGCGGCGAGTAAATAAAAGTGTTCGGTGAGGTGGTGCCGCAGGCCGTATAGAAAGTGGTCGGCCCCACCCCGCGCCGCTCTTCCAGCAGTTTGCGCACGACATCGCGGCGCCTCAGCGCGCCATAGTATAGAACCAGGTCGCCAACCGTCGCGGATTCCTCGCTGGAGCTTCCTCCTGATAGCGAAACTTTCAGTTCCGGCGCGTCGGCTTTGAGGACGCTGAGTATTCCTTCCATGATGGCCTGCGGCTTTTCGTCAAAGCCCATGTACGTGCGGCTGAGCCAGCCATGCTGCCTGAGGTGGCGCACCAGCGCCGGAAGAAAAGCTCCCCACGCGTCGCGGTAAGCTGCATCGCCAACGTGAGTGGGGCAGATGCGCATCTTTCCGGTTTGGGTGTCCGTGTATCCGATGTTGCAGAGTGACGTCCTCCCCGGGCCGTCCACCATCGAGAAGCACTGGATGGACTTGTCGATTCCCGCCTTCATCATCATTTCCACGTAACGGTCGAGCACGGAAAAATCGAATTGGAACCTGGAGGCCTCGCCTTCCTTATAAACGCCCGGGAAATTCCACTGCACCATAGAGGGATAAACAAAGCCTGTCTGCGAGCGCCAGGGATCGGAAATGATGCTGGTGGATATGGCCTTCTGCCCGTGCGCTGCCAGATCGCGCGTGTAGGCTTCCAGCAGCTTCCAGTGCTCGGGTGACCATAGCGGCACTTTGGCCACGCGGGCCACGGCTGCCGGGTCCTGCCAGATGTTGAGATCAAAATTTCCCTGGACCATGCCGGGCAGGGTGAAATCGAGCACGCGCAGCGAAAGCTTAAACCTTTTGCTTTCCGCCCCGGCACGAATTTCAAGCCCGCCCTCGTAGTCCCCTGCGGCGGCATCGCGCGGAACGGAAACAGTGAGCCAGACACCCTGCGTCCAGTTGGCTTTGATTTCATTAGGAGGAGACGGAAACAGCGGATCGGCCATCGCCTCCCCGCGCTCCACCACCGGCACGTAACCGGGATAGCGGACCTCGACCCAGGAGCAGGGAAGCTGCCTCGCGCCGGAGGCTCCGCTTGCTTCGCAAGAGGCGGCGAAGGGTTTGAGGTCGCTGGCAGAGCGGACGGCAAACTGCATGGAGACGATTTCGTTTCGGAAGGCTTCGGCGCTTGCTCCAGCGCTTTTTTCCTCCTGCATGCTGGCGGGCGTGAGCCGCATGCCGGTGCTCACCTCCCAGGCCTGGAGGCCGCTGCTTTCAGTTTGTGCTTCCGCAAACGGCAGGAAGAGGAACGTCCCAGCCAACAGCAGAGTAGTGAGCGCGAGAACTCTTGGGTGAGTCATGGCAAATCTCCTGTGCACAAGAATACCGAACCT